>JAABTD010000302.1 GCA_011390065.1 Desulfobacteraceae bacterium
ACATCGCCGGCCGGCGCCAGATGGATGAGCCGGGCCAGCGCCAGATCCTTCAACCCCAGGGGATCGACGGCCGCGAACCGGGCCTGGCCGATGCCCTCCAGCCCCATGAGCTGACGCCGGAGGGTCCGGAGGCGCTCCGTCACCGCATCGGGTGAAAGTCGGGGAGCGACATGGGTTTCCAGCTCATGTTGAGTGAACAGGACCGGCAGATGGGTCAGGATATGCGGCATCAGGGCCGGGATGGTCTCCCGGAAGGCCGTCATTCCCACCGCCGCAAAGAGCCCGCTTTCCCGGAACCGGGCTTCGACCCGGTCGCCGATGGCGGCCAGGGCGTCGGGGTCCTCCCGGTCCAGCCCGACATCGACCACCAACTGGTCCTGGATGGGGTGGTTTTTGAAAATATAGGCGGCATCTGATATGACGGGGGTGTGCCGGGGCAGGTAGCCGGTGATGTCGGCGTCGATGCGGGCGACATAAAATCCGGCGCCGAAGAGCAGGGCGATGATCCCCAGGACGCCGATGAAGAGGGGGAGATTGAAGGCGCCGCTTTTCATGTCCGGATGATCGCCAGGGCGGCCGCCAGGCCTGCAACGGCGGACACGATGTGGGCTGCGATGACGGCCTTCTTGTTGCGGTGGTAGAATTCGTTCAGCTTCTGGACCCGCCGGATTCCGCCGCACAGCCGCCGGAACCGGTCCAGGCCGCGCAACGCGTCGTTGTCCGTCCGGGATTCGCTCTGGAAGGCGACGGCGGGGGAGAAGGCGTAGGCCCGGCCATGGCTCAGTTCCCGGAGCAGGTCGTCCCAGGCGGTTCCCGTCCAGGAGCGGGCGGCCAGATCCCGGCCAAACCGCCGATGGACGATATAGGCATGGGCCGAACAGCGATAGCGGATCTTCACCACCGAGGGATGGGGGGTCGGCTGAATCCCCTTGACCAGGCACCCCATGAACAGTATATCCCAGTCGGAGTCCGCTTTCATGAAGGCGACCGCGTTGCGGAGGGTCTCGGAGGA
Organism: Desulfobacteraceae bacterium; assembly: GCA_011390065.1. GTDB lineage: Bacteria > Desulfobacterota > Desulfobacteria > Desulfobacterales > JAABSP01 > JAABTD01. Next base: position 1,013 of record JAABTD010000302.1, read on the forward strand.
AAACCGGTCGAAGAGGATGTCGTCCTCGAAAATCAGAAGGATTTCCGCCCCGGCGTCGAGGCCGCGGCGCAGACAGTCCCGGTGCGAGGTGAAGATGCCTTCTTCGGGATTTTCAGGATGCTTGGGAACGAGGACGAACTCAACCCGATCGGACAACCCCACCCGCTCGAACTGGGCCCGGGCCTCGTCCTGCCGGTCGGTCCGTTCGGTCAGCGAGATGCAGTAGATCCGGTCGAAGAACTCCCACGGGGCGTCGACGGAACCCGGGGATGAGGATGACGTGTCGGTGGATGGTGTCAAAATGGGTTGGTGGAATCCTCCATAATGGTCTGAACGGCAACGGTCTGAACAGTTCGGGCCGGCAACCGCCCTTAAAGGGCGCTGACGACAAAAGGGTCACTTTATCCATTCGGGAAAAGAATTTCAACCGCAAAAAAGCTGGCGGGTCCGGCTCGGCCGGAGACTGGCCCGGATCGAGTTCGTCCGGTCGGCCATGGAGGACCGGGCCGATCTGAGCGCCTTCAAACAGCGGCCCACCCCCCGCATTCTTCTGGGCGTCTTCGCCATCGGCTTCAGCTACGTGATCGGCTGGCCGGCCATCAGCGCGCTGGGAGTGTTGGCGGTTTACTGGCGGGAACCGCTGATCGTGGGCATCGGCGGGCCGGTCATGTACGTGCTCTCCCACCTGTGTTTTATCGCGGGGATGGCCCTGACCGGAGCGGAGTTTTCCATGGTGTTTCTGCGGTGGGCGGCGCGGGCGGGGGTGGAGAAGTTGTTGGATGGGGGTGAAAATGAAAATGTCTGAACCGCGGATTCGCGCGGATTTTTATGATTTCGCAGAAAGTTGGCTACGTTGGGCGTTGGCGGGGCAACCGTTTCAATAGGGTGGTCAACCCTGCGGCCCAAACCTCTCTGCGGCATCTGCTTAATCTGCGTCAATCTGCGGTTCAAGACAGTGTCTGTGATTTCTCCTTCAACACCAACCCATACTTCCGTTCACTATGCGAGATCTTTTGAAACGTCTCCTTCAGCAACCCCCGCAATTCCTTCCGCGCATTGATCTTCTTAATCTCGTCGCCGCTTTTCACGGCCTGGAAAAAGCGGGCGCAGGTGCGGCGTTCTTTTTCGCCCCAGGAGGCGGTGAAGCCGGCTTTTTGGGATGGGGCGGGCTGGTCCGTCCGGACCACCGGGAGGGTCGAGGCGTCGGACGAATAGTCCCGGCGGCCGTGGGCCCAGTTGATGATGTGGGAGTAGAAGATCAGTGCCCGGTCCAGGAGGACGTACATGAACTGGATGTTCTCCATGGGCCCCACCTTCATCTGCTGGCCGCCCAGGTTCATGCCCACCACCTTGGCCCTGGCCAGTTTTCGGGCCCCGCCGAAGGCAACCCACCCGGCGCCCACGGCGCCGCCGATGGCGGAGAAGACGCCGAAGGTGAGGCCGGCGGCGGCCACGTCCAGGGCTGCGCCCAGGGCTCCGCCGGCGATGCCGGCCGCGGCGATGAGCTGCTTCCGGGTCAGCCCCAGGAACTGCCAGGTCTTTTCGCTGAACAGGTCCGCCTGGAGGATCGAGTGGGCCGGCATGTCGACGTTGAAGATGTTGTGCTTGTAGAGCCGCCGGAGGGTGTCGTGGGCCTCCCGCTCGATCTTCTGGATGGACTTGGCGTAATCCTCCTGGAGCCGGGCCCGGAGATCGTCTTCGTCGGTCTTTTCGGTGAAGTTCCGGCTGACGGTGCGGGCGATGGCGTCTCCCATCATGGTGCAGACGATCTCGGCGGCCAGGGTGTTCCGGTGGTCCCAGTCCTTCTTGAAGGCGTCGATGACCGTTTCCAGGGCCGGCTGCCAGTCCTGGTCGATGCTCTTCAAACTTTCCAGCAGGGCGATCCGTTCGGCGTAGGTGGCCTTGTGGGCGTTGAAGACCCGGATGGAGTTGAAATGCTTCCGGAACTCGTTTTTCCAGGGTTCGAGGTAGAAGACGTCTTCGTCCTTGCAGTTGATGATGGCCATCCGGGGCCGGCCGGTGAGCCGGAGGATCTCCATCTCGGCCTTGTCGGGGTTGCGAACCGGCCGGGAGCCGTCCACCACGAAGATGATGCCGGCCCCTTCCTCCACCGGTTTGAACAGTTCCACCTCGTCCCGGAACTCGGGCAGGTGGGCGTGGGCCTTCCGGAAGTCGGCCACGATGTCTTTGTCGGGGCCGGTGTAGTCGCGCATCCACTGGAGGGTCTGTTTGGGGTTCTGGAATCCGGGGGTGTCCACGAACCGGATGATCTCCTTGCCGTCGATGGAGACGGGAAAGGTCTGGCATTCCATGGTCTCCCCGGGCGTGGGGCTGATGCGGACGCTGTCGTCCTCGGCCAGGGTGGAGACCACCGAGGATTTGCCTTCGTTGGGGTGGCCGATGATGGCGAATTCGGGGATGGGGTTAGGTTCCATTGAGCGTCAGCCTTTCCAGTCGAAGATAAGGGTCCCCCAGGCCGCTGATTTTTTGCCGCCAGACGGTCCAGTCGGTGTCGTTTACCGGGGTGAAGAGGGTGTCGGGCCGGGGTTTGCCCACCAGGCCGACGGCGATGCCGGTCCGTTCGCCCACGGTTTCCCGCAGATCCCGGATAAAGCCGAGCACCTCCCGGATGGGCGGCTGCCATCCTTCCTGGACCACGAGCACGTGGGGGCGGCCGTTTTCCCAGGATTTGCGGGAGAGGGATTCCAGAACGGCCCGGTCCCCCTCGTATCCTTCGCCGATGCGCAGGGTTTCCGTCACCTGATAGCCCAGACTCGATTGGACCGCCGACCGGAGGGCCTCTTCGGTGCACGCCTCGAAGATGTCGTCGGGGACGAGGGCGATGATCCGCCGGTCGCCGGAGATTGCTTTCCGGGTGTCGGCCGGAGAGGTGGTCGGTCTGACCGTCTCGGCGCCGGGGGGCAGGCCCGGGCCGGATGTGGGGGTCCCTTCGGTGCTGACCCGGGGGGATTCCAGCCGGTGGATCAGCCGGTCGCTGTCGCTGAACTCGAAACCGAGGCGCGACAGGGCCCGGTTCCGGGCGATCAGTCCGCTCATGAGCAGGAGGGTCCGGGGGAGCAGCCCGTAAAAGATGACGGCGAACAGGAGAAAGGGCCACCAGGCGATGAGATTCCCGGTGGCCAGAAAGTAGATCCCCTCCTTGAGGACCATCCGGCTCCCTTCGATCTCCGCCAGGGAGGGGTAGGCGATCCCCTCGGGCACGAAGGAGGACCAGGGCAGGGCGATGGTCCGGACAAGGTCGTGGACCACCTCGGGGCCGAACTGGACGGTGGACTGCCAGCCGAAGGCGATGTCCGAAAAGAGCACCTTGACGAGGGTGGCGGTGATGACGCCGATGTTGAAAAAGACGCCGAAGATCTGGGTCAGGATGAAGATGGGCCAGTAGAAAAGGGACCCGTAGACCTTCCGGCGGCCCCTGAGCAGGCCCATGGCGGCGTCGATGCCGGTGCGGTGGGACCCGGACATCCGCTTGACGGTCTTTTGCCTCGCCCATCCGGCCAGACGCACCACCAAGCGGCTCACCAGGGAATAGAGGAGGGAGTTGTCGGTGAAGGAGCGGTTGACGGCGCGGACGGCCAGGGCCGCCAGCAGGATCGCCATGAGCAGGAACTGGCTCAGGATCAGGCCGCCGAAATAGTAGGCGACGTTCAAGGGGGCGGCGCCGGTGTAGGTCATGAAGGAGGAGGCCAGCCCGGCGCCGATGAGGAAGCCGAAAAGGAGAAAAAGCCAGGTCAGGAGCCGGTAGATTTCGGCATAAGCCTCGCCGGGCAGGGGGGCGTCCGGCGGGAGGACTTTTTTCTCCGCGGCGCGGCGGTGGTCCAGCCAGGCGCGGAGGATCCTGCGCCGTGACTG
>JAABTD010000101.1 GCA_011390065.1 Desulfobacteraceae bacterium
CGGCATCATCGGCATCATCGGACCCAACGGGGCCGGCAAGACCACGCTGTTTCGAATGATCACCGGTCAGGAAGAACCCGACGACGGCCAAATCCGCATCGGCGACACCGTTCAACTAGCCTATGTGGACCAGAGCCGGGAGATCCTCGATCCTGGAAAATCGATCTGGGATGTCATTGCTGACGGAAAAGATAAAATTCAGCTCGGCGACCGGGAGGTCAACTCCCGCGCATATGTGGCCCGATTCAATTTTTCCGGATCGGATCAACAAAAAAAGGTGGGTCTTCTCTCGGGCGGGGAGCGCAACCGGGTCCACCTGGCCCGGATTCTCAAATCCGGCGCCAACGTCCTGCTGCTGGACGAACCGACCAACGATCTGGACGTCAACACCATGCGGGCATTGGAAGAGGCTCTGGAAAATTTCGCCGGATGCGCCGCGGTCATCAGCCATGATCGGTGGTTCCTGGACCGGATCGTGACCCACATCCTCGCCTTCGAAGGCGACAGCCGGGTCGTCTGGTTCGACGGCAACTACACCGAATACGAAGCCGACCGGCGGGAGCGGCTGGGGGAGGACGCTGAACAGCCCCATCGGATCAAGTATCGGCAGTTGACGCGATAAAAGAAGGGACAAAGGGACAGAGGGACAGAGGGACAGAGGGACAGAGTAAGGCGAATACCCCTTTGTCCTTTGTCCCTTTGTCCCTTTTTTTTTACTCACTCATCGCCGCCGCATTCTTCACCAGGTTGATGAACTCGGCTCGGTAGCCGTGTTCGTCTTCTCCCCGTCCGGCCCGGGCCATCTGGAGGGCCATGCCGTAATCGGCGTTCCCCTTGAAGGCGGAATCCCGCAACAGCATGCCGAAGGCGGCCACGGCCGACGCGAATTTGAATTCATGTCCCGCGTTTTCGAACGCCAGCCCCATATCTTTGACCGCCATGACCAGCCGCTTGCTGACATCCGCGTCCGGCTCTTTGTACCGGAGTTTGACGGTCAGCAGCTCTCCGCTGTCGGCAGCTTCCGTGGTCGATCGGGGCTGTTGGTATTTGAGGTCATCGACGCCCGGGTTTTGGAAGGGGACGCCGACGGGGACGATCTCGTAGATGGCCGTCACCGTGTGCCCGGCGCCGATCTCCCCGGCGTCCTTGGCGTCGTCGTTGAAGTCCTCGGCGCGCAACATCCGGTTTTCGTAGCCGATCAGCCGGTAGGCGGCGACCTGGGCGGGGTTGAATTCCACCTGGATCTTCACATCCTTGGCAATGGTCGCCAGGGTGGCGCCCATCTGCTGCACCAGCAGCTTCCGGGCTTCGGTGATGGAGTCGATGTAGCCGTAGTTGCCGTTGCCCTTGTCCGCCAGTTTCTCCATGGTGCTGTCTTTGAGGTTGCCGGTCCCGAATCCCAACACGGTGAGGAAGATGCCGGATGCCGCCTTTTCCTGGATCAGCCGCACCAGGTCGCCTTCGTTGGTGAGGCCGACGTTGAAGTCGCCGTCCGTGGCCAGGATCACCCGGTTGATGCCGCCGGGGATGAAATGCTGTCTGGCCACGTCATAGGCCAATTGGATGCCCTCCGAGCCGTGGGTGGAGCCGGCCGCCTCCAGCTTGTCGAGGGAAGAGAGAATGGAGATCTTGTTTTCCTTCGAGCAGGGCGTGGAGGGCAGGGCGAGGCCGGAACCGCCGGCATAGACGGCCACCGCCACCCGGTCCCGGGGCGTCAGCTCCTGAATCAGCAGCTTCACGGCCCGTTTGAGCAGGGGCAGCTTGTCGGGAGCGTCCATGGAGCCGGAGACGTCCAGGAGAAAGATCAGATTGGCGGCGGGACGTTCTTCTTTGGGCATTTCCTTGCCCTTCAGCCCGATGCGCAGCAGGCGATGATCGCCTTGCCAGGGGCAGCCGGTCACCTGGGTGTTGATGGAAAAGGGGTAGCCGTCGGGCGGAGCGGGATAGTCGTAATCAAAATAGTTGATCATCTCTTCGATGCGGACGGCGTCGGGCGGGGGCAGTTCGCCCCGCTTCAGGAACCGGCGGACGTTGGCATAGGAGGCCGTGTCCACGTCGACGGAAAAAGTGGAAAGGGGGTTCTGGTCGACCCGGAGAAAGGGGTTTTCGGCGATGTAGTCGTAGGATTCGGTGTTGAAATCGGGTTGCCCGGCGTCGGTCTCAGGCTCTCCGGGAACTTGTCCGGCCTTTGCCATCAATGGCTGGGCGTACATGGGAGACTGGGCTTCCATCGCCACCCTGTGGTCGCCGCAGGCCGCCGTTAATAAAGTCAGGGCCAGGAGCATCCCGCCGATCGCTTTCCACTTCATGTCGCCTCCTTTTTTCTGTTCAGGTATGGTCGTTTAATTGAACAATGCGCCGTAGAGAGTAGCGCAAATTGGGGAAAATGGCAATTCGGATGATGGGAGCAAAATCGACTCCTCGCTATTTCGAATGGGCCAAAGGGGGTCAATTCGGCAAAGATATAGTACTTTCAGGCCAATGATGGGTCGCTCAGGTCAATTTGCTGATTGCCATCCAAGGGCAATAGGCAAGAAAATTATATCGCATCATTACAATTGTGGTATGCGCAATCAAACCGTCATAATCGCGCAACTGAATTTTGTCAGCGCCGGAGCAAATAAAGCCCCCTGTCCGGGATGCGTTGTCACATCAGATTCAAAGGATCGGATGTCGGCGGGGAAGTGCATGAGTGGTTTCCTGGAAAAAAGGGAGCGAAAGTTCATCCTTATATACTGCGGCATGAGGACTGAAATAGGGTGGAACGGGTATGGCGAAACTGGCCGGCGTTGGTAAAATAAAACCCAATCGACGCTGTTTCGACAGGCGAAGCAACGGATGGATAAAGACGGGCTTAGTAATAAAGGAGAAAAGAAATGAGAACATTTTTTCCAAGGACGCTATTGCTGATCGCGGTGTCGTGCCTGCTGATCGCCACGGCCACGGCTGCGGACAAGTCGTCAAAGGATCACATGTCGGACAAGCAAATGCCGGACACAATGAAGAAAATGTCGGGGGAGCAGGGCGAACAGTTTAAATGGGCGCGGCATGTGGGCGACATCCTGGACAGCACCATCGTCTCACCTGACGGACAGGAACTGGGAAAGGTCGAGGATCTGGTGATCGGTAAAGACGGCCGGATTCAATATGTCATCCTTTCCAATGGCGGATTTATCGGCATCGGAAAAGAGAAATACGCCATCCCATGGGGGTCTATTCGCATCGCGGAAAATCTAAACACATTGATGGCGGAGGTCAGCGAGGAAACCATCCGAAAGTTCACTGATTCGAAAAGACGTTCATCATCGAAATCGGAGGAAGGAAATTACGTTGAAAATACAAGCGCTTCCGATAAGGAAGAGGACAAACAGGCCAAGGCTGAAAAATCCGGCGCCGCTGATGATGAGAACGCGAACAGACGCATGTCGGAGATGAAGCCCGAGAAAATCAAAGACTGGTTTGGGAAAGAGGTGCTGAGCAAGAATAAAGAGCCTCTCGGAACGCTTGTAAACGCCTACATCGATGAAGACGGGAAAATCACTTATATGGTCGTCGAGCCTGTAAATGCCCGCGAGTTGCGTCCGATCCCCATCCGGCTGATTCACCCGACGGACAAGAAGGATAAACTGGTGGCGGAAATCGACAAAAAGACTTTCGATGAAGCCCCGTCTTTCGAAAAATCCAACCGCCCGGAGCTGAGCAAGGCGAAGTGGGAAGAAAAGGTCCGGGGCTATTATGGAGACGAGAAAGGCCAAGAGTCTGAGGAAGAAAGCCAGTAGATGGGATCATATCCGATGACGGGGGGCCGGTGATCGTCGCCGGCCCTCCAGTTTGTTTCCCATCGTCCCGCCGCCTGCCGGGCCATCCCGACATCCGCCACTTTTTTAATCAGCAGGCTTTCCACCCGTTGTTCCCTATATGGCATTATTAACCCGACACTGAAAAAAGGAGCATAGCATGGAGATTCCAAATGAAGGAAAAACCACAAGCGCCGGCCCCAGGCACGGGGCCAACAATCCCCCGGAACGCACCGTTGTCGAAGAGCATGAAAATCCTCCCACGGCCGCCATGGGGAGAGAAAAAGAGAATGCGGGGCGCGTGAACGTCGATGCCCCCCGAAACCCGCTGGAACCTTCAGGCAGCGGCGCAAAAGGGGACAGCGGCGCAAAAGAGGAAATGAAGGAAAAGGTGCATAACTTGAGCGAGAAGGCCCGTGAGGCCGGGAAAAAGGCAACAGCCGAAGGCAAGTCGAAGGCCTACGGTCTTTTAGGAGACGGAAAACAACGGGCCGCCAGCAGCCTTGGAAATACGGCCCAGGCATTGTATCGCATTGGCGACCAGTTTCGGAAAAACGATCAGGACGGCATCGGCCAATATGCTGAACGGGCTTCGTCCCAGATTCAGGGTTTCTCGGATTATCTGTATGATCGGGACCCGGACGATATTGTCAGAGATGTTCAGGAGGCTGCCCGTCGCCGGCCATGGATCGCCATCGGCGGCGCATTTATCGCGGGCCTGGCGACGGCCCGGTTTTTGAAGGCGTCCAGACGCCAGTAAGGGGGTACGTTATGGCGGTTGAAATGCGGAGGGAGGATAAAAGCCTGGGAGATCTCTTTTCGGAACTGACCAGCGAGATCTCTCTTTTGTTTCAGCAGGAAGCGGAACTGGCCAAACTGGAAATGGTTCGAAAAGGAACACGGATGGCCAAACACAGCAGCATGCTGGTCGCTGGCGCGGCGATGGCCTACGGGGCTTTTTTAACCCTTTTGGCGGCGGCGGTTTTCGCGTTGGCGTTGGCCATGCCCATTTGGCTTTCCGCGCTGTTCATCGGCCTGATCGCCGGCATCATCGGATATGGCCTGATTCACATCGGTTTGAAACGTCTTAAACGCATGACCCCGGTTCCGGAACAAACCATCGAGACGCTCAAGGAGGGCAAGGAATGGCTCAAGACCATCAAATAAACTTAGACCAAGCCAATCGGGGTCCCCGGCCGGAATCAGGGCCGGCCGCGACCCCCGAACCGGGTGTTGAATTTCGACAACCCACAAGCGGGGGGATCGGCACGCAAAGGGAAGGTCTGAGAAAAACGACCGATGAACGGGTGGTCGGGGAGGCCAGAATGGTCCAGGGTCGCTCTGAATCGTCATCCCCGGCGCAGACCCAAGAGGGAATGGATAATGGCGGCGGCGCCATCGCCGTTATGCGGGCGGATATCGCCCGAACCCGTCAGGAAACGGCTCAAACCATCGATGCCATCCATCACCGATTGTCGCCTGGAGCCCTTACAGCCCAGGCGCGGGAAAAAATCAAGGAAGCGACGGTCGACAAAGCGAAAGCGTTCGCCAATTCCGCAACCGATTTAGCCAAAGATACAGGGGGAATCATGTTTGACGCTATTAAAGACAATATTATTCCAACAGTGCTGATCACCGGCGGCATCGCATGGCTGATCAAGAGCAACAAAGAAACCCGCTCCCGGGACGGCCGGCGGCCAAGGGGGTATCCGCCTCACGTCTATCCCGAGTTCGATGAGTGGCGACATGCGCCCGACGACCAGTTTCGTGCGATACAAGATGAACCCGGAGCGGAGCGCGGGGGTGACGGTCGGCGGCGTTCTTCCACCGAAGAGGTCAAGGATCGGGTTCAGGGCGCGGGAGATCGCGTTTCCATCGCCGCTGGTCAGGCAAAAGACCGGGCGTCGGAAGCGGCGTCGGATATGAAGGATCGAATGGGCCATGCGACCCACCGGATGGGAAAGAAAGCGTCGGAGATCGGCGAACAAAGCATGCATCAGTATCGCAGGGTTCGCAGAGGGTTTTTCGATACCCTCCATGAAAACCCGCTGGCGTTGGCCGGCGCCGCCCTGGCGGTTGGAACGCTTTTTGGAATCGCCATACCGGAGTCGGAGCATGAAAGAGACTGGATGGGCGAGACCCGAGACGATATAATGTGGGAGGCAAAGAAAAAAGGAAAGGAAGTGGTTGAAAAAGCGGAGCATGTGGTCGAACATGCGGCGGAAAGCGCCGCGGAAGGCGCTGAAGCGGAAGCCAAGCGGCAGAATCTCGCTACCTGATCCACGCTATATTCATCTTGAAGCCAAAACATTCAATCGATGATTCCCCCTGTCTGGGGTGGGCAGGGGGAATTGTTTTGGGGATTCGACGACGCCGATTATGAAGGAGAGGCAGGATGCGTCAGACCGCCGTGCCGAGTCTTATCTTCACACTCCATGTTCAGGATACAGGTTCTTTCAGAGAAAATGAAGCCGTGGGATACAGGATCGAAAAGGAAAGAATGGGTTGATTACAGCAGAAGGGGGCATCATGGCGGATCGGACCGACGAAAAGAATACGACGACGGAGCGCGGGCGCGGTGCTGAAACGCCCAGTGAAATCCCCAAAGCCGGTTGGCGGGATATCTTTTGGAGAGTGAAGGAAAACACTGCCCGGGACAGCCTGTCGGTGGTGGCCGCGGGCGTGGCCTTTTTCTGGTTTCTGGCCATCTTCCCCGCGCTGGCCGCGGCCGTTTCGATTTATGGGCTTGTTTCAGAGCCGTCGGAACTGGCGACTCACCTCGACGTTCTCAGCCGAGTGGCGCCCCGACAAGCTTACGGCATCATCAGCGATCAACTTCGCGACATCGTCTCTAATTCCGGTGGCGCCTTGGGTTTCGGATTCTTTTTCGGCCTTATCGTCTCCATCTGGAGTTCGGCCAAGGGCATGAAAGCGCTGATCAGCGCTTTAAATATCGTTTACAACGAGACCGAAGAGCGATCCTTTTTCACTTTGACGGGGTTGGCCCTCCTTTTTACGCTGGGGGTGGTTTTGTTCGGACTGATCAGTCTGATCGCCATCGTGGCGCTGCCGGCCTTTTCCCGTTTTCTCGGTTTTCCAGATCCCTTCCAGGCGCTCATTGCCATCGGGCGGTGGCCCTTGTTGGCCGTCCTAATCATGGTCGCCGTTTCGATCATCTACCGCTTTGCCCCGGACCGCACCCAGGCAAAATGGCGGTGGATCAATTGGGGCGCCGCCATTTCAACCGTTCTCTGGATTATCGGATCACTCGCGTTCTCCTTTTACATATCCAACTTCGGAAAGTACAATGAAACCTATGGTTCCATCGGCGCCATTATGGTCCTCCTCCTCTGGTTCTTTTTGAGCGCCTATGTCGTGCTGATCGGGGCTGAGCTGGATGCGGAGCTGGAACACCAGACCCGCGTGGACAGCACCGTCGGCGAACATCGACCCATGGGGCAACGAGGCGCATACGTCGCCGACACTTTAGGAGAATCCCCATGAGCCGCCCATCCACCGCCCCGCCGAAACGGAACCAATTCCTCAAGCATCTGCTGCTGACCCTTTATTCCCAACATCGGACCGCTCCTTTCCGTCATTCCGGCCATTATCATGGCCAGTGCCAAGGCAAGCTTGAAGACGCAGATGTCTCGATCCATGCGGTAGAGCTGGAGGAAAACCGCCAGGCACAAACAGAGTAACCCCCACGGCTCAATCGTTGACAGGATTGAAAACCGTCACCTGATTCAGCGAGATGGACGGATGGCGGCTGTTGCCTTCCCGCCAATCCACCTCCACCGTCTCAGCGTTTCCTTCCCTAAAAATGGGCCTGCTCGAACTGGACGACCTGTACTCCTGAACCGGACTGGTGTCCCCCTTTGCGGGGGCGGCGGCTTTAAAGAGGAAAACCAATAGCAATCCGCCAGCGGCCAGACCCGTGAAAACCGAACCGAGAAAAACAAATATTTTTATCAATTTGATTATCTTCATACCATCACCTATCGTTCGGTATTTTAGGATTCGATGAACAACGGCCTTTTATGCTATGACGCCCGAAGGAGGGCGGATCCGGAGTGGGAAACCAGTATGGTTTGGTTGCCAGTAGGCCCTACCATAATTCAGCCGGCCATGGGTCGCAGAGGGCCCGGGGCCAAGACATGGTCAATCGACCGTGTGTGTGGCCCGGCCCCGGTCCCTTTGGTTTGCCTATTCCCAATCAGACAGAATGACGATTACTTTGTCCGCCTTATTGGTTTTGGGGACTTCTTCTTCACCGGACAGCATCTTGTCGCTACCGTAATAGGCGCGACCGGTTTCTTCATGGCCCTTGAAATAGGCCTGATTTGAGTCTTCATCCACATTAATCACAGCGCCCGACAGAGAGACGCCGGCGAAAAGGCCTTCGGTCCTTTTGTAGACCAGCACGTCCGCATCCGTGGAAGCGCCGATTTTGTTGCCCCAGGTCCCGGCGGCCACGGAGGTTTGAGCCCCGAGGGTCAGATCGCCGTCAGCCAGGTCGTTGATGGCTTCCTGGTTGTTAAAGACCATGAAAAGGTCGGACTGTTCAACGCCGATCTGGGCGCCGACGCTGGCCCCAACAAGAGAGAGAAAGATTGGGCCATTCCAGCCGTTTTTCTGATTGAGCATCAGAATGCCGTTGCCATAACGCCCACCGGCGATAAAACCGGCCTTGGTGACGTCCGGAAAAAGAGCGATGCCGACGGAATTGTCGATTACCGCCTTTGGGATGCGCTTTTCTGCTTCGAGCGTTTCTGTAAGGAACATGGTCGCCCGATCAAGGACATCCTCTGTTTCCGCCAGAAATTCAGTGGTTTCCCGGGTCGCTGTCTCGGCCATCTGTTCAGTTTCCCGAGCCGCCTCCTGTGCGCCCTGGCGGACATCCTGGGCGGTTTCCGCCGCCTGCTGCTCCATCGCTTCGCTCACATCGGGGTCGGAGATTTCAGCGTTTCCATCTTGACCCGATCCCTCCGCCATGATCATCTGCGGAAGCATGAATGCCATCATCAGGACCAGGGCGAATACCGACAGACCAAAAATCACATTCTTCTTTTTCAACATCATGTTTTCTCCTTTTGGCTGCAAATTCATAGTTGATGAAATTCCCGGCTTCATCCATCAGGTTCCGACCCTTTCGGTCCCTTCGCCGAGTTTCGCTAAATCATATGCCATTCAGGCACGGCGGGGAATAGGCAATACACTGTATTCGATATCAGATAATCCTTTATAACGGGCTGTATGGAGACCTACTTTGGGTTCATGTCCATGCTGAATCCCTTTCGGCGGCGTGCGCCCGCGCGGCGGCAACGGCCTCCGGAAAGCCCCTGACGTCGGACAACAAACCCAACGCGCCGTCGTCATCGTCAGACTCCATGGGCAGTACGCTTAGGGAGGCGTTCGTCTCCAAAACAACCGCGCCGACCTCATTTAGGCTCCCAAATCCGCAACTTCGAATCGCCGCCATAATTTCGTCTTCGGAGACGCGTTCTCTTTCCATTTCTTTCATCAAAAACTCTCCATTATAAAACAGAAGCGAGGGCTTGTCGTACAAAACGGTTCGGCTTTCCCTGGCGAAAAAGGCCACTTTGGTCAACGCCAGGTTCAAGCCCAGGAGGACGCCGGCGGCGATGAGACCTTCCAGCACCACCACCTCATCTACAAGAATCGTCGTTCCCAGTATAGAGGCTAATGTTACGGTGATCAACCAGTCGAAATTGTTCATTTGAGACGTGGAGCGTTTGCCGCTGATGCGCAAAAATACAATGAATGAAATGTAAAAAATAACGGCCACGACGACAACTCGAAACAGTCCATAAAAATCATCAAAAAAGATCATTCTAACCCCCTATTTGTTGGGTTCTGTTGAAGCGAATCAATGGGGCCGCCTTGCGTTGTCGGCAGCATTTTTGATGCGGTCGTGAAAACGGCGCCCTGTTCGCTTTTTAATTTATACAATCCGAAGCGGCCTGCTGAAATCAGGTGTAGCGGGTATTTAAGCGTTAAAACCTCTGTATTCGGGAACACGATCCTCTAAATCCACAGCGCTCACGCCTTGTTTACAACAAAAGCATGATGGCTGGGTGGCGAAATGTATCTACTTCGAGTCATGCTTATAGAAACTGCCGATATTGAATATAACAATTTATATAAACCGTTTAGCAGAATTTAAAAAATGATTGTCTGTTTTTTTTGAAAATCGAGACTGATTAACGCCCAAACAGGTTGACATCTCCATCATACTGGGTTAATGTGTGTACGTCTTTCTACATTGAATACATGATTTATTGGGGTATGGGAGCAATCATGTATTCGAATGGTAGGGAAATTACGCAGACATGTGAGGTGGCATCGTGATGTACAAACTATTAACAACTGTCGGATTCCTCGCCCTCTTTATCCATTTGTCCCTCTTCCCCCTGGAATCTGATTTGTGCGACCGCGTCGATGCGGCGACGCTTTCTCCCCTTGATCGGATCACCGCCATCCGCGTCTACGGCGTCCGGGACGGCGTTTCGTTCCAGAATACGATGGCTCGAAAAGAGGTAGCGCATCTTGACCGTTTAGCCGTGGAAGGTTACGTCAGCGGGATTGTCGTGTTCTGCGAGAGCCCCATGCGCATCCAGCTTGAAGGCCATCTTTTTTCAAAGCTTCTGAAGGATGGGGACGGCGCCTACAACGCCCAAGGATCCGGCAGCTACGCCCGTCGAATTCAACCGTTAAGCATCCGCGACAACGGGTATTTCGATACTGTCGATCCCCGACGCCCCGCCGCGACGAAACAATCGGCTGAGCAAAACGCATACTCTTATTTCCCTAAAGTGCGGGGCGCCGCTGTGTGGCCCGAAGAACAGTTTCAACTCCATTTTCAGGCCGAAAACATGACCACTCGATTGGCAGTGCATCAGGTCGGATATGGGTTCGAACAGTTCTACCATTCAAGGATCCGGATTCCTTTCCAATACCACGGTACGCGGCTTGCCGAGCTGGAAACCGATATTCCGGACTTCGGGCAGCGTCTGAGCGCCATCGGCAGAGGAATCGCATTCGTAGAGGAAGCAGTCGGCGTCGCCTTGGTTTCGGAAGCGGTGATCCTCGATTACAGCGCCGTCGAAAACGCCATCACCCGCAATGACAGCGACGCCATCTGGTTCTATATCGAGACGTTCCGCGGCGAACCCATCGCGGAACTGGAAACCATCGCCGCTCACGAGGCTCTCCATAAATATGTAGACCGGCGGCGGCTGGTGCGCAGCACCCGAATCCGCGAGCAATTTTCCGACCTGAAAGGCTACGGCCCGCTCTCCCTGGAGCGATTTCTGATGGTCTCCCAGGGCATTGTCTCTTCTGAAGGTGAAACCCCGGGCAACGCCGGCGAAACTTTTTTCCGTTTCATCAACGAAAAGCACTTCATCGAAAACCGGAAGGGGGGACACGCCGGGGACAACCTCGACGAATTCTGCACCTCCTTCATCCATTCGATGCTCCACATCCATCGCCTGGAGGCGAACCTGAACCGGCCCCTCCGTCAACCCAATGGATTCGACCGGTTTCTGACCGGCGAAGAAAAAAGAGATATGTTGGACGCCTACATCGGGACCATTGAGGCCTTTCAAGACGCGGTTTCCCTCGAATCAAGCAGGTCAGCGACAGCGCTTCGGGATTCGGTGTTGCTCCGCCAGGGTCTTGCGCTGGCAATGCAGATCCGGGGATCGGGCATCGCCACCGCTTCCGCCGTCGATTTTTAACCTCGCGCATCCCCCCTTGGACTCAAGCGGAGATTCAGCCCATAGGCGGCCAGAGCGTAGTTTCTTTCCGAGAGGAGAGAACCATGTGCTCCAGTAACGCCGAGGCGTGGACAGGTTAATGGTTTCCCCCGGTACGGGAAAGTCCTGGGTTTAGTGCTTCCGCAACGGCATAGGCGTTGCGGTATCCGTTCTCGCTTCCGGTCGCAGCGGCGGGTGAAGTGGGATCATCAGCCACATCGCCAGCAAGAACGCCGCCGCCAGGGCCTGGCGGCGGCGTTCGATGTCGTTGTCGAATTTATCCGATGATTCTTCTGTCGTGATCATTTTTATTTTAATCGCGCTAAATGCCGAACCGTTCAAAAAAGGTGAACAGAAACATGCCGAAAAGAATGAAGGCCAGAATGGCGGCGTCGTTGTCGATGTCGAGCCACTCGGGGACGGTCAATTTGCCGAAATCCCCTTTGCTCAATATCCCCCGCTCCTGCAAACGGGGATAAAGGACATGGGCGTAAACCATGGCGCCTGCGATCATTCCGGCGACGCCGCCGAACAGGGCGTCCAGAGAGCCCTGACCCACGGCGCCCATGGCGGTGCCCGGACAGTAGCCGAGCAGGGCAAGCCCCACCCCGAAAATGAGGCTTCCAACGATGGTAGAGCCGACCGCGCCCGGCTTGATGTGGAGCACCACCCACCCCAGCCGGCGCATGATATAAACGCCGGGCATGCCGACGAGAATTGCGGTGAACATCACCTTGACGACGGTAAAATCCTGGAGGATCAACTGCCCGAAAATGGCATCGTACCGCGTCACTTGGCCCTTTTGGAGGAAGAAGCCGAAGGGAATCCCCAGCAGGAAGCCGAGCGCCAATTGAATTTTCTTGTTATTATGAAGATTTTCTAACATACCTTCCCTTTCCAAAACGCTATCCAAGTCCATAGATAATAAACGCCGTCACGATGCCGCTTAAAAAGAAACTGAAGATGGCCAGCCAACCGCTGACCGCCATCTGGAGGGCGCCGCTGATGCCGTGTCCGCTCGTGCATCCGCCGGCCCATCGGGCGCCGATGATCACCACAACGCCGCCGATGAAAGCGACCAATAGCCGAAGCGCCGCGGAATTTCCGAACATCTGCTCCCACATGGCCGGCACGCTTTCCGGCATGAAATCGCCGGACAGGACGGCCGAGAGGAAGGCGCCGACGAGCAGGCCGGCCACCAGCATCCACTCCCAGTCGATTTCAGGCGGGAATTTCTGGTAATAAGCTTTTTCCGTCACTCTTTCTTCGCCAAGGGGCTTTTCTATCATGCCGCTGGTCCGGGCGATGGCCGTCGACACGCCCAGAGGATGGTTCGACAGCAGAAACGCCAGCCAGCTCAAAACGCCGATGCCGGCGCCGGCCGCGTAGGGCGACCATCGTTTCATGGTGAACGGATTGGAGGACGCCTGGAAAGCCTCCGGGAATCTATGCTGAAAATCGCTCGCGATAGTCGATTCGGTTTCCTCCAGCGCCGCCGTGGCCGGTGAAATAAATCCGGCGGCGTACAGGGTGAAGACAGCGCCAATGAGGAGCGGGCAACTTGCTGCCAAAAGAAATCTTGAAATGACGCGGATAATGGTCATATGTCCTCCTATCTATTGAACGCATTGATCATACAACGATATCGCATCCGATGGACTGGCAGGCGGCCATAGAGCCCAGACAATTTTCCACTGACGGGAATCCGTTGTTCTTCAAAATGGAGGCGGCGATAATAGCGCGTTTGCCGCTGCCGCAGAAAGTGACCACCGGCTTGTCTTTCGGGATCTCGTCCAGCCGGGCCGGCAGATACCCCAGGTAGATGTGGACCGCTCCCTCCAGATGGCCGGATTCAAACTCCTCCTTCTGACGAACGTCGAGGAGTGTGAAGTCCTCTTTGTCGTCCAGTCGCTTTTTGAGATCGCCGGCATAGATGGACGGAATGAAATCATACTCACTGCCCGACGTCTCCCATGTGTGGAGACCCCCGTCCAGGTATCCTGCCACACGGTCGTACCCGATGCGGATCAGGTGGCGCACCGCTTCATCCACTTCGTTGCAGTGGCTGACCAATAGGGCTACGTCCTTGCCATATTCAAGAAACCATCCGGCATAGGCCGGTATCATGCCGGCCGGCATGGCCAAGGTGTTGGGGATGTAAGCGCCGGAAAATGCTTCGGGACTTCGGATGTCCAGCACGGCCCCGCCGTTGGCGATAAAATCTGAGAATTCCTCGTGGTTGCAGGGTTTCGGGTTCGGAAGAATCGCCATCGCAGGCGCGCCGTTCTGATTGTAATCTTCCATCTGGCGGAAATACGGCGGCTGGTAGTGCTCCTCTGAGACTTTGTTGTCAATGAACCCTTCCCGGTTTTTCACCTGAAGCGCCGGATTGTACTTTCGTTCATATCCGAGGGTAGAGAACTCCCGCTCCGCCATGCCGGACCCGCAAACCGATCCGGCGCCGTGGGCCGGGTAGAGAATCACATGGTCGCCCAGAGGAAGGATCTTTTCAAAAATGCTGTCGTAAAGCAGGCCGGCCACTTCCCGGGTTTGGTCTGGAAAGAAGTCGGTTCGGCCCGCCTGACCGATGAAAAGGGCGTCTCCGGTAAAAACGCCGATGGGTTCCTCGCTGAACGATGTATCCGACAGGGCGATGGAAATGGACTCGAAAGTGTGCCCCGGCGTCTTGATGACCCGGAACAGGAGGTTCCCCAATTGGAACGTGCTGCCGTCCCCGACGGGATTACCGTATTTGAAATTGATATCCTCCCCATGGTAGATCTGAGCCCCTGTCAACCGGGCCAGATCCTGGGAGCCGACCACATAGTCCTCGTTCCGGTGGGTTTCGAAGATGTGGGTGATTTTGGCCCCCTCCCGATAGGCGATGTCCACATAGATTTGAAAATCCCGCCTCGGATCGATCACCGCCGCCTGTTCCTCGACGCCAATGATATAGGACAGATGCGCCAACCCCTCAGATTTGATTTTCTCAAAAAACATGATGCCTCCTTAATTTGCTGGTCATAATATGTCGGAGCTGTCGCTGCCATGGCGCTCTCAGCCTTAGCGCCTGCTGATCGACACAAACAAGAGAATTATTCACCTACTTATCATCTTAGATCGCTGCTCTCTTTGCTGTAATGGGGAAAAGCCTGTATTCCTCAGTCCAATAGAGGTATTTGCGCGGCAAAAAAACGGTAGAAAATAAAACCCTGTTGGATGCGAGCCCGTGTCGCCGACCACAGGCCCGTCAACGGCAATCTTCAACGCCAACGAATATCGTAACGGCCCTCCCAAGCCATGCAAATGACCGGCAGGGCGGCGGGATCTATGTTCCATGTTCGGCGGCTGGATTTTGACGATGGTCCGGGGAACAGAGAATGACCATTGATTCGGCCGAAAGAATGAGATATGATCCAAATAAAGGCGTGGGTTCGATGGCAATCGGCGATACTCGGGAAGGGAGACGACAGTTTGGAAACCGGATGGGTTCTTCTGGCGAACCTGATTTGGGGCGGCGGCGCCACCGTCTGTTTTTTCCGGGCGTGGCTGGCGTTTCTGGGGCTTTTAATGTGCCTTATAGGGGGTCTGCGCCGAAAAACGGACGTGGGCGCCATTTTCCGAATCGCCCATGTCCAGGTCGTCGAACTGCTCCTGTTCGGCCTGTCGCTTGCACTGCTGTTCGTCGTTTGCTGGCGCAACCTGATGTTGGGGCGAACGCCGCTGGAGACGCTGGTCTTTCTTGTTGCCGCGTCGGCCGTCCTCATTCGCCTCGCGCCGCAAATCAGCGGGCGCATGGAACGGCTTTGGAAAGCGACCAACGAGCCGGATGAATGACCCGGGATTGTGGGGGCCATGAAAAAAATCCGCCGCGACGACAAGCGGCGCGGCGGATTCCGTTTTCAGCCTGCAGGATCGAAAGGGTCAATGGGCGCCGCCGGGAACCAGCGCGAGGTGGTCCCGCATGTGGCGCTCCGCTATGGCGAACTCTTCGACCTCCGTGTAATAGTAAGCGTTGGCGTTGATTTGGTTCTCTTCGATGAAGTCGGCCATGGGTTTGAGCGATGCCGTTTCGAGGCCCATGGGGCCGAGTACGAGAAGAAAAAACATGGTCGCCGCGGCGGACAGAACCAGCGCGGCCCATGCCCGAATCCGCCCCCTGATGGTCTTTTTATGAGGGTGATGAGGCTCCATAACGGCCTCCGTTTCGCGCTCCGAGGTCAATGTCATGGCTAAATGCCCGCCGTGATTTCAGGAAAGACCAGGTAGAACATGATGTAGGCCATGGTCAGGGTGAGAATGAGATTGAGGCTCTGGCCGCAGACATACAGGATCAACGGTTTGCCGCCGGAGAAATACCCCTTGAGTTCCCGGAAGTTCGTGGCCAGTCCGATGCTGACAAAGGCCAGACAGAAGGACCATCCCCGGAAGTTCTTGCTCAACCCCCCGAGGACGCCCTGATCGATCATGGCGTAGCCGGCGTCCGGTCCCATCGAGGCATAGATGCTGGAGAAGATGATGGATGCTGCGATGAATCCGAGAACGAACTTGGGGAACCGGTGCCAGATCTCCATGGCGCTGACCTTTTGCCCTTCGGCGCACTCCACTTTGGCGCACCAGTAAACCGCCACACAAAATGCGATGACCCCGATAAGCACGTTCTGGATCATCTTGATGGTGGCCGCGGTGTAAAGGGCCTTTTCGCCCAGAAAGGCGCCGGCCGCCGCCACCGCGCCGGTGGCGTCGATGGTGCCGCCCATCCAGGCGCCGCCGAGGATCTCGGGCATGCCCACCGCCTTGATGAAGGCCGGCATGATGATCATCATGATGGAAGTGAACACCAGGCTGAGGCCGACGGCCAGGGTCAGTTCCTCTTTTTTCGCCCGGCAGGCGGCGGCGGTGGCGATGGCCGCGGAAACGCCGCAGACCGACATGTCCGCCGAAATGGTGATGTTCAGGGTTTTGGACGGAATCTTGATGATCTTCTGTCCGAAAATAAAGGTGGTCACCAGAACGATGGGGGTGACGATCCAGGCCACGAAAATGCCGGGAACGCCGATGGACAGGATTTTGCCGAAGAGAATTTCGGCGCCCAGGAGCACCAGACCGGTCTTGA
>JAABTD010000303.1 GCA_011390065.1 Desulfobacteraceae bacterium
CTGCTGGAACTCAATTTCGGCTGCCCCCATCCCAAGCTGATGCCCGGGGTCCGGACCGGCATGAACGTGGGGCAGGATTTCGACTACGCCTGCGAAATCACGCAGGCCGTGGCCGAGGCCCTTTCCATCCCCATCATGATCAAGGTGACGCCCCAGGTGACGGATCTCGTGGCCTTTTCCGGACGGCTCCGGGACGCGGGCGCCGCCGCCGTCACCCTGACCAACCGGTTCATCGGCTTCGTGCCCGACATCGAAACCGGCAAACCCCTCATCTACGGCCAGGCCGGCATCGGCGGTCCCTGGGTGAAGCCCCTGACGCTCCGGTGGATCAACGAAGTACGGCAGGCCTACAACGGCGAGATCTTCATCGCCGGCACCAATGGGGCCTATGACTGGCGGGACATCGTTCAGTTCATCATGAGCGGGGCCCACATCGTCGAGATGTGCTCGGCGGTCATGTGCTACGGCTACGAATGGCTGGGCAAGCAGGTACGGGGCCTGGAGAAATTCATGGACGAAAAAGGGTATGCGACCATCGAGGACATGCTGGGCATCGCTTCCGACGCGGCCATGCCCTACAGCGAGATGCCCCCTGAAAAGGCCCAGGTCAACGAGGAATACTGCAACAACTGCGGCCGGTGCCTCAAGGCCTGCTTCTCCGACGGCATGCAGCCGGGGGAGACCCACACCTTCGTTCAGGCGGAAAACTGCGTGGGCTGCGGCGGCTGTTATTCGATCTGCCCCATCCCCGGCGCCATCGACATCGTGCCGTATGGGGTTTCGCATTAATGGTTTGACTTCGGCAACGAACGGCCGAGAAAGGCGACGCCATGAAACCGCTGATTCAATTTTTATCCGACGGCGAAGTCAAGCAATTGCATGATTATTCGCTGCAAATCCTGAAAGAGATCGGGATGCGGCTGCCCCAGCCGGAGGCCCTCTCCCTGCTGGAAAAGGCGGGGGCCGAGGTGGGGGACAACGAGGTGGTCAAAATTCCGGCGGACCTCGTGGAGCGGGCCGTCGAAACCCTTCCCAAACGCGACGCCGTCACCCTCTTCGGCCGCGATCCGAAGCACGACATCGGCTTCACTTCCCACAACCCCACCCTGTCGTGCATGACCATGGCCGTCAACGTCATCGACCCCCATACCCGGGAAAAACGACCGGCCAACGACGGCGACCTGGCGGCCCTGACCCGCATCGCCGACGGGCTCCCCCACATCGGGGTCAACGGCGGCCTGGTGACGCCCCAGGAGGTCCCCGGCGACTACAACGACTGGTACACCTGGGCCACCACCATCAAGAACACCACCAAGCACATCACCGGCGGGATGCTGGGGGCCCGGTGCGTCCAGGACGCCGCCGAAATGGCCGCCATCGCCCTGGGCGGAGACGCCGACGCCCTGGACCGGTTCAGGGAACGCCCCTTTATCTCCGGCTGGGTCCTGACGCTCCCGCCCTTCGGCATCGACACGGAATCCCTGGACGCCCTCATGGAGATGGCCCGGTGGAAGATCCCGGCCATCGTCTCATCGGGGCCGATCCTCGGCACATCTTCGCCGGTGACCATCGCCGGGACCGTGGCCCAGGCTCACGCGGAGATCCTGGGGTGCATCGTGGTCTCCCAACTGGTCAACCCCGGCGCCCCGGTCGTCTACACCAGCTTCGCCCGGGGCATCGACATGCGCACCGGCAACGTCTCCATGGCCTGCCCCGAATTCGGCATTCTCAAGGTGGCCATGGCCCAAATGGGACGGTCCCTGGACCTGCCCATCCGGATGCCGTCCATGCTGCGGGACAGCAAGGTCATCGACGCCCAGGCCGGGTTCGAGACCGGCATGGTGGGCACGGTGACGGGACTCGTCGCCGACGTCATGGACAGCATGCAGCTCGACATGGACCTGGTGGTGGACTATCCGGACCTGATCTTCTGCAACGAGTGCATGGCCGGCATCCGGCGCATGGCCCGGGAAGTGACCCTCGACGAGAACGATCTGGCCCTGGACGCCATGAAAGGCGTGGGACCCGGCGGCACGTATCTGGTCCATCCCCACACCTTCAGCAATTTCAAGAAAGAGCTGTGGATCCCGGAGGTGTTGGAGCGGCGCAACTGGGACCTCTGGCAGAAGGACGGCGGCAGGGACATTTTCAAGGTCTGCGAGGAAAAAGTGCTGGCCCTGCTGGATGAACCGGCGGAACCCCTGTTGTCCGACGAGCAGGCGGCCCGGATCGACGCGGTGGTTCAAAAGGTCCAGGCCCCAACATAAACCATTCACACCCCCCAGGAGGATCTCCAACCATGAGCGATCAAAAAAGCTATTTTCTGGACAGAGACATCGACTGGCCGGTCTTCGGGCTGAGCGGCGGCATCGTCGTGATTT
The DNA here is from genome assembly GCA_011390065.1 of Desulfobacteraceae bacterium. GTDB lineage: Bacteria > Desulfobacterota > Desulfobacteria > Desulfobacterales > JAABSP01 > JAABTD01. Next base: position 2,382 of record JAABTD010000303.1, read on the forward strand.
TCGTGATCGCGGCCCTGGTCAACATCGATTTCGTCTCCACGGCGGTCAATGCGTCCTTCGCGTTTTCCTGCAACTATTTCGGCGCCTACTGGCAGGTACTGCTGCTGCTGACCTTTCTCATCAGCGTGGGTCTGGCCTGCACCAAATACGGCAATGTGAAGATCGGCAATCTGGAAACGCCGGAGATGAGCACCTTCCGGTGGGTGGCCATCATCATGTGCACCCTGCTGGCGGGCGGCGGCGTCTTCTGGTCGGCGGCCGAGCCCATGTACCATTTCACCTCCACTCCGCCGGCTTTCGGCGAGATCGAAAACGCCACGCAGGCGGCCATTGCGCCGGCTCTGGCTCAGAGTTATCTCCACTGGGGATTCCTGGCCTGGGCGATCCTGGGGTCCCTGTCGGCCATCGTGCTGATGTACGCCCATTATCACAAGGGGCTGGACCTGAAACCCCGGGCGCTGCTCTATCCCATTTTCGGCGAAAAGATCATGCACAACTGGCTCGGCGTGGTGGTGGACGCCGCCTCCATCATCGCGGTTGCCGCAGGCACCATCGGCCCCATCGGATTTCTTGGGCTTCAGGTGAGCTTCGCCCTCCAGGAACTTTTCGGCATTCCGGATGTGTACACCACCCAGTTGATCATCATCATTCTACTGGTGGCGGTTTACACCATTTCCGCCATCACCGGCCTTCACCGGGGCATTCAGCTTCTGAGCCGGTTCAATGTCATCCTGGCCATTATCCTCATGGCCATCATCCTGCTCATCGGCCCCGGCGGCTTCATCATCAATGCCTTCCTCACCGGTATGGGGACCTACATCAGAGAATTTCCGATGCTTTCCCTCTACCGGGGCGACGAAGCGTGGCTCGGCTGGTGGACGGTCTTTTTCTGGGGATGGTTTTTAGGGTACGGCCCCATGATGGCCGTGTTCATTTCCCGCATCTCCCGGGGACGAAAAATCCGGGAAATCATTATCGCCGTGTCCGTCATCGCGCCCCTGGTCACCAATTTCTGGTTTTCAGTGCTGGGCGGATCCGGCATTTACTATGAAATGGCCAATCCGGGGTCGGTTTCCAAGGCCCTGGCCGACGCCGGCCTGCCCGCAGCGCTTCTGGCCATCGTTCAGCAGATGCCCATGGCGGCCCTGATGGTGCCGGCCTTCCTGATCCTGATCATCGTGTTTCTGGCCACCACCGGCGACTCCATGGCCCTGACCATCTCCATGGCGGTGACGGGCCGGGACGATCCCTCAACGGCCGTGCGGGTCTTCTGGGCCGTGGCCATGGGTGCAGTGGCCGCCGTACTGCTGCTCATCGGGCAGGGAGGCATTTCCGCGCTCCAGTCCTTCATCGTCATCACGGCCGTCCCCGTGGGTTTCATCCTGCTGCCATCGCTGTGGCTCGGACCGAAGATGGCGGCCCAGTTGTATCGGGAAACGCATGGACAGTGAATAGTGCGTAGTGAATAGTGGCTTGTGATTGGTGAGGACAAGCCACAAGCCACTAACCACGAAGAGAGGAAACAATGGAAAGCAGAGAACACAGACTCATTTCGGGGCGGGGGCAGTATGCCGATGACCTCGATTTTCCGGGCATGGCCCACCTGGTGTTCGTGGGCAGCCCCCATGCCCACGCCCGGATCGTGCGGCTGGATGTTTCGGAAGCCGAGGCGGTTCCCGGGGTGATCCGGGTGATCACCGGCGCGGATGTGGTGGAACACACCCATCCGTTGCCGGTCCAGGCCAATTTCACCTCGCCGGGATGGACCTGGCGTCTGGCCGAGGTTTACGCCATGCCGGCGGACAAGGTCCGGTGGCATGGCGAGCCGGTGGCCGCGGTGGTGGCCGAGGACGAGCGCACGGCCCGAATCGCGGCGGACAAAATACAGGTGGAATACGAGCCGCTGCCGGTGGTCCCCAGCGCCGGGGAGGCGTTGAAACCCGACGCGCCGAAGCTCTACGACGACTGGCCGGACAACAAGCAGGTCCACCTGAAATTCGATTTCGGCGATCCCGACGCCGCTTTCAAGGAAGCGGACCGCGTCATCCCCGTGTCCAACCGGGAAGGGCGCGTTACTGGCCTGCCCATCGAAGGCCGGGGATGCGTGGGCCACTATGACCGCAGAAAAGGAACGCTGACGATGTGGGGATCATTCCAGACCCCGTATTTGCAGCGCCACAACATCGCGGCGGCCATGGGGCTGCCCGAGGCCCGGGTTTCCATCAATGCGGTGGACATCGGCGGCGCCTTCGGCCTCAAGATCCATGCCTGGAAGGAAAATGTGGTGGCCCTGGCATCCAAGCTGACCGGCCGCTATGTGAAATGGTTCGAGCCCCAGCGGGATTTTATCGTCACCGGCCCCCATCAGCGGGACGTGTCCTGGCAGGGGGAAGTGGCGGTGAAAAACGACGGGACCCTGCTGGGCCTCCGGGCCACGGTGACCCACGACCTGGGGGTGGAATCGACCCAGAAGGGGATCGCGGCCCTGTCCAT
>JAABTD010000304.1 GCA_011390065.1 Desulfobacteraceae bacterium
TTTCTCTGTTTGCCGCCTGGTTTCCCGGCGGGGCCACAATATCTCGACCATGCCATTGGAGCGGACAGCCATGCGGATCTCCCGGGGTAAACACGCATCTTTGCGCACACGAGCGCCGAGTATACCTGCCTGGCTTTGATGGATACCGGCGCTGCTTCGCGCGCCGGGGCGCACCCATTAGAATACGTGCCGTGCCCGGCACACAACAATCGCATGCACTCGGACAGCAAAAAGCGCCGCTCGTTCGCTCGTTCCTCGCTCAGCTTTTTGCTGCCGGTGATGCGAAGCGTTCGCTGCCAATAATCCAATTTTTGCGCCCTTGACAAAGTTCACAAATTTGTGTACTTTTTTGATATGAAAACAATTTCATTCTACCATACGACATCTGGAAAATGCCCAGTTAGAAAGCATTTAGATACTTTGACAGATGTTCAGGCGGCAAAGGTAGCTTGGGTTTTGAAATTGATTCGAGAAATTGATCAGGTTCCATCCAAATACTTTAAGAAACTGGTCAATACAAATGATATTTGGGAAGTTAGGGTCGATGTTGGGAGAGATATTTTCCGTCTCCTTGGATTCTTTGACGGCCAGGAACTAATCATCTTGACCAATTCGTTTCAAAAGAAAAGTCAAAAGACTCCAAAGCAGGAGATTAAATTGGCAGAATCCCGAAAAAAAGAATACCTTTCCAGGAGGCAGAACAATGGACGATTTGGATAAATATATTGAATCAAGAAAAAAGAAGAGCCTTACATTCGCAAAAAATTTTGACAAAGGGTATGAGCAATTTAAAATTGGAGTTCTTCTAAAGCAGGCCCGTTTAGAAGCAGGTCTTACTCAAGAAGAGGTCGCTACTTTACTGAATACAAAAAAATCTGCAATTTCTCGTATCGAAAATCATGCTGAAGATATCCGCCTATCAACTTTGGTAAATTATGCGCAAGCTGTTGGAAAAAGTATTCAATTTCAAGTAGCTTAAACTCAGCGAACCCAGCAGTCCAGCGGACAAATGAGGGCTTTCGCAATGGCGCCAGCCCCCATTTGCCGCTGACTTTATCGTTAGGCTTTTCAGAAAAAACGAGGTATTGAAAAAGTGGAATATACAACCAGCATTGGAGAAAAGATCGAAAGCCATTTTTTGTCACTTCCGCCGGAAGAAAAGACAGCCGTAATAATCCACGGGGTGGCGGTTCATTTTTCCGAGCTTAACAACCGGCTTTTTCTGGCTCGGAGCAAAGTCCGTTTTTTTGAGGAAAAGTATTGTATAAAACTGCCGGAACTGGAAGAAAAAGGACTGCCTGATGATGCAGATTATGAAATGCATGAAGAGTATATCATGTGGCATCATTGGAACGAAGTTGCCGAAAAAACCGAAAAACAGATTGAGACATTGAAGACAATAGCCGAATACGGAGTTTTCAGATAAATGAGAGCTTCCGAACGGCTGCTGGAAATAGAGGAAAAATTCGGGTCGGCGGTAGATCGGATTGTTGCGACAGAACTTGACGGCGCAACACTGAGGCTGATGTTATACCTGAGAGACGGCAGTAATCTGAGAGTTGTTGAGCAGTGGGAAACCGGACAGCTCAGAAGGTACAGTTATTATTGGCTCACATCCGGTAACGAACTGAAGATCGGTTGGGACAACGCGCCGCATCACAGACAACAGGAAACTTTTCCTCACCATAAGCATTTAGGACGTCAGAATAATCTGCAACCGTCAGCAGAGACATGCCTTGAAGAAGTGATGGAAGTAATTCTTCAATAAAAAAGCTGATGGGGATAGGGAGAAGCCTCACGGCTCCCCCCTCCCACACCACCACTCGTACGGGTCCGTAAGCGGCGGTTCGGCTGGTTAAAGCAGGTCATGGACCCGCCGGGTTTTCCAGAACGAAACCCTGACGACATTTCAACGACTGTTGCAATATGTCGGCAAGCATACGCTCTTTTACAACCACAACCATTTACCCGCATCCATTCGGGCGGGCGCCGTTCGGGCCTTCGCCGGGGTAATTCCAAACTGCTTTTTACGACGCCCTCCCAAACCCCATCCAACGCCGCATCCACCCCCACACCGTATTCCCCCGCAAATTCTCCCGATCCAGCAAATCGAATTGTTCAGACAGCCAGGCCGGGTCCGCGAACCAGTCGGAGCGTTTGGTCATTTCCGCTTCCGGGTCGATCTTTTTGACCACCGATGCCGGGTTGCCGGCCACGACCACGTTGTCCGGCACATCGCGCCGCACCACGGCCCCGGCGCCGACGATGCTGTTTTCTCCTATCGTGACCCCCTTGCAGATGATGGCGCTGTCGCCGATCCAGGCGTTTTCCAGTATCCGGACCGGTTCGCCGCGGCCCATGGCCACGCGGTTGTAGATCTCGTGCCAGTCGGAATCGGTGATGTAGGCGGACGAGGCCACCATGGCGTTGTCTGCGATGGTCACGGAGGCGGCCGATCCGATGCGGACGCCGGGGCAGACGAGGCAGTAATTTCCGATTTGGATCTCCCCTTCCCCCTCATTGCGCGGCCAGACCGACAGCCGGACCCGGCGGTCCGGGGCGGCGATGATCGTGGTATGGTTTCCGATGGCGATCCGGGGGCCGAAGGGTTCCACATACCAGGGCTTGATCACGGTGCAGCCTCTGCCCAGGCCGTCCAGTTGGGGCGCCAGAATCCGGTGCAGATAAAACCGCTGCAACCGCTGGTCTGCTTTTTTGAGGGCGTAGGGGCGATGATCGCGTCGCATGGCGGGGCTCAGGAGGCGGGGCAAAGCTCCGGCAGGCGGGCTTTCCAGAAGTCGTGGCGGAACAACCGGCCGGCCGGGGTCAGACCGTACAGGGCGTCGGCGGCCATGAGCATCACCCCGTTGGTCCAGGTCATCCGTTCTTCAGGCCATATCACCATGTCCGGAAAGGTGAAGCCGCACCAGTAAGAGCCGTCTTCGAACCGCTTTTCGCAGATCCACTGGAAGACGATGTGGGCCAGGGGCGTGTTGCCCATGGCGTCCAGGGCCAGGCAGAACTCGGCGGTCTCCGCCACCGTCACCCAGGGCTGGTCGGAGACGCAGCGCACCCCCTGCCCCTTGACCACAAATTTTCGCCAGTATCGCTCCACCCGTTTCCGGGCCGCCTCGCCGGTCACTGCGCCGGAAAGAACGGGATAAAAATAGTCCATGGAATACCGGGATTTGGTCATATTAAAAAGGTAGGGTTTGCGGGCGATGGCCTGCCCAAGCCGCAGGAGCCGGCGTTGCCACCGCGGTCGCTTTTCTCCGAGGATGTCGGCGATGGCCAAAGCCGACTTGAGACTCATGAAGATGGAAGAAGAGCCGGTCAACAGGGCCATGGCGTCAACCCGTCCGTCGGGATTGAGGGACCAATAAATTTCACCGGTTTCCGCCTGGAGGGACAGGGCGAATTCAATGGCCGCCGCCACCGACGGCCAGGTCCATTCCAGGAAGGCCCGGTCGCCCGTCGCCAGGTAATGATGGAAGACGCCCACGGCGATGTAACTGGACATGTTGGGGTCGCGTCGCTTCTGGACCGGAACGCCGTTCCGGTACTCGGCGTGCCAGGCGCCGTCGGGCAACTGGGCGTCCATCAGCCAGGCAAAGGCCCGTCTCGACGCTTCATGGCAGCCGGCCACGGAGAGTCCCATGGCGGCTTCCACATGATCCCAGGGATCGGTCTTATCCCCTTCGCACCAGGGGATCTCGCCGCTGGCCTGTTGCGCGCCGGCGATGGCGGCGGCGACCGATGCGACATCCATCCGCGTCAACTGCCGGTCGGCCGACGAGGTATGTGGCTTCATGCCGGGTTCACCTTTCCGTTTAAAAATTTAAATGGGTCTTATACTTTGAAAATCGAACCCTTGCAAGCACTATATCGCCTCAAAAAAACAGAACGCATTATTTGATAAACTCCATTCAATTCATTGACAGCATTTACTTTTTCGGTTAGTATTTGTTGGGTGTTTCTCGAAACAGGAGCGCCCATGGGGAGATGGAGGCGCCGTAAGGGCCTCTTGACATAACGGGGGCAGGCGGAAAAGGACGGGACATCCGCTTCCCGGGCCACCCGCCGAATATTGGAAAGGAGGAGTGAATGAAGGTAACGCGCAGAAAATTCATCCAGGTTTCGGGCGCTGCCGCCGCTGGTCTGGCGGTCGGCAGTCTGGGCTTCGATCTTTCGCCGGTCAAGGCGCACGCCCAGATGCTCAAAACCCAGTACGCCAAAGAGACCACCACCATCTGCTGCTATTGCGCGGTGGGTTGCGGGGCCATCGTCCACACCAGCAAACGGGGCGACGGACGGGTCATCAACATCGAAGGGGACCCGGACCATGTCATCAACCGGGGGACCCTGTGCGCCAAGGGCGCTTCCCTGTCCCAGCTCGTGGAAAACAGCAACCGGCTCACCGAGCCCAAATACCGCGCCCCCTATTCCGACCAATGGCGCACGGTCTCCTGGGACTGGGCCCTGACCCAGATCGCCCAGCGGGTCAAGGGAGCCCGGGACGCCACTTTCCAGCGGAAAAACGACAAGGGCCAGGTCGTCAACCGGACCATGGGCATCGCCTCCATAGGGAGCGCAGCCCTGGACAACGAGGAATGCTGGACTTACCAGGCGCTGCTGCGCGCCATCGGCCTGGTGTATATCGAACACCAGGCCCGTATCTGACACAGCGCTACGGTTGCGGCTCTGGCAGAGTCGTTCGGACGCGGCGCGATGACCAATCACTGGATCGACATCCAGAACAGTGATTGCATTCTGATCATGGGCAGCAATGCTGCCGAAAACCATCCCATCTCCTTCAAGTACGTCAACAAGGCCATGGAAAAGGGCGCCAAGCTCATCT
>JAABTD010000102.1 GCA_011390065.1 Desulfobacteraceae bacterium
GGATTGCCGGCCTTCGGGGTGGCGATCATCGAAGAGGCCGAAAAGCTGGGCATGTTCATCGACGTGAGTCATCTCAACGACGAGGGCTTTTGGGATGTCATGGACGTGGCCCAAAAGCCGGTCATCGCCTCCCACTCCAACTGCCGGGCCTTGGTGAACGTCCCCCGGAACCTGTCCGACGACCAGATCAGGGCGCTGGCGAAAACGGGCGGCGTGATCGGGATGAACGCATTGGACGTCTTCACCTGCCAGAACAGGGAAGGGGCCACGGTCGATCACCTGGTGGACCACGTGGACCACATCGCCGGGATCGCCGGCGTCGATCATGTGGGCATCGGCTTCGATCTGTGCGACACCTTGAAAAACCATCTCAACGTGAAGATGCCCGTGGAGCACCGGGACGTGATCGACGGCCACGCCCGGTTAGGGAATTTCACGGCGGCCCTCATTCGTCGCGGTTACAAGGACGACGATATTCTGAAGATCCTCGGCGGCAATTTCCTCCGGGTGTATGAGACGATTCTGGGATGAGAAGCGATTGACATCGAAGCGGTTTTAACGTATCGAAGGGCCATCAGCCGTCGCTTTCAGCAGGTTGACGCAGCCGGAACCACGAAAAAACAGGACAGATGGGGAGCGCATCCAAATGAAGCAGCCCGAGATCGACTACTGGATTACCGCCATGCTGGAAACCTTCGACAATGTGTCGGACCTCAACATCACCGCCGGAAAGCCGCTTCAGGTGGAATCGTCGGGGCAGTTGGCGGCCGTGCCGGTGACGCCGGAAGTGCCGGAGTTGACGCCGTTTCAGACCGAGGTGTTCGCCCTGAACCTCATCCGCGGCGACCAGCGGCTCCTGGACGACCTGGTCAAGACGGGGTCCTGCGATCTTTCCTACTGGCTGGGCCAGAAGGCCCGCTTCCGGGTCAATATTTTCTTCCAGAAAAACAATCTGTCGATCATTCTTCGGAGACTCGCCACGGAAATCCCGACCATCGAATCCCTGGGGCTGCCGCAGATTTTCAACAACATGGCCGAGGAAAAAAACGGTCTGATCCTGGTCACCGGTTCCACCGGCTCCGGAAAATCGACCACCCTGGCCGCGCTTCTCAACAAAATGAACCAAAGCAAATCGGCTCACATCGTCACCCTCGAAGACCCGGTGGAATTCGTCCATCCTCACAAAATGGCCACCTTCAACCAGCGGGAGCTGGGCAACGATTTCGACACCTTCGCTTCGGCCCTTCGCGCGGCCCTCCGACAAGCGCCCAAGGTCATCCTGGTGGGCGAGATGCGGGACCGGGAGACCATGGAGATCGGGCTTTCCGCGGCGGAAACCGGCCACCTGGTGGTCAGCACCCTTCACACCGTGGACGCGGGCCAGACCATCAACCGCATCCTCGGCATGTTTGAACAGGCCGAGCAGCCCCAGGTGCGCCATCGCCTGGTGGACACCATCCGCTACATCGTCTGCCAGCGGTTGCTGCCCAAGGTCGGCGGCGGCCGGGTGGCGGCCCTCGAGATCATGGGGATGAACCTGCGGACCAAGGACATCATCGAGCACGGCGAATCGGAGGGCAAGACCATCTACGAGGTGATCGAGGTCGGCCAGGCCTTTGGCATGCAGACTTTCGATCAACATATCATCGAATTGTTCAGGGAAGAAAAGATCACCGAAGAGACGGCCTATGCCTACTGCACGCGAAAAAGCGCCATCAGCAGAGCCCTCGACGTCATCAAACGGGAACGGGGGGAAGACACGTCGGCCATCACGGGATTGTCCATGATGTCGGACGACGATGAAAATGAAGCTTAAGCCGGCGCTCAAAGCCGCCTTGCATGATTATCCGGAGGGAATGCCGACGCGATGATTTCCAACTGCCCGCACTGCCAAAAGCCCCTTAACATGAGCGATGGTCAAAAAGCGAAGATCAAGGCCGCGCTCTCCAAACTGAAACCATCGCATCCGCTGAAATTCGGATGCCCCATCTGCAAAAAAAGCATCGAACTGAACCGGAACGGCGGCGTCTTCAGAGCGGAAGGGCAAATGCCCGGAGACCGCGACGTTGCCAAAAAGGAAAAACCGGTTCCGGATCAAGCCGCCAAAGGCGGTCCAAACAAAACCCCGTCTCCTCGATCCCCCGATCATCGCGCGCCCGATCCCCCTAAACCGCCGGACATCAGCTGGATCACCAGTGGAAAAATGGAAGAGAAGGGCACGCTCCAGGACGTGAAGCGGGCCCTGGTGCTGGTGAAAGAAGCGTCTTTACGGTCAAAAGTCGCCGAGGCGCTCCAGAGCATGGACCTTCAGGTCTCCTTTCCGGAAACCGTCGTGGGCGCCGTCAAGGAGATGGAATTCAAAAAGTTCGCCTCGGTGGTCTTCCATCTCGACTTCGAGGGCGTTTCCCTGTCCGATTCCACGTTCCACCGGCACATGAGCGGCCTGTCCATGGCCCAACGCCGGTACATGTTCTACGCCCTGATCGGTTCGGAATTCAGTACGCTGTACGATCTGGAGGCCCTGGCCTTCAGCGCCAACGTGGTGATCAACGACAAGGAAACGGCCCACATCGAGACCATCCTGAAAAAAAGCCAATACGATTATGATGAACTGTTCGGCCCGCTTCTAACCTCGCTGAAAGCCCATGGGAAACGATGATCATCGGTAAATCATCCCCGTCCGTCACGGGCTGAAGCTGGCATACACCAGTCGGGCGATGGTCACGGCCACCACGACGGTGAAGATGGGACGAATGAAGCGGGCGCCGTTTTTGATGGCCAGACCCGACCCGAGCCGGGCGCCGATAATCTGTCCCGCCGCCATGCACAGGCCCACGGAAAACAAGACGTTTCCCCCCAGAATAAAAAGGAAAAGGGAGACGATGTTGCTGGTGAAGTTCATCACCCGGGTGATGCCCGCGGCCCGGGTCAGAGAGCAGCCGAGGAACAGGCAGCATCCGGCGGTCCAGAAGGATCCGGTGCCGGGGCCGAAGAAGCCGTCGTAGAAGCCGAGCCCCAATCCGAACAAAACATAAAAGGCCCGGCGTCCCATTTTCGGAGGGCGCGCCGCGTCCCCGACGCCTTTGGAGAATACCGTGTAAAGCAGCACCAGAAAGAGAAGGATCGGCACCAGATAGGTCAGAAACGAAGGGTCGAGCATCTGGACCGTCAACGCGCCCGCAGCCGCGCCCACCAAGGTCATGAGGATGCCGAACCCGCACTCTTTAAGGAATACCTCCCGTTTCCGGATAAAATTGATGGATGCCGACAAGGTGCCGAATGAACTCTGGAATTTGTTGGTTCCAAGCGCCACCTGCGGCGGCGCCCCTACCGCCAGGATCATCGGCAGGGCAATGAGGCCGCCGCCCCCGGCGATGGAATCGACAAATCCGGCCGCCAGACCGGTGGTAAAGAGCAGAAGCGCTATTTCAGCGGTGAGGTTGAAATCGATCACAGGAGGTCCCTTTCAAAGCAAAAAGCCCGCTTTTACACCGTTGGACCGTCGATTTCAACACTCAAATGAAATCGGTTCAACCGGGGATGGCCGGCGGCCCCGAATGTTAACGTATCCCCGCGGCTTCCTGCAATAAAAGGATCGCATCGGACAGCCCCACCTGACCATTCCCGTCGGCATCCACGCCGCCGGCAAAAACGCCCGTCAGAACCTGAAGCACGGAGACAGCTCCGCCGAGAGAATCGTCCAGGTCGACCTCGACCAGGGCATTGGCGGTGTTGTGCGCCTGATCCCGGAACTGAATATAGAAGGTGGCGGTGTCTTGGGCGCCGGAAACCACCCATTGCCTGGTGGCTGCATAGGTCTCCCACTGACCGCCTTCGCCGAAGGTGGTGTCGCTGATGTAAACCTCTGTGGCGCCGGTGGCGCCCAACGCCAGGGTGATGACGCTGGTATTCTCGGCGGCCGTGTGAGCGCTGGCCCGCACGTTCACATTCCGGGGCGCCACCGTGTCGATGATGAACGAAATCGTTGACGTATCGCCGATCCGGCCCCGATCATCCTCTGCCGCGATATGGAAATGGTGCTGATTGTAGTCGCCGGACAAATCCCGGCTGGTGGCTTTCCGGGCGGTTACGGCGGGCATGGGCGCGTTTCTTTTATTGATCTGATGAGCACTGTTCTGGTTGAACAAGTAATAGTACAGTTCATCCGCCCCGGTCGCAGACGGCAGCCATGTTACCGTCACCGTGGGGCTGTTGGAGACGGCGGCCGACGGCGATCGATTCAGATTCTGGGGGGTGGACCGGGCCTGGAGCACCGAAGGGTCGCCGGTGTGCGTCAACCCGGAGATATCGAGCCGGAGATTCCGGACGGTTCCCGGCCCGGCGATATCGGATCGGCGGCGGCGGGTTAAATTCGGATCGAATTGAAACCCGATGCCCGTCGCGCCGGCCGCAAAGGCGCTGGCATTTGAAGGCGGCTGGTGGGAATCCGGGTCGGCAATCGGACCGGTCGGCCCCGCCCACTGGTAAACATCCGGCATTTCAGCATCGCCCGTATACACGCCGAATCCCAGGAAATAATCGACGCCCGGTTCAAGGCCTCTGAAACTGAATCCACCGCTTCCGCTGATCACCTGATGCTGTTCGAATCGACCGGAATCGCCGCTGCCGGCCACCAGATCCACGGCCACATACTGGTCGCTGGACAGCGACAGGCCCAGAATGCCGCCCGAAATCCCCACGGCGCTGTCCGTGGCCCGGGTCATCGACAGATTCACGGTGTCCCCCGTTCGCCTGCCGGTCTGGATGGTGCTCAGATAGCGAACCGGGGCGCCCGCATCGGTATATCGCGTGAAGGCGGCCGAGCCCACCCGATAATCGTCGATGGGATTTCCCTGGGCGTCTGTGGATCGAAGACCGTCGATGCTGTATCGGCCGTTCTCATCGGTTCGGGCGCTGCCTGAAAATTCGGGAACCCGCCTCTGAGCGGCGGATGTGACCACCACGGGCACGTCCGGCAACGGTGCGCCGTCCATATCGCTTACCTGGCCCCGGATCGATCCGCTGGAATAGAGGACAAACTGGACCGCGCTGTCCGGGTCGAACCCGACGGCCTCTTTGGGTGCATAGCCGGTTTTGGATGCCGTCAACACCATGTCGGCCGCGGACGGAACGTTCCGGAAGGCGAACGCGCCGCTGGTGTTGGTCGAGGTTTTTTCCCAGTATCCGGTGTTGATGGACACGGCATGGACCACGGCGTTTCTGATGGGGGTCCCGTCGCTGTTCCTCACGCTCCCGGTGATCTGGACGCCGGGGCCAAGGACGATGTTCAGTCCGGAGAAATCGCTGGATATATCGATGTTTTCCTGTTCCCGGAACGCCAAATTCGTACTTGCGGGCGGCGTTGCAGTAGCCCGGTAGATCCCGGTGGCCATGCCCGCTATCCCCCAACCGCCTGTCGCATCGGTCACATCCCATCCGGCCAGGGACCCGTCGTCGGTCCAGAATTCAATCGCGACGCCGCCGATGCCGTTAACGCCATCAGTGATCACGCCGGACAAGCGATGACTTCCGAGCTTCCGGGTCAACGCAAAATTGACGTCAATGCTTCCGGAGGAAACGTTGGTTCGGGTCTTGCCGATAAACCCGGTCGTCCAGTCCGGCTCTGCCGACACCTCGTAGAGGCTGTCCGGAAGCCCGCGGATGGCGTAGCTGCCGGCGCTGTCGGTGACGCTGCTGTTGCCGGCCTGCCGCAACTCCGACCAGGCGCTGACCCGGATGCCGGCAAGGCCCTGCCCATCCGTTGACCGGACCATGCCGCTGATGGACTCGCCCCGGCTGATGACGATGCCGATGTTGGGAACATTCCCTGCTTCGGTGCTGATGCGCGCGGCCAGGCCTTCAGTGCGGACCGTGCCGTCCTCACCATGATAAAAGACGCCCAAACCGCTCCGCCAGGCGCTTGCCGCCACGACGTAGTCCGGCGCCCGCTCGAGCCCGCGGATGACATAGTTGCCGTCGGTTCCGCTCAACGCATATCCGCCGACCCCGAGGCTGTCGGACCAGGCCGTCATCTCCACCCCGGAAACGCCGGCGTCATTTCCGGAAACCCGGCCTGAAATGGCGGTCCCGATGCCGAGGGTAAAATTGATGTTGCCGATGTCTCCGCCGGAAATATCCACCAGCGAGGCGTCGTTTTCCGTCGCTGCCCCGTTGTAATATTGAAAACGGTATTGTGAGGATCTCACCGATACCCGATAATCGTCCGCCTTCAGAAGCGCCGGGATGGTATAAGCTGCGGTCAATCCGCCGTCGCTCAGGGATACCTCTGTTTCCCGTTCCACCCCGGTGGCGGCGGAGATGGCTTCCACCCGAACGGTCGCGCCCACTGACGCTCCTTCGGGAAAGGTAACGACGCCGGAGATGGTCGCAAGAGATGAAAGGTCCGGAAGGGTGAAATCAATGCCCACAGCGTTGTCGTCTGTCAGATCTACTGTATCGGGCGGCATCCATCCGAGCTTGTTCTTATAAACATGCCGCGGATAGTCCGGAGAGGTGAGTTCCACCACATAGTCGGCGGCCGGTATCAGGTTGGTGACTGCGTAGGGAACCGGATTGCCCGTGCCGATGATTTCAACGCCGTTTCCGGAGCGAACGGCTTCAGACCAGGTGCTCACATAGGCGACGCTGCCCGGCGCCAGATCGTTGACGACCCCGGAGAGCGTCCGCCCCGGCGCCTGGTTCAGAGAAAAATCGACGCCGGCCACGTTCCGGTCCCCCACCGGAACTTCTATCGTCTGCATGGCGAACTGGGCCAGTTCGGGCGGCGGGTAAAGCGTGACCCGGTAGGTAACGGGGTTGGATGCCGTGCCGGGGCGAATCCCGGTCATGACGTAATTGGCCCCGTCGACCAGCGACGCGGCGGAAATGGCTTCGCCCCACCCGTAATCGACCTCGCCACCAGGTATCGTCTCGGAAGCCGTGGCTTCCACCCGGATGCCCTTTACAGGCTGGCCATTGAAGGCGACTTTCCCCGAAAGGGAGATCCCCGGCGGCAATACCATGTTCCGCCCGTCGGAAGGCGCAATGCCCGTGGCCCACTGGCGGGCGTAGACGATGCCGTCCGGCTGGACTTCGTTATAATAGACCACCGGTCGCCCCGGTTCATAGACCGTGAGAACGTAGTCGGTTATCTCCGGGTTAAGGCCGATGATCTCATAGGAACCGTCGGACCGGGCGTCTGCGCCGTTGCCGATCCGGGCTGTGGGGGAAAAGGCCTCAACGCTCACGCCGGCCGCCGCCGGGCCTGCGACGTCATCCAGGTGAATAGTTCCGGAGATCACCGCTCCCTTGGAAAGAACAAAATCAACGACCGTGGCGGCGCGGGTCAGGTCCACCGGATCGGCGTCTTCCTCCCGCTGTTTTCCGTTGAACCATTCGGGCTGGAAGTCGGGGTGACGGACGGAGACGATGTAATCGTTGTCCGGGGCAAGATTGGATAAAATGTAGGCGCCATCCGCACCGGTGGCTGTTTCGGCATAATATCCCGCAGAGAGCGAAAAAGCGGCAACCACCGCGCCGCTCACCGGCCGCTCGGTTCCACCATCAAACACATTCCCGGAAAGCGTGCTGCCGGCGTCCAGAAAAAAATCGACGCCGCTGCTGCCGGTGGGGACCGGCGTGGCGCTGTTTGAAGTCGTGGCTCTGTTGTAAAATTGATTGACGAATCGGCTGCTCTGGATGGCGACCACATAATTTCCGGAAGCGTCGGCGGGGGATGGCAACCCCCAGATCCGGTAACTTCCCTGGGCGTCGGTCACCGCTTCGCCGCCGGCCTGGAGCCCTTCAGACCAGGCATTGACCCGGATGTCGGAGATCCGCGCCGTTCCGTCCGCATTGAACACCGTTCCGGAAATTTCGCCGCCCTGAAAGCCGATGATGACGTCTTTTCCGAAAAGCTCGGCAGTTTCGGTCACCGCCACCGGCGTGGCCTGTTCATAGACAATCACGCTGCGCGTGGCGTCGAAATAGTAAAAATCATATTCGGTTCCGTCCAGGTCGTGGTAGACGCTGATCCGGTAGTCGTCCGCCGGTTCCAACCCGGTCATGGAATAGACGCCTTCGATGTCGGTGACGGCGCTTTTGGAAAAGTCGATGCTGCCGGCATAGAAAAAGACGTGCTTCCCCGCCAGCGGATTGCCGGCGGTATCGCGAACCTGCCCCTGGACGAGATTGGCGGGGGCTCTGGGCAAGAAAAAGTCAACCCCCGTCAAATCGCCGGAGAGCGTTGAGAGCCGGTCTGCTGCGTCAAAGGTCTCTTTGTTGTTGTAGAATTGACCGTTGTACAGAGACTGGGCATCCGGCGGTTCCACCGCCACGACCAACGCACCGGAAGCGGGAACGCCGCAGAAGGTGTAATTGCCATTGACATCCGAACTGGACCACCCGCTGAACTCGATATCCTCGGCCCACACCGACAATTCGTAACCGAACAAAGGCGATTCGTCAGCTGCTGCGACAAAACCGGATATCTGACGGGGCTGGTTCCCGTTGATGATAATATCGATTTTGCCATGGTCTGTGGCGGCATCCACGGGAACGGGAGTGGCCTGAAGGTGATAGATGGCGCTGGCGGTCGGGGCGTCAATTCCGACGGTTTTATTCGGATCCAGGGCATAGAGAAAGGACCCCTGGCAACCGTTCAGGTCTTCGACCCATACGGAGACCAGATAATCATCCGCTGACGGCAGATATTGGAACGTGTAAGCGCCGTTGGCATCGACGGGAACGGTTACGGCATAATTGATGTTCCAGGATTCAATGGCGACGCTGAGATTCTGGGCGTTGAAGGTCTGAATCGGCGTTCCGGCCGTATTGCGCACGACGCCGCCGACCTGATTGTCCGGCCCTCTTTGCAAGGCGAAATCGATGCCGGATCGCGTCTCCCCTTCGGATAAGACGATGATGTCCGGCGTCTGACCCGGGTCTTTCAGATTGTAGTGCTGTTCAATATAAGGCAGATTGGGTTCGGGCGGCCTGGCCGTCACTCTCAGAGAAACGCCGACCGGGAGAGGCTCGAAGGTCGTCTGCCCGTCCGGTATGACATAATTCCCGTCGCCGGCTGCCGGAGCGTATCCGACGGTGTTCCAGTCAGGGTCGAAGACATGGACGTAGTATCCCGTCAACGGCTCTCCGGTATCGGCGGCCGTTACCCGGCCGGTGATTGTCTGACCCCGGGCCGCGCCCGCAGCCAAGAGGATGCTTAAAATGCCGAAAACAAATCCCTTAAACAAAACAGACGCCTTTTCCATGATCCGCCTCCCTCCAGCATGGCCGTTTAAGGGCCATGGCCGCTATGAGTCCATATCGCGCCCTCCGGAATCGTCCGAGCCGGCCGGCTCGGGATTTTCGATGATTTGTCCGTTGATGCCGGCCTTCGGGTCATGGTAGATTGAGGTGCTGCAGGAGATGCCGGGACGCCCGGTTCCATCTATACCGTTGAGCGGTTGTCATGTCAAAATTTTAAGCATCTATTCTTTAATTATGCGAACGTTTATAAAAGTTCATCCTTGTTTTTTTGCCGCCGCCGCTCCGGGCATGGTCCTGGTCATGGTTTTTCTGCTGTTTCTGCGACTGGATGAGCGGTTCCCCCTGATCCTTCCCCTGAACGATGCCGATTTCGCCGTGACGGTGGCCGCCGGGGACGGGACGCCGCTCCGCTCGTTTCCTGACAGCCGGGGCGTGTGGCGATATCCGGTTTCTCCGGAAGCGGTTTCTCCGCTGTACCTGGCCGCGTTGATCAACTATGAAGACCGGTTTTTTTACCGCCATCCCGGGGTCAATCCCTGGTCGCTGGTGCGGGCTTTTCGTCAGTACGTCAGCGCCGGCGCGCCCCGGACCGGAGGGTCGACGCTTTCCATGCAGGTCGCCAGAATTTTTTTTCCCCATGACCGGACCATCGCCGGCAAGTGCCGTCAAATCTTCAGGGCGCTCCAGTTCGAACATCACTATGCCAAGTCCCAGATCCTGACCTTTTATCTCAATTATGCGCCCTTCGGCGGCCCCATCGAAGGGGTTCAGGCGGCGGCGTTTGCCTATCTGGGCAAATCGGCGGCGGAGCTGACCCACGCCGAAGCCGCCCTGCTGGCGGTGCTCCCCCAAGCGCCCACGCGGCTGCGGCCGGATCGCCATCCCGACCGGGCGGCCCGGGCCCGGAACAAGGTGCTGGACCGAATGGTCAAATTCGGCGTCTGGGATGCCCGGACCGTGGCCGACGCCAAAATGGAGCGGGTGCGACAGCGGTTCGACCGGCATCCCATGACGGCGCCGCTGCTGGCCCGTCGCCTGAAGGGGGATGCCGTGCCGGGAGAGGCGGTGACCACTCTCGTCGATCCCTATCTTCAGCAGACGGTGGCTGAACTGGTTCACGCTTTTATCGCTTCGACGCCGGGCCGCACCTCCGCGGCGGCTCTGGTGGTGGAAAACGAGGATCTGGCAGTGCGGGCCTACATCGGGTCGGCCGATTTTCTGGACAACGGGCGGTTCGGGCATGTGGACATGATTCAGGCCCGGCGATCCCCCGGCTCCACCCTCAAGCCGTTTCTCTACGCTTTTGCCCTGGAAGAAGGGTTGATCCATTCCGAAAGCCTGCTGGTGGATGCGCCCTTTACCTTCGGAGGATACAAACCCGTCAATTTCACACGCCATTTCTCCGGGCCGGTCAGTGCCGCCGAGGCCCTGCGGCGTTCCCTCAACGTCCCGGCGGTGGACCTGCTGGACCGCCTGGGTCCGAAATTTTTCGATTCCCGCCTGAGACAGGGGGGGCTCCACCTTCAATACCCGTCCCATGCCGGCCCCAATCTCTCCATGATCCTGGGCGGGGTGGGCGCCTCGCTGGAAGCCTTGGTTTCCGCCTATGCCGCCTTCGGACGGGAGGGGCTTTCGGGAAAGCTGAGGCTTACAAAAAACGCGCCGCTGGCGGAACGCCGGATGATGTCCCCGGGGGCTGCGTTCATCATCCGGCGGATACTCCAGGACCATCGCCGGCCCGACCTCCCCTATGGACAGATGAACCTGTCCCGATCCCGGCAGGCGGCCTGGAAGACCGGCACCTCTTATGGGTTCCGGGACGCCTGGACGATCGGCGTCACCGACCGGCATACCGTGGGCGTCTGGGTGGGACGGCCCGACGGGACCCCGTCTCCGGGCCAGTACGGCC
Source organism: Desulfobacteraceae bacterium (assembly GCA_011390065.1). Taxonomy (GTDB): domain Bacteria; phylum Desulfobacterota; class Desulfobacteria; order Desulfobacterales; family JAABSP01; genus JAABTD01. The sequence goes on from JAABTD010000102.1 coordinate 11,177, forward strand.
GGGCCACGGCCGCGCCCCTCATGTTTTCCATTATCGACAGTCTGCCTCGCCGACATTCCCCGCCGGCGCCCGTTCCCGAGTCTGTGAATCGGGCCGAAATCTGCTGGCCTCTGGGGCAGCCGCCAGCCGGCGACGCCGATTCCCTCTGCCATTTGCGGCGCACTGCATGGACCTTGAACGGGGTCATCCCGCCGACCCTGCCGGATCGAAACGACCGGCACTGGCAGGCCAATCCTTTGACCCTATTGATCAATCCGGCCACAGGCCTTCGGGTGGAGGCCGACTGCCCGGGAGCTGATCCCGTCAAACAGACCATCGCCCGCTGGCCCAGGGGCGCCGAACCGTGGTTGAAACCCCATCTGCGGCGGGCCGGCCGACCCCCCCGGCTCGATCCCATCTGCCGGAAACCGGTGGCCGAAGCCGCCGAAACCGTCCGGATCATGGGCATCGAATCCGACGCCGTGCTGCGCGCCCCGGGCGCGAGAACCCGGTTGCCGGTCATCACCCTGCAGGCCCAGGGCGGGCGCGGCGGTCACTACTGGCTTCTGGACGGAAACCTGATCGCCAGAACCGAAGTGGGTGAACCCAGGACCTACCAGTTCCAGCGGCCGGGGCGGCATGTATTGACGGTGATGGATATGGGGGGGAATTACGACAGCGTGCGGATGATGGTGCTGGGAAGTTAGAACGTATTGTCGAAAACTCAGGAATGTCGAATCAAACAAAAAAAAGGACAACTTCGCTATGAGCCACCCAGACGCAAAATTCGAAAAGGTTTCCCGATCCGACGCGGCCATGTACGGCCCGCGGCAGCTTCTCTTATGCGGATTCGGGGCCGGGGCGCAGGAAAAATTCGAGAAGGTTCTGGAATTCGCCGGCCTTCTGGATGTCCCCCGAATATGGGCGGGAGCGGAACAGGCCGAGACCACGGTGTCGCATTTGTTCGAGTTGCCGGACCGGACAGGGGAGGGCGCGGGTTCGACTCTTCCCCGAGCCATCGTCGTCGCCGGGATCACCGAAAAGGAGTTGCAGCGTTTGATGATGATCTGCAAAAACAGCGGAATGAAAACGACCTTGTGGGCCGCCCTGACGCCGACATCGGAAAAATGGCCCTTGTCGCGGTTGCTGAATGAACTGGCCGCGGAACGCCGGACCATGGGCAGGAAGGGGCGCCGGTAGCGAGCCGCCGCCATCGATTCATTACCGTCCCCTGGGCATCAAACGCTTCGCCGGATGTTTTGCCCTATTTCCCTTGCGTAAGAACGGCAGTTCATTTTATGGTGAGTCGATTTCGCCCGTTAGATGCCAGATCCGACGCAAAGGAAAGAAGCGTCGACAGTCATTGAAGACAATGCCATACGACATCGTTTGGCCATAAACATTTTTTGGAGGAGAACAGGTTATGCGGCGATTCTGGATTTTGGCCATGATTTCGGTTCTGATAGTGGCGGCGAGCGCCTGGTGGGTGTTCCAGGCGCCTGAAACCCCGCCGTTTCATCCGCCGGATGGGGCGACCACCGACGCCGGCCGCCGTCCGTCAGACGCTCAGGACGTCGAAGACGCCGCCGACGCCATCCGCATCGCCGTCATCGCGCCGCAGTCGGGATTGCCCGCCGGCATCAAAAGCGCGCTGCCCGATGTCGCCCGTTTTTTTACGGACCGCGTCAACGCCGGGGGCGGCCTGTTGGGACGGCCCGTGGATCTCATGATTCTGGACAACGCCAACACGGCTCTGGGCGCCCGGATGGCCGCTGAAAGAGCAGCGGCCCTGAAGGTCGCGGCGGTCATCGGGGGCCAGCGGAGTTCCAACGCCCTGACCATGGCCATCGCGCTTCAGGACGCCGGCATTCCCATGATCGCCGTGGGGGCGAGCCACCCCGACATCACCCGGGCCGGCGATTACATCTTCCGCATCAACTACACCGACGCCTTCCAGGGGGCCGCTCTGGCCCGGTTCGCCCGGAAACATCTGAATGCGGCGTCGGCGGCCCTCATGGTCAATATCGGCAATACGTACAGCCCCTTCCTGGCCAATGTATTTGCCGAACAGTTTCAACAATTGGGGGGATCGGTGCAGTTGCGGCACGAATATCTGCCGGATGCCGACACCTTCGACCGGGCCGCGGCATCCCTTTATGCAGCCGGGCCGGACGTCGTGTTTCTGCCCGGTTACCAGGACGACAGCGCCCGCATGATGGCGGCGGCCCGCCGGGCGGGCGTAAAGTCGATTTTCATCGGGGCCGACGGCTGGGACATCAGCATTCCCCGGGCGGTCGGGGCAGCGGCGGAAGGCGCCTGCTTTTCCGCCCACTGGCACCCGGACGCCGATATGGGCGGCGGGCTCTCCGATGCCGTGGCGGCCCTGGCGGAGCGTAAGGAAGCGCCCATCGGCGATGTGGAGATGCTGGCCGTCGATGCTGTTCATCTCCTTTTCGACGCCGTCCGACGCTCGGGAAAGGCCGATCCCGGGGCCATCCGCGATGCCCTGGCCAGAACGGAAGGGTTTGTCGGCGCCTGCGGGCCTTATCGGTTCGACCGGAACGGCGATCCGGAAAAATCCCTCGCCATACTCCGGTTCGAAGGGGAAAAGCAGGTTTTCCACACAACGCTGCGGCCTGAAACGATCCGATTCGGCGTCATTTTCGCCAAGAGCGGAGGCGCCGCGACGGTCAACCGGATGGGGTATGAGGCGTCCCGGTTCGCCGCCGACGAAATCAACCTCAAGGGCGGCGTGCTGAGCCGGCGGATCGAGTTGATGGAATACGACAACGAGACCACGGCCCTGGGGTCGCGCCGGGCCGCCGAGGCGGCGGTCCGGGACGGCGTCCGCGCGGTGGTCGGGGCCGCCAGAAGTTCCCACTCCTCGGCCATGGCCCCGATCCTGGAAGCGGCCGGCATCCCCATGGTGTCGCCCGTATCCACCAACCCGTCGGTCACGCGAGACCGGCCCCATGTTTTCCGCACCTGCTATACAGACCGCCTCCAGGGCGAAGCCCTGGCCCAATTCGCCTTAACCGTCCTCAAGGCAGAAACCGCGGCCGTAATGACCAATGCCGACAACCAGTATTCCGTGGATCTGGCCCGGTTTTTCATCCAGCGGTTCCAGAGGGACGGACGGATCGTCGCCGAAACCGACTACCTCCAGAGCGCCAACGATTTCAGGCCCCATCTGTCCGAGATCCAGCGGGCTGCGCCGGATGTCGTCTGCGTCCCCGGGTATCCCCGGGACGCAGCCTTCATCATCCGCCAGGCCCGGTCCATGGGCATCGAGAGCGTTTTTCTCGGCGGGGACGGATGGGACGATCTGATGTACGCGTATGCCGGAGACGCCATTGCGGGGAGTTATTCTGCCAGCCACTGGCACGTGGACCTGCCTGATCCGCGCAGCAGGGCGTTTGTGGCCCGCTATGCCGCCCGGCACGCAAGGTATCGCAGCGGTCTGGTGGCGCTGAGCTACGACACGGTCCACCTTCTGGCGGACGCCGTCCGCCGCGCCGGGTCCGCGGCGCCGGAGGCCATCCGCAACGCCCTGGCCGACACCCGGGAATTCAACGGCGTCACGGGCCCGATAAGCTTTGACGACAACGGCGACCCTGAAAAGCCGGTGGTGATGATCCGGTTCGGTCCCGACGCCGCTGTTTTCGACCGGGTCATGGACACGGGCCAAGGGGCCTCCGGGGACAGTCAGTAAGCGTCCCGAATGAAGCGAACATCCCTTCAAAAACGGATCACCAGGGCCATTCTCATCACCTTCGCCGCGGTGGCCCTTGTCTTCGGCTTCGTCTTTCTGGGACTTCTCAGCATTCATACGGACGCCCTGACGGACAAAAGCCGGGCGCTCCTGGAGATGCTGCTGAAGCGGGAGGAGATGCCGCTGGCCAATGAAATTTTCGAGGGGCGCAAACGGGCGATCCGGCTGCGGATCAAAGAAATCCTGGCTCTGGACAGCATGCTGTCGGTGACGGTTTACGACCGGCACGGCAACATGCTCGCCCATTTGGACCGTCTCGAATCCCCCGCGCCCCCGCTGTCGACCGTCCCGCCCGATGGAAAAAGCCGAACGCTCCCGGAGACATGGCGCGGGCTCCGGTCGCTGACCTTCGAGGCCCCGGTATCGGCCATGGGCGCCCCCGTCGGCTTTATCCGCATCCACTATTCCCTGGCCGAAGCCGAACGATATCGGCGCCTGTCGCTCGCGGCCCTGGCGGTGCTGCTGCTCGCCACGCTCATCGTGATGCTCTACATCCTCAATCGACTGCTGACCATCGGCGTGCGCGGCCCCATCAACGGGCTCCGGTCGGCCATGACCCGGGTCGAGACCGAGGGGCCCGGCGTGGCGGTGGTCCTCGACCGGGACGATGAGATCGGCGACCTCGCCCGGAGTTTCAACGCCATGAGCGCCCAACTGGCCGATCTGCTGGAAAAAAGCCGGGTCGAGGTGCAGGAGCGGAAAAGAGCCCAGGAGATGCTCGACTCCATCATCCGGTCCATCCCGGACATCCTCTACCGGCTCGATCCCGACGGAAAAATCACCTTTATCAACGACGCCGTCGGCCGTTACGGATACGCTCCCGGCGAACTGATCGGAACCGACATCATCGATATTGTCCACCCGGAAGACCGGGCGGCGGTGGAACAAGGGCTCAAAGAACGACGAAGCGGTCCCCGCAAGACCCTGGATCTGACCCTGCGGCTCCTGGGCAAAGGGCAGCGGGCAGCGGGCGCAGGCCCCAGCGCCGATATCGCCGGGCCGAACATCATGCTGGTGGATGCCGAAGGGCTTTACGAGGGCGACGCGCCCTCTCCGGGCGCCTTTAAAGGAACCCAGGGCATCGCTCGGGACATCACCCGGCTGAAAGATCTGGAACACCGATTGCGCCAGGCCCAGAAGATGGAGGCCATCGGCGCCCTGGCCGGCGGCATCGCCCATGACTTCAACAACATCCTGGGCGGCATCGTCGGGTATGCGGAACTGGGCCTGAAACGTTTGCAGAACGGCGCCGACGCCGGGAAACTGCGAACATATCTGGAAGGGGTGCTCTCCTCGAGCATGAGGGCCGCCGATCTGGTTCAACAGATCCTTCAGTTCGCCAGACGAGGGGAAACGGTTTTTGGGCCCGTGGACATCGGACCGGTGCTGAAGGAGACCTTGAAACTGGTATCCGTCACTCTCCCCAAAAACATCGCCGTCGATGTTTCCCTGTCGAGCGACGCCTGCACCATCATGGGGGATCCCACTCAGATCCATCAGGTCCTGATGAACCTGTGCACCAACGCCTACCACGCCATGCGGGCATCCGGCGGCGCCCTTTCCGTGTCCATGAACGACGTGGAGCTGTCGGAGGAGCGGCGATTCCTTGCCGCGACCCTCCGACCCGGCCGCTATGTGCGGATCAAGATCGCCGACACCGGCGCCGGCATTTCCCGGGAGATCAGGG
>JAABTD010000103.1 GCA_011390065.1 Desulfobacteraceae bacterium
TCAATCCCATATGCTTGGTGACCGCCGCCGTCAGGGTCGTCTTGCCATGGTCGATATGGCCGATCGTACCAACATTCACATGCGGCTTTTTTCGCTCAAACTTCTTCTTCGCCATCTTCTTCCTCCCCTAACTTTACTTTAGACGGATCTCCAAAAAAATATGGATTTCCACATCCCGACCGACGACCGGCGTCGTTACGTTTTTATTCATTAAAAAATAGTGGAGCCCACGACCGGAATCGAACCGGTGAACCTCTTCCTTACCAAGGAAGCGCTCTACCGACTGAGCTACGTGGGCTCATCTAACAGGACAACACTGAGGCAGCTTAACAAGGCAGCTGCACATGCGCTTTGGAGCGGGAGACGAGATTCGAACTCGCGACATCCAGCTTGGAAGGCTGAAGCTCTACCAACTGAGCTACTCCCGCCCATCATTTCTGACTTGCCTCAACCCGCCTTCCGAGCTATAGTTGGGCGTTGCCGGATATCCTCAAAAGGCGCAATGTGCCCGAAGATTCTGTGACGAAAGGGATGTAGTAGCGATTCAACCCTGTCCGGAATCTCCTACATACGCCTTGCTCGTGAGGATGGTGGTGGGGGGAGGATTCGAACCTCCGAAGGCTTCGCCGACAGATTTACAGTCTGTTCCCTTTGGCCGCTCGGGAACCCCACCGAATATGTAATTTGTCTGGAGCCAGCGAAGGGACTCGAACCCCCGACCCACTGATTACAAATCAGTAGCTCTACCAACTGAGCTACGCTGGCGGCAAACATTTTTTTAAAGCACTCTATTTTTCAAAGCGCTCTATGGCGACAGCCAACTGCCATAGAACAACCTCTTTTAGCGGGTCTATCGAAAATACTCAACTACGTTTTATGGTGGTTTACAGCTATTTTAGACCTATTTTTATCAATAATTATCTATTTCATAGTTTTTTCGTTGTTTATCGATGCATAGCTTTATTTTTTATTGTTTATGATTTTCAGAGCCAAAATTTGCCTTCGAAAATGGTCCGGAGATTCTTCTTGATGGGAGTTTCGGCAATAGGTGCAATGATTTTTTCACGATTGCGAGTCTGTCCTTTTCTTTCTTTTGTCATCATTTTATTAGCATTAATGAGGATGGCGTCGCGGATAAATGCTTGACAAAATGGGAGAGCTTTCTATATTCCGTCCTTGATGCGCAAAGGCTTTAAGAATAGAAATCGATCGCAACTCCCTTAAAAAGGCCATGGTCTAAGAATGCGATGATTCGACGGCCTTTAAACCAAAACATACTACAGGATATCAGCTGCATATGAATACGTTCCTGAGAACGACCCTCATGCCGGCGCTTTTTTTCACCCTGTGCGGTTGCGCACAGATGTTGAATCAAAACAATTCTCTGAACAACAACCTGACCTCACAGGACGCCGGGGAAACGGCGGCAACTGAAGAGGACCATGCCGGCATTCCAACAGAAGCCTCGCACCCTGCCAATGGCATGGCGCTGAAATTTGCCGCAGTCTTCAGCGACGATGGCGACTCAGATATCTGCTCCCCAGAAGAGATCGCCGAAGAAAACGCCATGACCATGATGCAGTCGGAAATTGCCGACGCCGATGATCTGATTCCGTCCGAAGAGGAGGCGATCCCCGAAGCGACGCAAATCTCCCTGGACAGGGCCCTCGAATACTGCCGGTTGTCCCAGGAACTCTGGCAAAAAGGTGAATTGGACAAGGCCCTGGACGCCCTGGACGAGGCGTACAGCCTCATGCTGGACACAGATTCTGAAAACCGACCCGGCGTGATGCAGCAGATCGACGACTTACGTTTCTTGATATCCAAAAGGATACTGGAGATTTACGCCTCCCGGAACATTGTGGTCAACGGCACCCATAAACCGATTCCCATGGTGATGAACGATTATGTCAAGGATGAGATCAAAAACCTGACAAAGGGGAGTTTTTTCATTCAGGCCTACAAACTATCCGGCAAATACCGCGCTATGATCGTCGAGGAGCTGAAAAAGGCTGGATTGCCTGAAGAACTTTCCTGGCTGCCGCTTATCGAAAGCGGCTATCGCTCCAATGCTTTGTCCCGGGCGAGGGCTCTTGGGTTGTGGCAGTTTATTCCATCGACGGGTTATAAATTCGGACTGAAGCGAAACAAATATATTGATGAACGGCTCGATCCGGAAAAGGCCACCCATGCAGCTATTGCTTATCTGAAAGAACTCCATCAGATATTCGGCGACTGGACAACAGTGCTGGCGGCCTACAACTGCGGCGAAGGCAGGGTTCTGAAGGTCATACGGAACCAGAACATCAATTATCTCGACAATTTCTGGGACCTTTACGAACAACTCCCCCGGGAAACCGCCCAGTATGTTCCCCGCTTTCTCGCCACCCTTCACATCGTCCAGAATTTGAATCAATACGGTCTGGACGCCACCCCCCTCTGTTCCCCGCTGGAATATGAAACGGTAGAAGTCGACAAGCAGTTCCATCTCAAGGATATCGCCGCCGCCGCCGGCGTCTCCCAGGAGGCGCTCCATGAACTTAACCCCGAATTGCGGCATCAACTCATCCCCGGCGGCGATGTCGCGTATTCCCTGAGAGTGCCGAAAGGCAAAAGCGAGTTGCTGGCCGCAAAGCTTGAAACCATTGCGCCCTATGCCCCGCCGGAAAAGAAAATCGAGATCGCCCATCATCGCGTGCGCCGCGGAGAGTCGCTCTCCACTATCGCCCAACGCTACGGCGCGACCGTCGCCAGCATTGCCCAAGCCAACAACATTTCACGCCGGAACGTTATCCGGGTCGGAAAAACGCTTAAAATCCCCATGACAAAGGCTGCCGCAAAGGCGCTCAGCAGCGCCAACCGGTCGCAGCGGGACGTCAAACATGTGGTCAAGCGAGGCGATTCGCTCTGGAATCTCGCCCGAAAATATGGTACAACCACCAAAAAGATCCGTCAGGCGAACCATCTGTCCAGCACCCGGCTTCACATCGGCCAGACCCTGGCAATCCCGGGAACGGGCAGCGCCGCATCTCACAAAAAGAAAACCTATAAGGTTCGCCGGGGCGACGTTCCGTCGAAGATTGCGGAACGATACAACATGTCTCTTGAAAAATTTTTGCAAATGAATCATCTCAGCAAACGCAGCAAGATCTATCCGGGTCAGAAAGTTTTCATCGAGTGAGACCAAAGGGCATCGACGCCCCCGTAGCTCAGTGGATAGAGCAATGGATTCCTAATCCATGCGCCGCAAGTTCGATTCTTGCCGGGGGCGCCAGAAAATCAGAGGGGTAATCCGATAAGGATTGGCCCCTTTTTTGTTTCAGGGCATCCCCAAGGAGGAACACCATGCCAAAGACCAAAATCGTCTGCACCATCGGACCTGCCAGCAGCTCTCCGCAAATCATCCGGCGACTCATCGAAAACGGCATGAGCGTGGCCCGGTTGAATTTCTCCCACGGCACCCACGAAGAACACAAGGAGAAGATCCGGATCATCCGCGATATCTCCGATGAAATGGGCAACCCCGTGGCCATCCTGCAGGATCTATGCGGACCCAAAATTCGCGTGGGCAACATCGCGGACCCGGGGATGCGCCTGGAACCGGGCGAAGCCTTTATCCTGTCAACCCAGAAGGAGGAAGGCGCCGGCAATCGGGCATCGGTCTCCTACGCCGACCTGCCCTCCGATGTGAAGGTCGGAGATCGGATACTGCTGGCCGACGGCATGATGGAAGTGGAGGTAAAAAAGACCACGCCGACCGAGATCCGAACGACGGTCATCACCGGCGGCACGCTCACCTCCCACAAGGGAATCAACCTTCCCTCCGGAACCATCAACGCTCCTTCCATGACCGAAAAGGATCGCATCGACCTGAATTTCGGACTGGACAACGACGTCGACTACGTCGCCCTATCCTTTGTCCGTTCCGCGGCAGACATCCAGTCGGTCAAGGAAATCATCCGGAAACATGGAAAAGACACGCCGGTCATCGCCAAGATCGAAAAGCACGAAGCCATCGACAACATGGATGAGATCCTGAAAATCTCGGCCGGCATCATGGTGGCCCGGGGCGATCTGGGCGTTGAAATCCCCTTGGAAAACGTCCCGGAGATTCAGAAAACCCTGGTCCGGAAGGCGAACCGGCAGGGGAAGCCGGTCATCATCGCCACCCAGATGCTCCGATCCATGGTGGACGCTCCCCGCCCCACCCGGGCGGAAGCCACCGACGTGGCCAACGCGGTGCTGGACGGCGCCGACGCCATCATGTTGTCGGAAGAAACCGCCAGCGGCAGTTATCCGGCGGAATCCGTCGCCTTCATGGCCCGGATCGCCGATGCGGCCATCAACACCTTTCACCATCAGCGGTACCTGGACATGATGCCGGACAAAATGGTATCGGAGTCGGTCGCCTATGCCGCCTGCATCCTTGCGGATCACCTGGAAGCCAGGGCCATTGTGGCCACCACCCGATCCGGGTCCACCGCCATGCAGGTCTCCCGCTTCAAGCCCCGGGCGCAGCTCATCGCGCTTTCTCCGGAAAAGGCCATGGTCCGGCGCCTGGCCCTCTATTGGGGATGTTGCCCCAGCCACGTGCCCGAAACCAAAGATACTGATGAACGCATTCAAGTGGCGGCTGATGCGGCGATGAAGACCGGTCGGGTCGCCAAAGGGGATCTGGTGGTGATCACGGCCGGCCACCCGGTTTGGGTGGAGGGGACCACCAACATGCTCCGGGTCAAGGAGCTTTAGGGAGGAAAACCTTGCCCATCGCCGTCAAACGGGCCTACGACGCCCCCGAAGAGAGCGACGGATCGCGGTATCTGGTCGATCGTCTCTGGCCCCGGGGCGTTTCCAAAGAGGACGCCGCCCTTGCCGACTGGCTCAAGGATCTGGCGCCCAGCGACGACCTGCGGAAATGGTACGGCCATGATCCGCACCGCTGGGGCGAGTTTAAACGCCGCTACAAGCTGGAACTCCAGGCCGAAGAGAAACAGGCCAAGATCCGGGATCTGGCGGAAGAGGCGGAAAACGGCGCCGTCACCCTGGTCTATTCGTCAAAGGAGACGGAACGGAATAATGCGGTAGCCCTGAAGGAAGCCGTCGAAAAAGCGCGCTCATTCGACTGACGCGATGTCCGACCACTTCCGGTGGAGGGAATCGAAAGCCAGGGCGCGGGCCAGCCGTTCCAGGTATTCGCTCCGCCGGACGGGGACCGCACCCAGCCGCATGAGGTGGGCCGTCACCTGCTGGCAGTCGATGAAATGGAAGCCCTCCTTTGCCAGAAACCGGCACAGTCCCCAGAGGCCCAGTTTGGAGGCATCGGCGCTGCGAGAAAACATCGATTCCCCGAAAAAAGCCCGGCCGAAGGTGAGCCCGTAGAGCCCGCCGCACAGCCGGCCTGACGCGTCGCAGGTCTCGACGCTGTGAGCGATGCCCAGATGATGAAGCTGGGTATAGGCCGCGATCATGTTGTCCGTGATCCAGGCGCCGCACTGCCCCGCCCGGGGGATCGCCGCGCACGCCCGGATCACCCCGCCGAAATCCGTATCGAACCGGATGGCGAACCGTCCCCGCCGGAGGGTGCGCCGGAACCGCCGGGTGGGCCGGAAGTTTTCCGGAAACAGCACCAGCCTTGGATCCGGCGAGAACCAGGGGATGGGATGCTCGCCGGTCCAGGGAAAAAAGCCTCGGGTGTAGGCCTCCACAAGCGATGGAATGGACAGCTCGCCGCCAACGAAAACCAGCCCGTATTCATCCGGCCCCACCGCATCCGGAAACGCCGAGGGAATCCGTCCCTCAGCCAGTCCTCTCTTTATTTCCTGAAAAATTCCCATGACTCCCATTCAAATAAACCTAATTATACCACCACAACATATGATGCCGCCAGGAGACGCCGCACGCGCCTCGACCTTCTCCGGTCCCAACCCAAATTCTTCTTGCAATCAACTCCCGTAAGCCGATATATTTTCCTTACAAATTCCTGTCGGATTTAGAGCCTATCCGCCGACATGATGTGAATCAACCCCTCAAGGAAAGGGAGCACGAGCCCATGGCCAACTCAGCAAACGGGAGCGGATCAACCCAGATGACTGAACAAGAAATGATGACCCACCTGGGAAACGCCCTGGATAAAATGGCGCACGAGGTCCGCATCTGCCTGTTTGCCGGCCCGGACCCCGACGCCGTGTTCAGCCAGGCGGCCCGACAGGCCCTGAAGGCATTCCGTCAGATCTCTTCCAAGATCCGGTTGGAAGAATACGCGCCGGATCATCAACTATCCACGGAATGGCAGATCACCGCCTTCCCCACCATGGTCTTCCAGCCGGACCGTTTCGCCATCCGGTGGAACGGGGCCCCGGTGGGAGAAGAAGGTCGGTCTCTGGTGGAGATGCTCTTCCTGCTGGGGTTTGACAACAGCAATCTGAGCGATCAGTCCCGAAAGATGATGGCCGACCTCGACGGGCCGCGGAACCTCAAGGTCTTCGTCAGCCCCACCTGTCCTTACTGCCCCCAGCAGTCGATCAATGCCGTCAAAGCCGCCGTGGAACGGCCGGATCGGGTCTCCCTGGAAATCATCGATATCCAGGCCAACCCCCGGCTTGCCGAAGAATACGAGGCCCACAGCGTCCCCCAGACCTTTGCCGACGACGTGCTCATCGGCAAAGGGGCCCAGTCCGAAGAACTCTTCATCCAGTCGATGATCAAATACGAGGAACAGCGGGTCTTCATCCCGGACATCGACGCCGCGGAAATCGAGACCGACCTGGTGATCGTGGGCGGCGGGCCGGCCGGGCTGACCGCCGGGATCTACGCCAAGCGGGCCGGGCTGGAAACGGCCCTGGTGGAAAAAGGCATGCTGGGGGGCCAGGTGGCCACCACGCCGCTGGTGGAAAACTACCCCGGCTTCACCTCAGTGGGGGGAAAGAGCCTGGTGGACATCATGGTCAACCACGCCCTGGAATACGTGACCATCTTTCAGGGGGAAGAGGTCGTGGCCATCAAACCCGGCAACGCCCCCGACGATCCCATCGAGGTCACGACATCCCGCCGGAAATTTTCGACCAAAGCAGTCCTCTTGGCCACCGGAGCCAACCATCGACATCTGGGGGTTCCCGGCGAAAACCGACTTTCCGGACGGGGGGTCAGCTACTGCGCCACCTGCGACGGGCCCCTTTTCAAGGGTAAAAAGGTTCTCATGGTGGGCGGCGGCAACAGCGCCGTGACCGAAGCCCTCTATCTGCATCACATGGGTGTTGAGGTGACGCTGGTGCATCGCCGGAACAACCTCCGCGCCCAGGACCACCTGAGCAAAAACCTCTTCGAAACAGGCATTCCCGTGCTCTGGAACACCGAAATCAAGGAAATCCGCGGGGAGGCGAGGGTGACGTCGGTGGTGTTGACCAACACCCGGAGCAAAGAGATCACCGAAATCCCCGCCGACGGCGTCTTCATCTCCATCGGATACGAACCCTCCGTGGCGCTGGCCAGGCAGATCGGGGTGGAACTGACCGAGGAGGGGTATATCCGGCGGGATGATCGGCATCGAACCAACATCCCCGGCATCTACTCGGGCGGCGACGTGGAGGGCGGCTATAAACAAATCGTCACGGCGGCCGGTCAGGGATCGGAAGCGGCCATGGCCATTTTCGAAGACCTGATCAACCCCTACTGGAAAGAAGCGGCGGCGGTTTAGATGGGCAATTTCTACACTCAGATCCTGGCCTGCGGAGCGACCCAGTCCCGATGCTTCAAGGTGATGCACGACCTGAAGCGACGGAGCGTCATCGCTCCGCCCCATCGGGATATTGTGACGGTACTGGACGCTTCCGCGGAAGCCCAGGATGTGGAAGAACTGGACAGCGTGGCGTACACCCTTGCCAACCGGCTCAGCAAACCGACCATCGCGGTCGTCAACCACAACAACGATCTTCTGACCTTCCGGATCTTCGGGCCGGACGGCTTCAGAGGATACTGTCGGTCCGGCATGTTTCGGGGCGGCGCTTGCAAAGATTTGAAAACAGCCTGTCGCGCCAGCTGCTCCGCGCCGGCGATCTGGTTCGCCTTCGTCAGACCCCATCCATTCCAGATCTCCCGCCACGCCCATCTGGTTCGGCTTCTGGATCTGCCGCCATGGAGCGTCGGGCTGGGCTTTCGGCGTCTTTCTCAGGGAGAATGCGAAAGGGAGATACCGGCCGAGCAGCTGCTCCATACCTGACGGCGCGTCCCGTCAATCGATCTGGTGAGACGCCCGGATCCGCTTTAAGGCGCCGTCCTCCGCCGGGGTGATGCCCCTGTTTTCTTCCCATGGCGCTGTATGAAAGGGTCTTCGTGTGGGGGAAGGACATTAGATGGATCAGAGCGCTTCCGGGTCGGCGGTCGCTTCCAGCAGATGCAGTTCCTCCTCGCCCCGATTGACGGCGGCATATCGACTCCCATGAGGAATCCGCACGGCCTCACCCTCTTTCAGCACAGAAGAATCGCCGTCGATCCGGATATCGGCCCGCCCCGCCACCGCCATCCATTGCCGGTCGGGGCCGTGGTTGGGCCATTCGGCCATCTCCCGGCCCGGAAAGATCACGATGCGGCGGACCCGCCGCCCGGCCGCCCTTTCCAAAGTCTTGACATACCCCCACGTCTGATTCTTCCGCGTATGAGACCGATATTCCCGCCGGTTGGTCTCTTTCAGCATGTTCACGAAATGTTTGGCGTCCCGGCTGTGTTCCAGATCCGACACAAAGACGGCGTCCGGGGTCTCCACCACAGCGAGATTTTCCAGCCGGTTGAGGGCGATGAGCCGTTCCTGGCCCATGACCAAACAGTTTTTGGTCTGCCGGAGCAGGACGTCGCCGTAAAGGAGGACGTTTCCATCCTCGTCGGGCGGAACGAAATCATAAAGGGACTTCCAGGAACCGATATCGCTCCAGCCGAAGGCCGAAGGCAGCACCACCCCCTTGTCCGTGGACTCCATTACCGCGTAATCAATGGAGATGTTCTCCAGGGTTTCGTATTCGGAAAGGGCGACCGATCCGTCATTGCGGGCCAGCATCTGTTCCATGGCCGACAGGAGCGTCGGCCTGAACCGGGCGAACTCTGCTTTCATCACCGAGGCCTTGAAAGCGAACATGCCGCTGTTCCAGTAGAAATTGCCGGCCTTCAGATACCCTTCCGCGGTGGCGAGATCGGGTTTTTCCACAAACCGGGCAATGCGGTACCCGTCTCCAGCCCGCTCCTCCGAGGCCTCGATGTAGCCATAACCGGTTTCCGGGTATTCGGGAGAGATGCCGAAGGTCGCGATGCGGCCGTTCAGGGCGAGATCCATGGCCGCGTTGATCCGTTCATGAAAGGTCGATTGATCTCCGATGACGTGATCGGCGGGGAAAATAAAAAGCACTGCATCGGTTTCTTTCTCCAAAATCTTCAATATGGCCAGAAGAATAGCCGGCGCCGTATTCCGCCCGCAGGGCTCATTGATGATCATCTTCGGCGAATCAACACCGATGGCCGCCATGTCCGTTTTCATCTCATGGGCGTGGCTGTCGCCGCAGACGATGCGCAGGCAGCCGGGGTCCATGACCGGCAACAGGCGCAGGGCCGTGTTCTGGATGAGAGAGGTCTTGCCGATGAGCCGCGCCAGTTGTTTGGGGGCGGCGGCCCGGGAAATGGGCCACAGTCGCGTGCCGCTTCCGCCGGCCAGCAGCACCGGGTAGACGGCCAAAGGTTTCGATGTCACAATCGGTTTTCCTTATCTTGGGCAAAAAGATTATCATGGAAGTTCGGTTCCGGGTAAAACGCCATGAATATGGCACACCCCGCAGGTGAGTTCAAGTCTCCGGAGCGGCTTCCATACAGCCGGCCTTGATTTTCCGGCAGGTTGATGATTTAATTGAAATCCATTCGGGTTTACGCTGGCCAGTGGGCGTCGGGCGTTATCCACGGAAACAAACGAGAAAGCGGCAACACATGAAAATCGCGGTGATCTCCGATATCCACGGCAATCTGACGGCTTTCAAAGCGGTGCTTGCGGACATCGAAACCCTCGGCGTTTCAGACATCGTCTCCCTGGGAGACCTGGTCGGATACGGGCCCCATCCCGAAGCGGTGGTTCGCATCATCCAGGATCGGCGCATCCCTACGGTGCAGGGAAACCATGACCGGGCCGTGGCGGAACCCCGGTACCTGAAATGGTTCAATCCCGAAGCCCGCCGGTCCCTGGAAATGACCCGGGAGATGTTGAGCGAGGCTGCTCTGGCGTTCGTCGGTTCCCGGGCCCCGTTCATAACACGGGACGGATGCCGGTTCGTCCATGGCTTCCCCCCGGATTCCCTCTCGACCTATCTTTTCCAAGTCACGGAAAACCGGCTCCGGGCCGCTTTCGAGGAGTTGCCCGAAATGCGCTGCTTTGTGGGCCACACCCACGAACTGATCCTCATGGGCTGCGATGGCGCCGAAACGGAACGCGTTCCTTTCCAGGAAGGAGCGGTCCAGCTTCAGGCGGATCACCGCTACATCATCAACATCGGGTCCGTAGGCCAGCCCCGAGACGGCGACAGCCGGGCCAAATATGTGGTTTACGACGACGCCGCCGATGCCCTGGAGGTGCGATTTGCGGCCTACGACATCCAGGAGACCGTTGACGCCATCATCAAGGCCGGCCTTCCCCGATCCCACGCGGATCGGTTATGGTAAAAACAGGAGCCGGGAAAGCCGCATGAAAACCATCGGACCATACGAAATCCGCGGCCTGCTGGGCCGGGGAGGGATGGCCCGGGTCTACAAGGTCCGGATACCGGTGATCGGCAAAATCGCCGCCCTCAAGGCCCTCTCTCCCAATCCCCATCTCCGCGACCTCATGGGAGATGAACGGATCCGGGAGGTCTTCATCTCCGAGGCGACGACCCTGGGCAGACTCCGTCATCCTCACATTGTGGAGATCTGGAATTTCGGCGAAACCCAGGACGGGATGCCCCATTACCTGATGGACTACTATTTCAACAACCTCGGCATCATGATCGGCGAGACCTATCGACCCGACTCGCCCTCCCGGACGATCAGCCTGGACAAGGCCATCGACTACACCCGCCAGATCCTGGACGGCCTGGCCTGCCTCCATCACCACGGCGTCATTCATCGGGACATCAAACCCTATAACATTCTGTTGACAGCCTATGATGGGGTGAAGATTTGCGATTTCGGGCTGTCCAAACTTCGGGGAGAGGTCTTCGAAGCGCCCGACAACCTCAAGGTGGGATCGCCCTGGTATGCAGCGCCCGAACAGGCTGAAAATCCCGACGGAGTGGACGCCTCCGCCGATCTCTACAGCGTCGGAATGATGCTCTATCGGATGCTCACCGGCGCCCTGCCCGCCGATCATCCGGAACGGCCCAGCCGGTTCAACCCGGATCTCGACTGGCGGTGGGACGGCTTCCTCCTCAAAGCCATCGCCCCCTCGCCCCGCCAGCGGTTCGCCGCCGCCGGCGCCATGCTGGGGGAGCTGGACCGCCTGGCCCGGGAATGGAACCGGCAAAAGGAGACCGTCTGCCGGGTCTATCCGATCAAATCAGAAGCGGAAACCCGTCCTCCGGAGCGGATCCATCACCGCCATTTTCCCATCAAGGTGCGGCCCAAAGCCGCCGTGGAGGTCTTCGGCGTCGACGAGCTGTGGCGGCCGGAGGTCTGGGTGGAGAACGATTTCCGCGAGAACGGCGACGGCAGCGTTACCGACAACGCCACCGGCCTGACCTGGCAGCAGTCCGGGACCCCCTACCCCGTCACCTGGCGCGACGCCCACGACTACGTCGACGATCTGAACGGGCGGCGGTTCGCCCGCCGCCGGGACTGGCGGCTGCCCACCATCGACGAACTCATGTCGCTCCTGACCGAAACGCCCCACGGCGAGGACTATTGCCTGGAATCGGTCTTCGACCATCAGCTGAAACAGCTCTGGAGCTGCGACCGTCGGTCCTTCATCGCCGCCTGGTTTGTGAGTGCGGAAATGGGATTCGTCTGGTGGCAGGACTTCAGCGCCGTCTGCCACGTCCGGGCCGTCTGCGAGGCGACGCCCTGACACCCGATCGCCGCCGGCCATCCGGAAACTGAATTCACGCAGGAATGATTTCGGTGCCGACCTCGCCGGCCAGGGCCGCCTCGATGGCGGTTACCGAAGTGATAAAGGCCCGCTTCCCTCCGTTCCGGATAAACGACGCAGCCGCCGTCACTTTGGGGCCCATGGAGCCGGGCGGGAAATGGCCCCGGCTCATATAGACGTCAGCCTCGTCCACGGTCATGGTCCGGAGAAGCCGTTGGTCAGGCCCGCCGTAATCCAGAGACGCCCCTGCTTCGTCGGTGGCGATGAGGAAAATGTCCACGCCGACTTCCTCGGCCAATTTGGCGCTGGCCAGATACTTCTCGATCACAGCGTCCACGCCGGCGAAAGACCGACCTTCCCTGATCACGGGAATCCCGCCCCCGCCGCAACAGATCACGATAAACCCCTGATCGATGAGCCGCCGGATCTCCCGTTTCTCGACGATGGTCATCGGTCTTGGGGAGGCGACCACCCGGCGATATCCTTTGGGCGTCTCGACGACGGGATAGGGCAGATCCTTGATCTCCGTCTCCCCGAAGGCCGGGCCGATGGGCTTGGTGGGCTCAGAAAAAGCCGGATCGTCGGTGTCCACCACCACGTAGGAGAGCAAACTCACCAGGGGTTGCTCATGGACCCCGATGGCCATCAGTTCACTGTCCAGGGTCGATTCGATCATATAGCCGATCTGCCCCTGGGTCTGGGCCACCAGGATTTCCAGAGGAAGACGGGGCGTCGACGGGCAGCATTCCTGCTGGAGGAGCAGATTGCCCACCTGGGGACCGTTGCCGTGGGTGATGATGATCCGGCAGCTTCGGGAAAGCCTGGCGATCTGACGGATCGGAACCCGGAGATTTTCGAACTGTTCGGAGACAGTTCCCGTCTGTCCTTTCCGAACCAGGGCATTGCCCCCCAGGGCCGCCAAAAGAACCGGTTTTCCGGAATTTTCAGCCATGGATGCCGCCTCGGGCCAGGACCGCTTTCAGCTTCCGTTCCAGCACATCGGTCAGTCGGGGATCGCCGTGATCCTTGTATTCATAGCGCACCCGGAGGGTCGGCGCAGCGATATTCAACAAACGGGACAGGTTGACCGGGGAGGCAAAAAGCACCAGGTCGCAGGGGGTGGCATTGATGGTCGCTTCCAGCTCACGGGTCTGGCTCTCGCCATACCCCATGGCCGGGAGCACCGGGCCAATGTGGGGGTATCGGTCGAAGGTCTTCCGGATGGAACCCACCGCATAGGGCCGCGGGTCCACCCGTTCGGCCGCGCCGTGCATCTTTGCCGCGAGAAAGCCGGCCCCGAAGGCCATACCTCCGTGGGTCAGGGTGGGCCCATCCTCTACCACCAGCACCCGCTTCCCCGCAATCCGGCCGGAATCATTCACCAGCAGGGCCGATTCGGCCATCACGATTTCCGCCCGGGGCCCATGGGTCCGGATATTCTCCCGCACCTGGGCCACCCCGTCGGCCGGGGCTGAATCCACCTTGTTGATGACGGCGATGTCGGCCATGATCATGTTGGTTTCGCCTGGATAGTACCGGAGTTCGTGGCCGGGACGATGAGGGTCGAACAGCACAATGTGAAGATCGGGATGATAAAACGGCGTGTCGTTGTTGCCCCCGTCCCAGACAATGACGTCGGCCTCCCCTTGGGCCGCTTCCAGGATCTTCCCGTAATCGATGCCGGCATAGACCACGATGCCGCGTTCCACCAGGGGTTCGTATTCCTCCCGTTCCTCGATGGTGCAGTGTTGGGCGTTGAAGTCGGAAAACTCCGAAAACCGCTGGACCACCTGCCGGGTGAGATCGCCGTAGGGCATGGGATGGCGGATCACCACCGGCGTCTTCCCGTAAGCCCGAATGATCCGGCACACCTCCCGGGTGGTCTGGGACTTGCCGCACCCGGTTCGCACCGCGCAGACCGCCACCGTCGGCTTTTGGGGTTTGAGCATGGTGTAAGTGGCGCCCAGCAGGATGAAATCCGCGCCGCCGGCCATGGCGATGGACCCCTTGTGCATGACCTCTGCGTGGGTCACGTCCGAATAAGAAAAGGCCACCAGGTCGACCTTGTGTTCCCGGACGAGGTTCGCCAGTTGCGCTTCCTCATAAATCGGAATGCCGTCTGGATACGCTTCTCCGGCCAGTTCCGGTGGATAGCAGCGCCCCTCGATGTCCGGGATCTGGGCGGCGGTGAATGCCACCACGCGATATCGGGGATTGTTCCGGAAATAGACGTTGAAATTATGAAAATCCCGCCCCGCCGCGCCCATGATAATGGCTTTTTCGATCATTTGAGCATCCTCTTTCGTCTCAATTTCTTTTGCCCCGCTGAAAGCGCATGTTGGCGACATGGCGCTCTCCGGTTTGCAATCCAATTGACAATCATCCCCTAAATGGCATACATCATCTTGCATGAAAAGGGCAACCTTTCCGGCGCCGTCGGAAACGCGGCGCCATCTGAAGTTTGAAGGAGGATAGCAGTGAAGGAACAAAAATGGCATCCCGGCACGATCCTGGAAACTTCCGGCTACTACTGGCGCACCTGCACCCTCCATGCGGGGGTCAAGCTGAACGTGTTCACACAAATCGGAGAGGAGGCGCTGACAGCCGATGAGACGGCGGATAAAATCGGGGGCGAAGTCCGGGCCACGGCCATGCTGCTGGACGCCCTGGCGGCCATGGATCTGTTGGCAAAAAAAAAGGGCCGGTACGCCAACACCGAGGCGTCGGCCGCTTATCTCGTCAAGGATTCTCCCCAGTACCTCGGCTACATGATCCAGCACCACCATCATCTCGCGCCTTCCTGGGTCCGGCTGCACGAGGCGGTCAGTACCGGACATCCGGTGCGGGAGCGGGCCTCTTTTTCCGATCCGGAAGTTCGGGAGAGCTTTCTCATGGGCATGTTCAACAACGCCATGCTCCAGGCGCCCATGGTGGCGGACATCGTGGACCTGTCGGGCCGGTCTCATCTTCTGGACATGGGCGGCGGACCCGGCACCTATGCCATCCATTTCTGCCTGAAATACCCGGACCTGAAGGCCACGGTTTACGATCTGCCCACCACGCGCCCCTTTGCGGAAAAAACCATCGGGCGATTCGGTCTATCGGACCGGATCACCTTCAAAGACGGCGATTTCACCCAAGACGACAGCCTGGGCGGCCCCTACGACGCGGCCTGGCTTTCCCACATTCTCCACGGAGAAGGCCCGGCGGAATGCCGATCGATCGTTAAAAAAGCAACGGCCGCCCTCTCCCCGAACGGAGCGCTGCTCATCCACGAGTTCATCCTGGACGATTCCCGGGACGCCCCGCTGTTCCCGGCCCTCTTTTCCCTCAACATGCTGCTGGGCACCGATGGGGGCCAGGCCTATGCCGAAGGAGAGATCACCGGGATGATGACCGGGGCCGGTCTCCGGGAGATAACGCGACTGCCTTTCAGGGGCCCGACGGATTCCGGCATCCTTCAGGGCCGTCGATAAGGGGCCTGGGTTCGGCGCAGCGCCGAACTTGAAACGGCGGTTTTTCCTTACCGGGTGATGGCCTCGTTTTTTTTCAAAGCGCCGATGATGTCGGCAATGGCCGGTTCCGCATTCTTGCGATCCAGGGTGCAAGAGCCGGCGCCGGCATGGCCGCCGCCGCCGTAGCGGGAGAGCAACAACCCCACATTGACGTTGCAGTTTCGATTGAAGATGCTGTGGCCGACGTTGACGATCACCTTGTCCGGCTCTTCACCGGCGTGCCGGATGCGAACATGAACCACCGCATCGGGAAACAGGGAATAAACCAGAAACCGGTTGCCGGTCGGGGGGTTTTCAAAGGAACGGAAATCGGTGACCGCCACCATTCCTTCCATCCGCGTGTGATCCATCAGGTGCTGTTGATACGCTGTGTTGCGCCGGATCACCGCCTCGCATCGCTTCTTGACCTCGGGGTCGGCCATGGTCGCCTCGATGTCTTCCCCGCGCAGGAGATCGATGAGCCGGTTCCAGTAGGGTTCATCCGACTTCTGATGGCTGGAGAGGGTCATGGAGAGCAGAATATACGGGTAGGACTCCGGGTGACGCACCTCTTCCTGGCTGAGATCGGCGGCGTCGATCTTGTCGGTCTGCCGGACCAGCTCGGTGTAATCCCGATCGAAAACGCCTCGATAATAATCGAAAACAACCCCGGCGGCCGACGGCGCAATATCGAAGGCCCCTTTGAAATCCGTGATCTGCTGGTTGGTGTAATGATGATCGAACCAGAGGGAGCAATTGGGGTGATAGGGAAGATTGGCCACAATATCTCCTTTTTTTACCTCTACCTTTCCTTTCTGCATGTCGTTGGGCTCCACCCATTTCACGGGTTCGTCGATCTCTTCTGCATCAAAGAGCAGGACCGCGCAGACCACGCCGTCAAAATCCGCTCGCGTTACGATTCTCATGGACTTTCCTCCAGAAAAAATTTGCGTATGGCAACTGAATACCGTTATAATATTCGGCAAAAAGGGCTCACTATAGCGGTTACGCAG
>JAABTD010000305.1 GCA_011390065.1 Desulfobacteraceae bacterium
GTGCGGAATTATTACCTGAACAACTTGGCGGTGAAAGGATACGCGACATTCGATGGCCTGGGGCCGGCTGAAGGGCATACTTATGTGGTCCACAAGGATTTCCCGCTTCTCAAATCCATTCTCGACAAAGGCTTTCTGGCGCTGAGCGAAAGGGAAAAGCAGCGGCTGCGGGACAAATGGTTCGACACGCCCCGAATCCGGCTCACCCCGGCGGAAGAAAGATGGCTCGCGGCCCACCCGACCATCGCATTTGGATTCGATCCGGACTGGGCGCCCATCGAATTCGTCGACGATAACGGCGTCCCCCAGGGCATATCGCTGGAATACATGAAACGTCTGGAAACGCTGCTGGACGTCCGGTTCGAGCCGGCGGCAAGCCGTTCCTGGGCGGAGGCCCAGCAGGGATTGAAAGACGGCGAGGTGGCGATCCTGCCCGCCATGGCCGAGACTCCCGGCCGGGGGCGGGAGTTTCTGTTTACCCACCCCCATCTCTCCTTGCCGGTCGCGATTTTCTCGGATGCGAAGGCAACGTACCTGGGCGGCATCGAGACCCTGCGCGGAAAAAAGGTCGCGGTGGTCCAAAGCGACGCGACCCGGGAATGGATAGACCGGGACCATCCGGAAATCGACCCCGTTTACGCCCCGACCATCGAGGAAGCGCTGAGGATGGTCGCGAGCGGCAAGGCATTCGCCTTCGTGGGCAATCTGGTCGCCACAAGCTACTACATCGGCAAAACCGGGCTGACCCAGATCCGGGTGGCCGGCGACACCCCGTACGTCTATCAAATCAGCATGGCAACCGGGAGGGATCAGCCGATCCTGAACGCCATCCTCCAAAAGGGGCTGGACGCCATTCCCCAGCACGAGCGGGACGCCATCTACAACAACTGGATTTCCGTCCGATACGCCCGGGAGACCGATTACAGTCTTTTGTGGAAAACGCTGGCGATGTCCGCTTTTGTTCTTGGGTTGTTCGGCTATTGGAATCGACGGCTGACAAAAGAGATGAGACAACGGATGCGGGTTGAAGATGCGCTCCGGAAAAACGAAAACAAATTGAGAGCCGCCAAGGAGCAGGCCGAAGCCGCGACCCGGGCCAAATCGGAATTTCTGGCCACCATGAGCCATGAAATCCGCACGCCCATCAACGCCGTCATCAACATGAACCGCCTGCTGCTGGACACGCCGCTGGATGCGCGACAGCGGGAATACGCGGAGATCGCCGTAAATTCCTCCGAATTGCTCCTGTCCCTGGTCAACGACATCCTGGATTTTTCAAAGATCGAAGCGGGCAAGCTGGAATTGGAGCATACGGCCCTCAATCTCGTCGACCTGGCGGCGTCGGTGGCGACCATCGTAAAGCCAAAGGCTGAAGAAAAGGGGCTCTCCCTGGAGCAACGGGTCGAACCGGGTCTGCATCCTTACGTAACGGGCGACCCGGTGCGGCTGCGCCAGATCCTGCTCAATTTCCTGAACAACGCCGTCAAATTCACCCACAGCGGGGGCGTCGTCCTCCACCTGTCGTCGGAAACCTGCAGCGACACCCACGAGATGATCCAACTCAGCATCACGGACACGGGCGTCGGAATTTCAAAAATCCGGATCGAAAGCCTTTTTCAGCCCTTTTCACAAGCGGATGCCACAACATCCCGGAAATACGGCGGCACCGGACTCGGTCTGGCCATCTGCAAGCGACTGGCGGAACTAATGGGGGGGCAGGTCGGCGTCGACAGCGAAGAAGGAAGCGGCAGCACGTTCTGGCTTCAAGCGGCCCTGGAAAAGCGGACGGCGGCGGACATCCGCCCCGTATCCAATAAAAACGGGCAGTCCAACCTTTTGCCCTATGCGCCGGACATCCTGCTGGTTGAAGACAACAAGGTCAATCAGTTCGTGGCGACGACCCTTCTCAAAAGAGCCGGGTTGTCCGCCGATATAGCGGAAAACGGCAGGGAAGCCGTCGAACGGCTCCGGCGGCGGCATTATGACATCGTTTTGATGGATGTTCAGATGCCGGAGATGGACGGCCTCGAAGCGACCCGCATCATCCGCGACCCGTCTTCGGGGGTTTTGAACCCGGCGGTGTCCATCGTGGCCATGACGGCCGACGCCGGCAAAGAGGATCGCGAACACTGCTTCAGAGCGGGCATGAACGCCTACGTATCCAAGCCGGTGGAACCGGACAAACTCTTGTCGGTGATCCGGGAACAGCTCGACAAAAAACCACCGGCGTCAAGAGTCTACGGATCGGCCGACCGGGATCCCGCGCCGGCTTCCGCTGCAAACGTCCCCGCCCCCGACAGCCCGGCCGACCCAACCCCCGTCTTTGACCGCCAGGCGCTCATGAAACGCCTGGGAGACGACTATCCGTTGTTTAAAATGGTGATCGCCAATACGCCCAAACACCTGTCCATACGGATCGATCTTCTGGAAGAAGCGTTGCGCGAAGAGGATGCGAAAAAAATCACCTTGCACGCTCACACTATCAAAGGGGTCTGCGCCACCGTCTCGGCGAAGCGGCTGGAATCCATCGCCCATCAAATCGAAAAGATCGGCGGCGATGGCGGAACGGAGGACGTCTGGCCGCTGTTGGACCGGCTGAAAAAAGAAGCCGGCCTGTTGGAAGCCGCGATGGCCGACCTTCGCCGCTGAATTAAATTCTACCCTTCGCACCACCCATGATGAAAGCGAGACCATGAACTGGAGCCTTCTTTTCTCGACCTACGGACTGATTTTCATTGCCGAACTGGGGGACAAAACCCAGCTGGCGGTCATGACCCAGACCTGCAAATACCGCAGCCCTCTGCCCGTGCTCATCGGCGGCAGCCTCGCCCTGACGCTGGTCAGCGCCGTGGGCGTTGTCGGGGGTCAGGTGGCGGGCCGCCTCATTCCTGCCGAGGTGGTGCGCGCCGTGGCCGCCGCCGCCTTCGTGATCATGGGCGCCCTCATCTGGCGGGAATCCGTCAAGCTGAAGCGGCAGGCGGAGGCCGAGGCCTGCGAAATCTTCTGCGAGATCGACGAGACCGTCCGGCAAAAGGCCTGGAACTGGAAGGCATTCTCCTCCACCCTCATCCTTCTCTTCCTGGCGGAGTTCGGGGACAAGACCCAACTGGCCGTCATGGGACTGGCCTCCAAGGCCCCGGCGCCCTGGACGATCTTCGCCGGCGCGGCCCTGGCCCTCACCACCGTCACGGCCCTTGGGGTGATCGGCGGCCGGCAGCTTTGCCGGGTCATCCCGGAACAACTGCTGTTGAAGATCTCCGGCATCGCCTTCATCATCATGGGCGTCCTGATGGGGACCGGGATTTTCTAGCCGATCCGGCCGGCGATCCGTCATGACGCCGCATATTTCCCCCATCCCGCGCTGCGAATCCGCCCCTTCTCCTTGAGCTGATGGACGATGTTGTAGATCTTCCGGTCGTCGAAGCCGGTGGCTTTCCGGATGTCGGCCACGCCCACGCCCTTGGGATGCTCTGCGATGACCGCCGCCACCGTGTCGATGGCCGTGGATTTGCCTTTTGGGACGGCGGGTTTGGTTGCGGTCTTCCGGGGCGTCTTTTCCGGTTTTTTCCGAAGGGTCTTTTCCGTCTTTCGGCTGGAAGCGGCTTTCCTGGTGGGTTTTCCGGCGGTTTTTTTCGCCTTGGCCGGTTTCGCCGCAGCCGCCTCTTGTTTCTTCACCGGCTTCTTCGGCGTCGTCTTTTTCGCCTTGGGGGCCGGTTTCGGCCTGGCCTCCGCCGGTTCCGGCGACGGCGGCGCCTCCATGTCGATGCCGAATACGTCCGACAGGTCGGCGTCGTCCATCACCCGGTCGCTTTTCCGTTCGGCCCGGTCCAACAGATTTCGCGTCCCTTCGGTCACGGCCGAGGACACCAGATCCGAGATGTCGCGGTTCCGGAGGGTGAAAAAGAGCGACGGCTCTTCGTCCAGCCGGGCCCCGATGCCGTAGAGCGCCGCGGCCACGTGTTTGCACATGGAGGCCCAGTCCGGGCAACTGCACGAAAATTTGATCTCGGCGGGGCTGGGGAACAGTCCTTCCCCTTTGGCCGTGAAGACGTCCGCCAGGGCCTTGGGGAACTGGCCCGCCAGCAGTTCCTGGAGGGTTTCCAGCCGCCCCTCGCATGCCGACGTCATGGCCTTCCAGTTCTTTTTGGAAATCTCCTCTATGCGGATCTCCACCTCGTAGGGCTGGCTGGCCGTTCCCTGAACCAGGGCTTCGACCCGTCCGGGCGCGATCTGAAGATCCAGGACCGCGTTGTGGCGGACATAGCTGCGGCCCCGGCCGATGCGGTTGCTGTAATCGGCATATCGCTCCAGGTTTTGATTCCAGGCCTTGCCCCACCAGGACCGGGCCAAAGCCTGTCCCTCCAGACGCACGGGCCGGATGTCGGGGTTCTTTTTCTTCAACTGCTTCAGTTTTTTATCGGCTTTGGCCCGCTTTTGCGCCACCGGCACGTAAGGGGGATAATAATGACCGTATGCCATCGTCGCATCCTGCTTAAAGGGTTAATTGAAACAGCGACACCAGTTCCTCGTTGTCCATCTCCGTGATCCACGCTTCCCCGGAATCCCCCACCACCTCGGCGGACAATTTGGCTTTTTCCGTGAGCATGGCGTCGATTTTCTCTTCCACCGTGCCCCGGGTCACGAATTTGTGGACCACCACGTTTTTTTTCTGGCCGATCCGGAAGGCCCGATCCGTGGCCTGGTTTTCGACGGCCGGGTTCCACCACCGGTCGAAGTGGATCACATGGTTGGCCCGGGTCAGGTTGAGGCCCACCCCGCCGGCCTTCAGCGACAGCACCATGAAGGGGATGTAGTCCCGCTCCTGGAAGCGTTCGATGATCTT
>JAABTD010000306.1 GCA_011390065.1 Desulfobacteraceae bacterium
CTATGACCGGATTGCGCCGACGCCCGGCCGCTTTTTCACCTCCCGGGAACTGGGAGACATGCTTCGGTGCGCCGGGCTCGAGGTATTGGGCCGGTGGCCGGTCCATGCCGTCACCAACCTGATCCCCTGGTCATGCCTGGAACAGCGCTATCCCTCCCGTCGGATGGAGCGGCTGTTTCTGCGGTTGGCCGCGCTGGAGGAACGGTTGCCCTTTTTTATGCCGGGAATCGGTTTGATGGTGCTTGCACGGAAGCGCCGATAAGGGTATGATCGGGCCATCAGTCGTCAATCCCCGCGAACACCGGAGACCCCATGCAACCAGAAAACGCCAAACGTTTTGATGTCGCCACGATTTTTAAAATCCGGCCCGGCGAGGAGCTGCCCACCGGTTTGTTGCTGCTCCATTCGTTTTTCGTCGGGGTGTCTCTGGTCTTTTTCGAAACCACTTCCTACGCCCTGTTCCTGGAAGCCTTCGGCGTGGACAAGTTGCCCTACGTTTACATCGTCTCCTCGCTGTTCATCACCTTTTTCGGGTTTATTTACTCGCGGTTCGAGGAACGGTTTTCTTTTTCCCGGCTCCTTTCTTATACCCTGGCTTTTCTGCTCTTTTCCGTTCTCCTTCTCTGGGGGCTGTTGACCTTCACCACATCGTCATGGCTCCCCATGGCGCTGGTGATCTGGCACAGCCTCATGGCCGCCCTCATCGGCCTGGAATTCTGGGGGGTGGCCGGCCATCTCTTCAACGTCCGGCAGGGAAAGCGGCTCTTCGGCCTTATCGGGATCGGCGAGATCCTGGCGGGCATTGTGAGCGGCTTTTCAGTGCCGACGCTGGTCCATCTGATGGGTCAGACCCAGCATCTGCTCCTGATATCGGCGGGCGGCATCGCCGCCTGTCTGCTGATTCTGGCCTATATTCTGCGGCTGTTCGGAGATCAACTCGCCCCGCCCGACGAGGGGGAACGGGAGATCAAGGCGTCCTCCAAACTCTCCCGGAACCGGTACCTGACCCTGGTGCTGACCTTTGCGGTGTTTTCCGTTCTGGCGTATTATTTCCTGGATTACGTCTTCTACGAGCAGGTGGATGTCTACTACCAGACCGAGGCCGAGATCGCCAGCTTTCTCGGGTTTTTCATCGGGGCCCTGGGCGTCATCAATTTTTTCACCAACGCCTTCCTCCCCGGTCGCGTGATCACCCGATACGGCCTGAGCTTGGGGCTGCTGACCGTGCCGTGCATCGTACTGGTGGGCATGACCGGCGCCGCTTCCGCCCACGGCGCCGCCGCCATCTTTTTCTGGCTGGTCGCCGCCACCAAGCTGTTGGACGAAGTGATGCGCAACGCGATCGGCGAACCCTCCCTTCGGCTTTTGTACCAGCCGTTTCCTCCGGGACAGCGGCTGCGCGCTCAGACGCTCCTGGAGACCATCGCGGAACCGGCGGCCGGCGCCTTCACCGGCCTCCTGCTGCTGGCGGCCACAAAGGGATTGGGGGTCGATCCGGTCCACATCGTCCTGGCCGCGCTGTTGACCTGCGCCGGCTGGATCGCCGTCGGGGTGCTGCTGCGCCGGGAGTACACCGTCGTGCTGATGAAGGCGCTGACCCGGCGGAAACTTGGGGGCGGCGCCCTCTCCCTGGAAGACGAGCAGAGCGAAGCGGTGCTCCGCAAGGAACTGGAGAGTTCCGAACCGGGGGTGGTCATCTACTGTCTCGACATTCTGGAGGAAATCGAGCATGAGCATCTGGAACGCTATCTCCGACGGCTGTTGGAACACGCCGAACCCCAGGTTCGCCTCAATGTCCTGGAGCGGATCGGACGCCTGGGGATGACCGGAACGCTGCCCGCGCTCCAGGAACGACTGCAAACAGAAAAAGACCAGACGGTCCGGGGCGGGGTTCTGCGGTCCCTGTGCGCCGTGACGGAGACCGAGGCCTTCGATCAGGTGTTTCCCTATCTGGAGAGCCCGGATTCCGAGGAACGTCGGGGCGCCATGGTGGGGCTGCTCAGCTACGGCGGCATCGACGGGGTTCTCAACGCCGGGGCCCATTTGAACGCCCTGTTGGATTCAGACGACCCGTCGAGCCGACGGTTGGCGGCCCAGGTGCTGGGGGAGGTGGGCATTGCCTCTTTTTACCGGCCATTGCTCCGGCTGTTGACGGATTCGGACATATCGGTGCGGCAGGCCGCCATCCACGCTTCGGGTCATTTGAAGAATCCCAAGCTGCTGCCGTCCCTTCTGGACAGCATCTCCGCGCCGAGTCTCAAGAAACCCGCCATATCGGCTATCATCGCCTTCGGAGAAGGGATCGTCCCGGAGCTGGAAGACGCCTTTGACGCCAAAGGCCAGACCCGTGAACTCCGGAGCCGGATTATTCGCATTCTCGGCCGCATCGGCGGCGATCGGGCCGTCGCCCTGCTGAACAAAAAGATCGATTTCACGGAGGAAGACATCCGGAACCGGATTCTGTCGGCTCTGGTCCAGTGCCGGCACCGGGCGGTGGGGGGCGAGGCCCTGGCAATGAAGGACCGGATTCGCAACGAGGTGAAGGACGCCACCTGGACCTTGTCGGCCATTGTCGACTTTGGCGACTATGCGCCGGCCGCGGAACTGGTCAAGGCCCTGAAAAGTGAAGTGGACAGCAACCGTCGCTCCATTCTGCTCATGCTGGCCATGATCTATCCCCGAGACGCCGTTCTGTCGGCGCAAGCCGACATGGCCGGTCCCTCCAGAGACAAGCGGGCCCGCGCGGTTGAAATGCTCGACAGTCTCCTTTCCCAGGAGATAAAGGAACTGGTCATCCCGTTGCTGGAAAACATCTCCACGGCCCAGCGCCACTCCCGACTGGTTGCCCATTTCGAGCAGCGGCGCATGAGTCCCCACGAGCGGCTCAAGGAGATCCTGTCCCGGTCCCAGCAGTGGACGTCGGTGTGGACAAAATCCTGCGCTTTTTTCACCGTCGGGAAGGTCGCCACCATGGAGTTCTACGATGCGGTGATCTCCGGTTTGGCGGAAGCGGAACCCGTGGTGCGGGAAACAGCGGTCTGGGCCCTGGGATGCCTCAATCCCAACGATCTGGTGGAGCGCCTTCAGCCGTTGACCTCGGACAAAGTGGGCCGGGTGGCCCGGTTCAGCCGTTTCGTGATCAATTCCGTGGGCTTTGCCAGCATCCCGTCGGGAAAGGGATACCTGACCCGGTCGGGCCGCTACACGGTGGACATCTTCAGAAGCATCCTCTCAGACGAAGGTGAAAGACGCGTCCGCCGTTGCCGGGCCGCCAACATTCTTTCCCGGTTCAAGAGCAATGCGGCCCGGGCAGCCCTGCTGGAGGGGCTGACCATTTCGGATAAAACCATCCGGACGGCGGTGCTGGACGCCCTGATCAAGGGCCGGTTCCATATGGAGGACAACGTCCGGGAAGAGCTGGCCAAGCTTCTCAACATGGAGATCCGCGACGCCAAGCGGGTCCTGTCGAGCATCGTGACCTTCATGCCGGAACGGGACGGGGGTCAGTTGATCCGGGCCCTGGACAGTGAACTCAACCTGAACCGACGGCGCATTCTCTCCCTGCTGGCCATCCTGGCCCATGAAGCCGAAACGCTGACCACGCTTTTTTATTGGTATCTCCGTCAGAAAGAGGGGGAGATCCCCGAGCCGGTTCGTCAGCGGCTTCTGCGGCTGCTGAGGGTGGTGCCGGACACGAGCGTCAGGGAGAAACTCTACACATTGTTTCATTACCGGGATTTTACGGCCCTGGGCGCCGGCCGGGAGCTGAGAGCCTACCACACGCCGGAGAGGGTGGCCGGAGAATTGAAACAGATTGCCTTCGGGTCCGCGGTGTTCACCCTGTCCTGGTCCCGGATCTGCGCCCTGGATATGATCGTCCGGAAAGGGCTGACCGAGTGCGCCCCTCAGGTCGAGAAGCGGTTGGAAGACATGGACGACATCGTTCGGGCCACCGCCGCCTGGGCCCTGTTTAAGCTGGCGCCGACCCTGTATGAGACCCATGCGTCGCGGTTGAGAAACGATGCCAGCCCTTTGGTTTCGAAAACCGCCCGGCAACTGGGCGCCAATGTCAACCCCGCCATCGCTCCAGGAAGGAAAACGGCCGATGCTGCTTACAATTGAGAAAGTGATGATCCTGAAATCGGTGGATATTTTCTCCGAAACGCCGGAAGAGGACCTCATCGAGGTCGCCAACATCGTGGAGGAAGTGGAGGTCAAGGCCGGCAAGGACATCATCCGGAAAGGGGAACTGGGCACTTCCATGTACATCATCGTGGAGGGGCGGATGCGGGTCCACGACAACGGCCGTGAAATCGCCGTGCTGAACCGCCGCGAGGTCGTCGGCGAACTGGCCGCCCTGGATCCGGAACCCCGCATGGCCACCGTCACCGCCATCGAAGACACCGAACTGTTCCGGCTGGACGAAGGGCCGCTCTACGACCTCATGGCCGAACAGATCGAGGTGGTGCGGGGGATTATCCGCGTGCTGTGCCAGCGGATGCGGAGGATGGGGAAGGCGTCGCGGGGCGAGGTTTCAGAGGGATAAATTTGCCCCATTTTCAAAATCATCCCTTGATTTCATCCGGTGGAACTTGATGAACCGGCCGATCCGGGCGCAATAGGCTCTATCCTTGCGCCAGATTTCCTGGTTGCCTTGTACAGGAGGGGGAATGTTGTCAATATAAAATTTTCCCTATGGGGCCGTTCAGAAATTATCGGGGCGAGTTCACCCTGATAATAGGGAAAGACGGGAGTTATCGGGGAGGATTTTGATTTGATAACAGTGGGGAATGCGGGATTATCAGGGCATATTTGCTTGGTAATCAATGGTTAGAGTGA
>JAABTD010000011.1 GCA_011390065.1 Desulfobacteraceae bacterium
TTGAGATGGTCATGCCCGGCGACAACGTGACGATCGAGGCGGATCTGATCACCCCGATCGCGATGGAAAAGGAACTGCGGTTCGCTATCCGCGAGGGCGGCCGCACCGTGGGCGCCGGCGTCGTCAGCGATATCATCCAGTGAAAATGAGATGGAAAGTATGATGAACACCAAAATTCGGATCAGGCTGAAGGCGTACGACCACAAATTGCTGGATCAGTCCGCATCGGATATTGTGGATACGGCCAACAAAACGGGCGCAAAAGTCGTGGGACCTATTCCGCTCCCGACAAGGATCAATAAGGTGTGCGTATTGCGGTCTCCCCACATCGACAAAAAATCCCGTGAGCAGTTCGAGATGCGGACCCATAAACGGCTTCTGGACATTCTGGAACCGACGCAGCAGACAGTGGACGCGCTGATGAAGCTGGATCTTTCCCCCGGCGTCGATGTGGAGATTAAACTCTAGGATTGGAGAGTGTGAACGCCATGAGTAAAGGAATGTTGGGAAAAAAGCTGGGGATGACGGGATTTTTCGCCCCGGATGGGCGATACGTGCCGGTGACGATTATTCAGACAGGACCCTGTGTAGTGACCCAGATCAAGACCGAGGCAACGGACGGATACAACGCCCTGCAGCTGGGATTCGATGAGAAAAAGCCATCCCGGGTGAACAGACCGGAAAAAGGTCACATGGCCAAAAGCGGCGACGCCTGTTTTGCCCATCTGAAAGAGGTTTCGGTCGATAATCCCGAAGAATACAGCGTCGGGCAGACCTTGACGGCGGATCTCTTCCAAGTGGGAGAAAAGGTCACGGTGACGGGGCAAACAAAAGGACGGGGCTTTTCAGGCGTCATCAAACGTCACGGCTTTCATGGAGGCCGGAAAACTCACGGCAGCAAAAGCCATCGTATTCCTGGCTCTATCGGGTGCAGCGCCTGGCCCGCCAAGGTGATTAAAGGGAAAAAAATGCCGGGACAGTATGGCAACGAACGGAAGACCGTGCAAAACCTCGAGGTCATCGATATCCGGATTAAAGACAGCATCATGCTGGTCAAGGGGCCGGTGCCGGGTGCAAAATCGGGAATCGTCATGCTTAAGAAAACCGATGCCGGCGCCAACGCCAAGCGCGGATAGGGAAAATTTCTGAAAACGAATGCAAGATGCCGCCGCAATAAATTGCCGCAATGAATTGCTAACCTGATTGGATGAGTATCGATATGGCTGTCGTAGATGTGATTAACAGTAAGGGAGAAAATGTATCGCAGGTGACCCTGTCCGAAGCGATATTCAATGTCCCTGTCAAAGAAAGCGTTTTGCATGATGTCGTGAGGATGCAGTTGGCTCGCCGCCGTTCAGGGACCGCGTCGGTCAAGCGGCGAAGCGATATAAAAGGCAGCACTAAAAAACTGTTCAGGCAGAAAGGAACCGGTCGTGCCCGGCGGGGAGACATTAAATCTCCGCTTCTGAGGGGCGGCGGGGTGGTCTTCGGCCCTGAAAATCGCGACTTCGACCTCAAAATCTCTAAAAAAGTTCGCCGCCAGGCGCTTAAGATGGCCCTGACCAGCAAGTTGCAGGACGCAAAGTTAACGGTCGTTGACGGTTTGGATATGGACCGAATCAAGACCAAGGATTTCATAACGGTTCTGAACGCCATGGGGAAGCGCGGGGGGTTGATCGTTACGAACAATAAAAATGAAACGTTGAGTCTTTCCGCCCGGAATGTCCCGGGGGTGAAAATATTGCCTGCAGAGGGGCTCAATGTGTACGATCTGTTGCGTTATCAGGATCTGATTCTTCTGGAGGGGGCGATTGAGGCGATCGAAGGGAGGCTGGCATGATTGATTACAAGATTGTCAAACGGCCGCTGATGACGGAGAAAACGACGATCCTGCGGGAGACCGATAACCAATACACCTTTGAGGTCGATCGCGGCGCCAACCGGGTCGAGATTAAACGAGCCGTCGAGCAGATCTTCAGTGTGCGGGTGGCCAGTGTGCGCACCATGCAGAACAAAGGCAAGATCAAAATGCGAGGCCGGATTATGGGCAAGCGGAAAGATTGGAAAAAAGCGATCGTGACCCTGTTGCCCGGCGAGCGGATCGACATCTTTGAAGGGGCATAGAGCCGATATTCGGGAGTGAAGCATGGCAATAAAGAAAAGCAAACCCACATCTTCAGGCCGCCGGTTTCAGGGGTACGCAACCAACGAAGAGATCACGCGGAAAAGCCCCGAAAAAGGGCTTCTGGCGGTCAATCGGAAAACAGGCGGCCGCAACGTCAACGGCAGGATCACCTGCCGCCATCGGGGCGGTGGACACAAACGCCATTATCGGATGATCGATTTCAAAAGAGACAAGCACGGCATACCGGCCAAGGTCGCATCCATTGAATACGACCCCAATCGGAGCGCCCGCATCGCGCTTCTCCATTATGTGGACGGTGAAAAGCGGTACATTCTCGCCCCGGTAAAGCTTTCGGTCGGGGATCCGGTGATGTCGGGCCCGGAGGCGGACATCAAACCCGGCAACGCGCTGCCACTGGTCAATATCCCCTTGGGCACTCATATCCATAATATCGAGTTGCGCCTGGGGAAGGGCGGTCAGATCGTCCGCAGCGCAGGCGCCTATGCACAGGTCATGGCGAAAGAAGGACGGTACGCGCTGGTGAAACTCCCTTCAGGGGAAGTCCGGATGGTGCTCGCCAGATGTATGGCCACCATTGGCCAGGTGGGCAACGTGATCCATGAGAGCATTTCACTTGGGAAGGCCGGTCGGAAGCGGTGGCTGGGTCGACGACCCGAGGTCCGGGGCGTTGCCATGAACCCGGTTGATCACCCGATGGGCGGCGGGGAAGGCCGTTCGTCCGGCGGCCGGCATCCTTGCACGCCTTGGGGAAAACCGACTAAAGGGTACAACACTCGGGTGAACAAAAGTACCGATCGCTATATTGTCAAAAAGCGCACTAAGAAATAGGCCCTGCCCATGCGGGTCCGGAGAGTAAGGAAATATCCATGCCACGGTCGTTAAAAAAAGGTCCGTACATCGACGACAAACTGATGCACAAAGTAAACGCCGCCCAGGGAAGTCGAACCTCCAGAGTGATTAAAACCTGGTCCCGGCGGTCTACGATCCTCCCTGAAATGGTGGGAATCACCCTGGCGGTGCACAACGGAAAAAAATTCGTGCCCGTGTTCGTAACAGAGAACATGGTCGGCCACAAACTGGGCGAATTTTCTCCGACCCGGACATTTTATGGGCATGCTGGAAATAAAAAGTCCAAACTGAAGCGATAAGGGTCGTGCATTTTATGCCGCACCGAATCAACGACGCGGCTATGAAAGCCGATTGCGGAGCGCAAAACGGAGAATTCAAGGGGCCGAATCGGCCCCTTCTACGGTGAGCCGATGAAATCCATCGGCGCTGATGGTACGTCAGAATAGGGGTGTCTGTCATGGAGGTAAAAGCGGTACTAAAATACGCGCGGATTTCGCCGCAAAAAGTTCGCAAACTGGTGGACGCTGTGAAAGGCCAGCCCGTCGAAGGCAGTTTGAATCAGTTGAAGTTCATGCCCCAGAAAGGGGCCGGGATCATCGAGAAGGTTGTCCGTTCAGCAGTGGCCAACGCAGATCACTATAATCTGGACGTTGATTCCCTGGTGATTCGGAATATCACGGCCGACCAGGGGCCTACGTTGAAGCGATTTCGGGCGAGAGCCCGCGGCAGAGGGACGCGGATATTGAAACGGACCTCTCATATTACGGTCATTTTAGCAGAAGATTCGGTATAGATAAATCAAGGAGGATACAAGCTTGGGCCAGAAAGTTAATCCGATAGGGCTGAGACTCGGTATTGTTAAAACCTGGGATTCACGATGGTATGCCGATCGAAATTATGCGGCTTATATCCTGGAGGATAATAAGATCCGCAAATTCATCAAAAACAAACTCTACCATGCGGGCATTGCCAGGATAGAGATCGAACGCTCGTCCAAGCGCGTCAGACTCCGAATCTACACCGCTCGACCGGGCATCGTCATCGGCAAAAAGGGGGCGGAGATCGAACAGCTCAAGCGAGAGCTGGAGAAGATGATTTCCCAGGAGGTCCTCATCGATATCCAGGAAGTGCGCAAGCCGGAAATCGATGCCCAGTTGGTGGCGGAAAACGTTGCTTTGCAGATCGTCCGCCGGGTCGCATTCCGCCGAGCCATGAAACGCGGCGTCTCTTCTGCCATGCGTTTCGGGGCAAAAGGCATTAAAATCATCTGTTCGGGTCGGCTCGGCGGCGCTGAAATGGCCAGGACGGAATGGTATCGCGAAGGG
Source organism: Desulfobacteraceae bacterium (assembly GCA_011390065.1). GTDB lineage: Bacteria > Desulfobacterota > Desulfobacteria > Desulfobacterales > JAABSP01 > JAABTD01. Next base: position 4,321 of record JAABTD010000011.1, read on the forward strand.
AGAGTCCCTCTGCACACTCTGCGGGCGGACATTGATTATGGGTTTGCAGAGGCGAAGACCACTTATGGCGCCGTCGGCGTGAAGGTCTTTATCTTCAAAGGGGAAATCCTGAAAAAAGATACCCTCGAAGCGGCCATGGGGCAACAGCAGTAAGAAAATTGACCATCGGCCGCCGCTTTAAGATGCGATAGGAGAGTGTGGAATGTTAAGTCCCAAAAAGGTTAAATTTCGCAAACAGCAGAGAGGCAGGATGAGAGGCCTGGCCCTGAGAGGGTCTTCACTGAGCTTCGGCGAGTACGGGCTTCAAGCTGTCGAATGCGGAACGATAACAGCCAAGCAGATCGAAGCGGCGCGGATTGCCATGACCCGCCATGTCAAAAGAGGCGGAAAGATGTGGATACGCATTTTTCCGGACAAGCCGTTTACGAAAAAACCCGCTGAGGTCAGAATGGGAAAAGGCAAAGGCGCCCCAGAGGGATGGGAGGCGGTGATCAAGCCGGGAAGAGTGCTTTACGAGATGGAAGGCGTTCCAAGGGAATTGGCCAAGGAGGCGCTCAGGCTCGCTTCCCACAAGCTGCCGGTTAAAACGCGATTCGTCGAGAGGAGCGGGCTGCAATGAAGGTGAGCGAGATCAGGGAAATGAATCCGGATGAGCTGCAGGAAAAGCTGCTGTCCATGGAGGAAGAGCTTTTTAATCTGCGCTTTCAACACGGTATCGGCCAGTTGGAAAATCCAAAGAAAATGCTGCATGTTCGACGGGATATCGCGCGGTTTAAAACGATCCTCAATGAGGTCGCCAGAGAGTCTAAATAGGTGGGAAGCGCCATGAAAACACGAGGAATGAAACGGCAACTGGTTGGAAAGATCGTCAAGGATCGGATGGACAAGACGGTCATCGTTCAGGCAGAACGGCTGGTGAAACATCGATTTTATCACAAGTACATCCGCAGACGCGCCACCTATGCAGCCCATGACGAGCGCAACGAGTGCAAGGTCGGCGACAAGGTCCTCATCACTGAATCGCGGCCGTTGAGCAAGACCAAGAGATGGCGCGTCGCCAGTGTCTTGGAAAAGGCCGTTTAAGCAGATAAGGGATAAGGGAAAATGATTCAGTCAGAATCCAGATTGACAGTGGCGGACAATTCCGGAGCCAAAGTGCTCTATTGCATCAAGGTGCTTGGCGGCTCACGCAGGCGGTATGCCAGGATCGGCGATATTATCGTGGTCTCCGTCAAAGAGGCCATTCCCAATGCTAAGGTTAAAAAAGGCGACGTCTTGAAAGCCGTAGTCGTGCGCACCAAAAAGGAACTGCGTCGGCCCGACGGATCGCTGATCCGTTTCGACGATAATTCAGCGGTGCTCATTAATCAGCACCGGGAGCCCATTGGCACCCGTATCTTCGGACCTGTCGCGAGAGAACTCAGAGCGAAGCGATTTATGAAGATAATATCCCTTGCACCGGAAGTGCTGTAGGCATTTTCCGGCGATCAACGGGTTGCCCTTTGGAGAAAACAGATCATGCATAAACAGAAGTCCAGATTGAAAAAAGACGACACCGTGAAAGTGATTGCCGGGAAAGATAAAGGCAAGATCAGGAAGGTGCTGAAAGCCGCTAACAAGAAAAATCGGGTGCTTGTGGAGAAAGTCAATATGGTCAAGCATCATAGGCGGCCGAATGCCCAGATGAAACAGGGCGGCATCGTCGAGGCCGAGGCGCCGATTCATGCGTCCAACCTCATGCTGATGTGCAACAAGTGCAATTCCCCGATCCGCATAAAGATGCAATGGCTGGATGATGGGAAAAAAGTACGGGTTTGCCGGAAATGCAACGAAATTATCGACAGTTAGAACGACCGGGTGAGGGAGAAGTGACATGTCGCAGCTGAGAAAGCAATACGAAGATACGGTCGCCCCCAAGCTGATCGAGATATTCGGCTACAAGAACAGCATGGAGGTTCCTAGTCTCGAAAAAATCGTGCTGAATATGGGCTTGGGCAAGGCGATCCAGAATATCAAATTAATTGATTCGGCCACCGAGGAACTGCGGATGATCGCCGGGCAGCAACCCGTCGTCACCCGGGCCAAACGATCCATCGCCGCATTCAAACTGCGTGCCGGTATGCCAATCGGGGTCATGGTAACGCTCCGACGGAAGCGGATGTATGACTTCCTGGAAAAGCTGATCAATGTTGCCCTGCCGCGTGTTCGTGATTTCAGGGGCATATCTGGAAAAGCTTTTGATGGGCAGGGGAACTACTCCTTGGGCATCAAAGAGCACATTATTTTTCCTGAGATTGATTACGATAAAATCGATGAAATCAAGGGCATGAATGTATCGATTATTACCACGGCCAAGAACAACGAGCAGGGGAAAGAGCTTCTCAGGCTTTTCGGGATGCCGTTTAGAAATTAAGAGGCGAAGGAGGCGGATGTGGCGAAGAAAGCGCTGATGACGAAGGCCGTGAGAAAGCCCAAATTCAAAGTCAGGTCTTACAATCGGTGTCCGATCTGCGGCAGACCGAGAGGATTTCTGAGAAAATACGGCATTTGCCGTATCTGTTTCCGAAATCTGGCTTCGGAGGGCAAGCTGCCGGGCGTCATCAAATCAAGCTGGTAGTAGAACATACCTGGTCAGTGCCAAACATCAACGTGAGAATGCGACGGAGAAAACGATGTCAATAAGTGATCCCATTGCGGATATGCTGACCCGAATCCGGAACGCGGGAAGGGCGAAATTCAACAGCACGGATATCCCCGGTTCCAAATTAAAGGTCGCGATGGCCAAAGTCCTTAAAGAGGAAGGGTATATCCGGAATTACAAATTCGTCAAAGATGGAAAGCAGGGAATCCTTCGGATCTATCTGAAATATCATGAAGGCGTCAATGCCATCTACCGTCTGGAGAGGGTGAGTAAGGCGAGCCGTCGGGTGTACGCCAAAAGCACTGATATCGCACCTGTTTACAGCGGCACGGGCGTCGCTATTCTCTCCACCTCCCGGGGCGTCATGACGGACAAGCGCGCGAAAGCAGAGAACATCGGCGGAGAGATTCTCTGCAAGATCTGGTAAGTTAGGAGAAAAAAATGTCTCGAGTAGGAAAAAAGCCGATTCCCATTCCGGCAAACACGAAGGTCGGGTACAAGGAAGGGCATATCACGGTCGAAGGGCAGAAAGGAACCCTGTCCAGACCGGTTCCGCCTATGGTCGATCTTGAAATCGATGGCGAAACCATCCGGGTGACGGCATTGAGACCCGACAAGAAAAGCGTCGCCATGCAGGGATTGGCTCGCAGCCTTGTCGCCAACATGGTTACCGGGGTCAGCCAGGGATTTGAGAGAAAACTAGAAATCAACGGCATCGGTTATCGTTCGGAGATCAGCGGAAAAGCCATCGTCTTTCATCTGGGATACTCGCATCCGATCAATTTCAATATTCCGGAAGGCATTGACGTGGTTGCCGAGAAAAACAATGTGTTGACGTTGTCCGGCATCGATAAAGAGCTGTTGGGGCATACGGCTGCAGCTATCCGGCGTCTGAGACCGCCCGAGCCATATAAGGGCAAGGGCGTCAAATACGCAGAGGAATATGTTCAACGGAAGGCCGGCAAGACCGGTACGAAATAAGGATCAGAGATCATGGGTTCTACCAATGTGAAAATGCAGGCGCGACTGAAACGGAAGCAGCGAATTCGAAGAAAGATGACAGGTACGCAGGACAGGCCGCGCCTGAGTGTGTTTCGCAGTTCCAAGCATATTTACGCCCAGGTCATCGATGATACGGCAGGCCGGACCCTCGTTGCAGCATCCACAATGGAGAAGGCCCTCAAGGACAAGACCGATTTCGAGAACAAGGCATCAAAAGCATTCTACATCGGCAAACTGGTGGCAGAGCGCGCCAAGGGCAAAGGGGTGTCGAAGGTGGTTTTCGACCGGAACGGATTCATGTATCACGGACGGGTCAAGGCCCTTTCCGACGGGGCCCGAGAGGGCGGACTGAATTTCTAACCCGATCTGCCGGTTGGGAGACCAGCCATCATGAGCGAAGGAGGCAAGCTTTTGTTCAAGCATGACGCAACAGACGACAACCAACTGATCGACAAAGTCGTTCACATCAATCGGGTCGCCAAGGTGGTCAAAGGTGGACGCCGGTTTTCATTTTCAGCCATCGTGGTTGTCGGGGACGGGGAAGGCAACGTCGGATTCGGTCTTGGAAAAGCCGGAGAGGTTCCCGAGGCGATCCGGAAAGGCGTGGAAAAGGCTAAAAAAAGCATGATTTCGGTACCCCTTACAGAGGGGACGATCCCATTTGAAGTGGTCGGAAAGTTCGGCGCCGGACGAGTGATGCTGAAACCCGCTTCCGAAGGAACCGGACTCATCGCCGGCGGCGCTGTCCGGGCGGTTCTCGAAGCGGTAGGGGTCCAGAACATTCTGACGAAGTGCCTTGGAAGCAACAACCCGCATAATGTGGTGAAAGCGACCTTGTCGGGACTCGCAGCGCTTCAGAGCCGATCGACGGTTGCCGCCAGACGCGGCCGACGCGCGGAAGACCTGTAGCCGGAGCGTCTTATTTCATTAAGGAGGGGCGGATTGATGTTGAAAGTGACGCTGAAAAAAAGCATTATCGGACGGCCCGAGAAGCAACGGAAGGTTCTGAAGGGCATGGGCCTGACGAAGTTGAACCGGACTGTAGAACTGCAGGATACGCCCGGAATCAGAGGGATGGTGAGGGCGGTATCCCATATGGTGGAGGTGGAGGAGACCCGCGATGCAACTTAACGAACTTAAACCGGTCCCAGGATCCCGCAGACAACGGAAGCGTCTGGGACGCGGCGTCGGCTCCGGAACCGGAAAGACGGCCGGAAGAGGGACCAAAGGAAACAACAGCCGATCCGGCGGCGGGGTGAGGCCGGGGTATGAAGGCGGTCAGATGCCGATTCATCGACGCCTTCCCAAGCGCGGCTTTAAAAACATTTTCAAAAAAATCATCGCCGTCGTCAATATCGGGGATCTGAAGCGATTTGAAAGCGGACAGACCGTCGACGAGGCAGCCTTGCGGAAGATGGGTCTGGTAAAGGGGCGGTGCGATGCCGTCAAACTGCTGGCGAACGGAGACATTGACCGGCCATTGACGGTTCAGTTGGAAATGGCGTCTGCTTCCGCCAGGGAAAAGATCATGGCGGCAGGCGGCAAGGTCGGGTCGTCGACGCCGGGTGAGGCATAGCATGGTCGGCGGTGGCTTCCAGAATATATTTAAAATCCCGGAGTTAAAGCGGCGGGTTCTGTTTACTTTAGCGCTCCTCTTCGTTTATCGGATCGGCGTGCATGTCCCAACGCCGGGCATTGACAGCGTCGCGCTGGCGGGATTCTTCGAGAGGGCCAAAGGGACTTTATTAGGTCTCTTCGACATGTTTTCGGGCGGCGCTCTGGAACAAATGTCGGTTTTCGCGCTGGGCATCATGCCGTACATCAGCGCTTCCATCATCATCCAGTTGCTGACGGTGGTCATCCCTCACCTGGAACGGTTGTCCAAAGAAGGCGAGCAGGGACGGAAAAAGATCACCCAGTACACGCGCTATGGAACCGTTGTTCTCAGTGTAATCCAGGGGTTCGGCATCAGTTTCGGGCTGGAGAGCATGACCTCTCCCGGGGGCGCACCGGTCGTCATTGTTCCGGGGTGGGGGTTTCGGGTGATGACCGTCATCACGCTGACCGCCGGCACCGCTTTTATCATGTGGCTCGGTGAGCAGATCACCGAACGCGGCATTGGAAATGGCATTTCTCTGATTATCTTTGCAGGAATCGTCGCCAATATGCCGGCAGCCATGGGAAACACCTTCCGCTTGATGAGCACAGGCGAAATGGGAATCTTCATGGTATTCATCCTGCTGGCTCTCATGGTGGCGGTGGTGGGCATCATCGTCTTTATCGAACAGGGACAGCGGCGCATACCTGTACAGTACGCCAAGCGAGTGGTGGGCCGCCGGATGTACGGGGGGCAGAGCACCCATCTGCCGCTGAAGATCAATCAGTCGGGCGTCATTCCGCCCATCTTCGCGTCTTCCATCATCATGTTTCCGGCTACGCTGGCCAGCTTCATCAAGGTGCCCTGGATGCAGACAGTCGCCAACTCCATGCGCCCGGGCAACGTGATTTATGAACTGCTGTTCGTCGCGTTCATTTTCTTCTTCTGCTATTTCTATACTGCGGTTACCTTCAATCCCGTGGACGTGGCCGAGAACATGAAAAAGCACGGAGGGTACATTCCGGGTATTCGACCGGGAAAGCGAACCGCTGATTATATCGACCGGGTGCTGACCCGGCTCACGCTGGGGGGCGCCATCTACGTCTCCATCATTTGCGTGCTTCCTTCTATGCTGATGACCAAATTCAACGTTCCCTTCTACTTTGGCGGCACAGCGCTGCTGATCGTAGTGGGTGTGGCCATCGATACGGTGTCTCAGATTGAGTCCCATATGATCACGAGGCATTACGAAGGGTTTTTGAAAAAAGGCAGCGTCAAGGGCAGACGATAATTTGGCGTTTGGGTGGATCATCACAGGATAACCTGCCCGGAGAAACGCGGCGGAACGGGAGCGGAAAAACATGGCAAAAGAAGAACCGATTAAAGTGCAGGGGACGGTGATTGAAACCCTTCCCAATGCGATGTTCAAGGTCGAATTGGAAAACAAACACCAGATTCTTGCGCATATTTCCGGAAAAATGCGTATGCACTTCATAAAAATTCTGCCCGGCGACACCGTTACGGTCGAGCTTTCTCCGTACGATCTCACGCGAGGTCGTATTACCTACAGGGCGAAATAGCAATAAGGAGAAGAGATGAAAGTCAGAGCGTCGGTGAAAAAGATGTGCAGCAGCTGCAAGGTGATTCGAAGAAAAGGGATCGTCCGAATCATCTGTAAAAACAAGCGCCATAAACAGCGGCAGGGATAGGAGGAAGACGTTGGCACGAATTGCAGGTGTAGACTTACCAAGGCAGAAAAGGATCGAGATCGGGCTGACCTATATCTACGGCATCGGTCGTGCGACTTCCCGCGAGATCCTGGATCGGCTGAACATTGACCCGGGGGTCAAAACAGATGATCTCAGCAGCGAACAAATCAACGACATTCGAAAGATCATCGATGACGAGTATAAGGTAGAAGGGGAACTCCGTACGGAAATCTCCATGAATATAAAGCGGTTGATGGACCTGGGGTGCTACCGGGGCCTTCGCCATCGTAAATCGTTGCCGGTCCACGGGCAGCGGACCTCCACAAACGCCCGGACCCGAAAAGGACCGAGAAGAACGGCGGTGAAGAAGAAGGGCGGCGCCAAGAAGAAGTAAACCGATATCCATAAGACCGATATCCATAAGACAGGATGCAACAGATGCCGAGAAGAACCCGTACGAAGAAAAAAGAGAAGAAAAATATTGCCACCGGGGTGGTTCATATTCAATCTACGTTCAACAACACCATCATCACGATCACCGATCCCAACGGCAACATCGTTTCCTGGTCCAGCGCCGGGGTGCAGGGCTTTAAAGGCTCTCGGAAAAGCACGCCGTTTGCCGCTCAGCTGGCAGCCGAAGATGCGGCCCGAAAGGCGATGGAGCATGGAATGAAGAATGTGGAAGTGTACGTCAAGGGGCCGGGCGCGGGGCGTGAATCCGCCCTTCGATCGCTCCAGGCAGTGGGGTTTAACGTTTTGATGATTAAAGACGTCACCCCGATACCCCATAACGGCTGCCGCCCGCCGAAACGGCGCAGAGTTTAGTGTAAGGAGGAAAAAGATTGGCACGATATAGAGGTTCAGTTTGCAGGATATGCCGACGGGAAAACCTGAAGCTGTTTCTGAAGGGCGACCGGTGTTATTCAGATAAATGCGCCTTCGACCGTCGCGGTTACCCGCCGGGACAGCACGGCCAGCGCCGCCGGGGCAAGATCTCGGGCTACGGCGTTCAGCTTCGGGAGAAGCAGAAGGTTAAACGAATGTACGGGCTGGTCGAAAATCAGTTTCACCTGTTTTTCGAACGCGCTGAACGGCAGAAGGGCATTACCGGCATCAATCTGCTGGTATCCCTGGAGCGCCGTCTTGACAATGTGGTTTACCGATTGGGATTCGTCAATTCGCGCAACCAGGGACGCCATTTCGTCCGCCATGGTCATTTTACCATCAATGGCCGGAAAGCCAATATCCCGTCCCAACTGGTGAACATCAACGATGTTGTTGAGGTGCGCGAGAAGAGTCGCAATGTTCAGGCGATTCAGGATGCCTTGGAGGCGGTGGTGCGTCGAGGCGTTCCGCCCTGGTTGGAATTGGATAAAGATAATTTCAAAGGTCTGGTGAGTTCCTTTCCAGTCCGAGAAGATCTGACCATGCCGATGCAAGAGAACCTCATTGTCGAGCTGTACTCCAAGTAGAAAGGCATATGACCGAAAATCGGGATAATGCTGCAACACCATTCGGAGTGGATACATGCCATCAAATGACCTGATGTACATGAACTGGCAGAATATGATTCTGCCGGAAAAGGTTCATGTCGAAGAGAGTACGCCCTCCCATGGAAAGTTCGTCTGCGAGCCTTTTGAACGCGGATTCGGAATTACCATCGGCAATTCTTTGAGGAGAATTATCATTTCCTCTCTCTATGGCGCCGCCATTGTCGCAGTGAAGTTCGACACGGTAATGCATGAGTTCAGTGCAGTGCCGGGAGTGCTGGAGGATGTGTCAGAGATCATCCTTAATCTCAAAGAAGTCCGACTCAAAAGCGCTGACAGCGAGCCCAGGACGGTGCGCATTGATAAAGAGGGGCCCTGCGACGTCAGGGCCGGAGACATCGTCAGCGAGGACGGAAAGGTAGAGGTCCTCAATCCGGGACAGCACATTGCGACCCTTTCCGACCAAGGGAAGCTGAAAATGACCCTGACCGTGAAAATCGGGAAAGGGTACTCGCTATCCGAGGAAAATAAGGATCCGGACGACCCGGTCGGGACGATTCCCATTGATGCCGTTTTTTCTCCCATTAAACGGGTGAATTATACGGTGGGCAATGCTCGCGTCGGGCAAATGACGGATTACGATAAACTGACCATGGAGGTATGGACCGACGGCAGCATCATGCCGGAGGATGCGGTTGCTTTCGCAGCCAAGATTCTGAAAGAGCAGATGAGCATTTTCATCAATTTCGATGAAAATAAGGAGCCGGAGCCGGAAAAAGGGGCTGAAGAAGATGAAAAACCTCTGTTCAACGAAAATCTCTACCGGAGCGTTGAAGAACTGGAACTGTCTGTCCGGAGCGCCAACTGCCTGAAAAATGCAGACATCAACAAGATATACCAGTTGGTGAGCAAAACAGAATCCGAAATGCTCAAAACCAAGAATTTCGGGAGAAAGTCGCTGAATGAGATTAAAGAGGTCCTCACTGAAATGGGCCTCTCGCTGGGCATGAAGCTTGACGGGTTCGTGCCGCCCGAAGACGATACCGAGGAAGGAGAATAGGAGCGCGCCATGAGACATCGCAAAGCCGGTGCAAAACTGGGACGGAACAGCAGCCACAGAAAAGCCATGTTTCGCAACATGGCGACATCGCTTTTTAAACACGACCGAATTCGTACGACCGATACCAAAGCCAAGGAACTCAGAGGGTGGATCGACCATCTGGTCACTCTGGCGAAACGCGGCGACCTTCACGCCCGTCGGCAGGCGCTGTCTATCCTCCGGGAAAAGGAGGTCGTGCACAAGCTTTTCGAGGAAGCGTCGGTGCGGTTCAGCGATATCTCCGGCGGATATACGCGGATCATCAAGGAAGGCATCCGGAAAGGCGACGCGGCCCCGATGTCCATTATTGAACTGGTGGCGGCAGACAAGAAAATAGCCCGGAAGTCCGAAAAGAAGAAGATCTCTGCACCGGACAGGCCCAAGCCAGCGCGCGCCGTAGAATCGACGGAGAGCACGCCATAGCCGAGGGCCGACCCGCATCGGTTTCGAGCGCTCCCCAGTAAAGAGTGTTTCCAAGGCCCCGTCCGATATCGGACGGGGCCTTTTTATTACCCTTCAAAGGAGACGGAAATGAACCGAATCACCCTCATGGTCAACGGAATCCCGGGGAACATGGCCCTGCAGGTGGCCCGGCAGGCCCTCCAAGACGACCGGTTCGCACTGCTTCCCTATTCGCTTACCGGACCGGAGATCCCCGAGGATCGGTATGGTCTGGCGGATCGATACATCCAGTTGATCCGGCCCGATGAGCGGGCGTCGCGCCTGCCGGACATCGCCGCCCAGCCGGTGATCGCCGTCGATTACACCCATCCTTCGGCGGTGAACGACAATGCGCGGTTGTACTGCGACCATAACATCCCCTTCGTCATGGGCACCACCGGCGGCGACCGGGTGAAGTTGACGGAGACCGTCCAACGCGCCGCCATCCCGGCGGTGATCGCCCCTAACATGGCCAAGCAGATCGTGGGCTTCCAGGCCATGATGGAATGGGCCTCGGAGACCTTTCCCGGACTGTTCGAAGGGTATTCGATGAGGATCGAGGAAAGCCACCAGAAGGGCAAGGCGGACACCAGCGGCACCGCCAAGGCCATGGTCGGCTATTTCAACGACCTGGGGGTTCCTTTCTCAGCCGACGAGATCGTCCAGGTCCGGGACCCGGAAGTCCAGCGGCGGGAGTGGGCCATCCCCGAGGGCCATCTGGGCGGGCACGGGTGGCACACCTACACCCTGACTTCGCCGGATGAGACCGTCCGTTTCACATTTTCCCACAATGTCAACGGCCGGGATGTCTACGCCAAAGGCGCCCTGGACGCCGCGGCGTACCTTGCGGGAAAGGTTGCCAAGGGTGAGAAAGGGCGGGTTTTCAGCATGATCGATGTGCTTCGGGGGGTTGCTGAAGGGGGCGGCACGCTAGATCCATGGATCCAGCGTGCCGGAATGGATTATTGATTCAGGCTCTCATAAAAAGCAGCGATGGGTTGGTAGGGTCCCAATTGGTGCTGGGCCTGTGGAAAATCATCCGCATAGGGCGGGTAGGGCGAATCGACCGGTTTGGTGGTCAGATCCGGATAATCGGTCTTCAGGAATTCCGGGTCCATCTTGGGTCGGACATCCTCCCCGAAGAACAGATAATATCCAGCCACATCATAGGCCTGCTCGTCGCTGAGGAAGGGATCATCCCAGACAGTCCCCAGCGGCATGTTGGTTTTCATGAATTCCGCCGAGGTGAGCAACCGGTGCATCCCGGCGCCGTTGTTGAAGGGCTTGACATCCGTATTTTCCCATAGCGGTGGAACGGTCATGGCGCCCTCCGGTTCCCAGGGCGCGCTGTAACCGGCGTGTTCGGGCCAATCCGGCGTGCCGTGGCAGCCCTGACAGTAGATCCGGTAGTTTTCCGCGCCCCCGGCCAAGTCGGCCCGCCGCGACGGATTGCGAAGCGTGATCCGACCGACGCCGTGCAGCTCTTCCGGGGTATCCTCCGGAGTCATCCAGTTGAAAAAGGCCACTATGGCCTGCATCTCCTCACTGTCGACGGGCAGGGGCTCGCCGTTCATGCTCCGTTGCATGCAGCCGTTGATCCGGTCCTCCAGGCTTGCCATGGCCGCTGCTCGATTCCGGTACTGGGGATAGCGATTCGCCACGCCAAGCCAAGTGAGCCCAAAGGGCTTGGCGCCGGCTTCCTGATGACAGTTGCTGCAAGTCAGGTTGTTGCCGGCATACCGCATCTCCTCATCTTCGGCCGCCGGGCCGATCAGGCTTGCGGTGCGGGTCAGGAGTTCATACCCGTAGCGGATATCGCCATCGGGCATTTCATCCATGTTCGGCGGCTGCCACCAGCCAATTTTCTGGACGGCTTCCGGGGGCGGCGTCGCCGTGGTCCGTTCAATATCGGACAGAGACACCAGGAAGCGGAGCAGGGCGTGAACTTCATCCCGGTTCAGGGTTTTGTTCAGCTGAAGCCGCGACATCAGGTCCACCGCTTCACCCAAGGTCCGGACCCGGCCGTTATGGTAATAGGGGGAGGTCAACACCACTTCACGGAGGGAGGGAACCTTGAAGAAATACTGGTCGGCCGGATCACCGGTCACTTCAGATCGGCCGTAGTCGATGGTCGTCTCCTCGACTGTCCCGGTGGCGGGATCGAATTCTTCGGGATAGGGGTAATCGCCGAAGATTCCGACCTTCTGGTAAAACTGTCCGCCCAGGACCGGCCCGTTATGACACTGCACACATCCGGCGTCGATGAAGAGGGTCAGCCCCTCTTTCTGGGCGTTGGATAAGGCGGATTCCTCGCCGGCCAGGTACTGGTCGAATCGGTTCCGGGTAATCAGGGTCCGTTCAAAGGCCGCGATGGCTTCCCCCACATTGTCGTAATTGATGGCGGGATCATCCTTCGGAAACGCGGCTGCAAATGCATCCGGATATCCTTCCAGGGCCCGCAGCCGTTCCAGAACATCCTGCTCATCGGGCATTCCCATTTCGATGGGATTCAGGATTGGTCCTCCGGCCTGTTCCTTCAGATCGGCTGCCCGTCCGTCCCAGAACTGGCGGAAGTGGAATCCGGCGTTGAGGGTGGTGGGGGAATTTCGGGGTCCGAAATCGTTTTTTGAACCGGGCGACGTGATGCGGTTGTCGGCGCCGGCGGCATTCCGATCAATGGGGTGACAGGTATTGCAGGACTGATCTTTATTGATGGAGATCCCCTGCTCGAAGTAGAGGCGCTCACCCAATGCGACCCTGGCGGGCGTATCCGACAGTGCCCCGGGCATCTGGGAAGGCAGTTCCCCGAAAAGCACCTGACTCCGGGCCATCAGGGTGCTTGGCTCCTGGGGCGCCGGGGCGGCCGGCTCCTCCACGGGCGGGCCTTCGGACAGATCGCCGTCATCATCATCGTCGTCGTCATTGTCGCATCCCAAGACCAGCAAACACATCGGCAGCACGCACAGGACCGACAGTTTGAGCCAAAATGACCGTCTCAAAAACAGAAGTTTCATATCCTCTCCTTTAAGATTTAAATCGTTTCATTGACGCCTCACATCCCTGATTCCGTTGAACCGCATCACCCCCTCTCGCCTGTATCGGCTGAAAATGAATTATTCCCATATTTCTTGTATACACCGGGCAGGAAGGGGGGGGCTATGGGGTATATCTATTATAATCTACGCTGAAAGGGTGTAGATCGGGCAAGAAAGGTGAGGCGGGAATTCAGGGGGCCGGAAGCCCCTCGGTTTGATCGGCTGAGCCTGGAGGGCCTTTTCAGGGGACACCGCCACGATGGAAGACGGCGTTACGGGATTATTTTTCGGCGTCGGAGGATGTGTCCGGCGGTGGGGTGTTTTGGGGACCGGCGACGGTCTCTTCAACGGCGTTGTAAATGGTTTTAAATGCCTCGGGAAAGGCGGCGGGTGAAATACGTCCCACCTCGATGAACTTGACGATGATCTCTTTGGACGTTCTCAGGATCTGTTCTTCAACGGAGGATGCCATGGGCCGCGGTGTTCCTTTCTTATCTGTCGGGGGAAATCTACTGAGGGGCTGAAGTCGCTTCAGTCGTAGGGCGTCATGCTCTCGAAGCCGGTTTCGGTGACCAGCACCGTTTGTTCGAACTGGGCTGAAAGGGAGTTGTCCCGTGTGACGGCGGTCCACTTATCCTTCAACACTTTCAGGTCTTTTTTGCCCAGGTTGATCATGGGTTCGATGGTGAAGACCATCCCGGGCACGAGGGCCACGCCCTCGCCCCGGACGCCGTAATGGGGGATCTGGGGCGCTTCATGGAAGGCGAACCCGACGCCGTGGCCGACAAACTCCCGCACCACGGAACACTTCTGGGACTCCGCATAATGCTGGATGGCCCATCCGATGTCGCCGATGGTATTGCCGGGACGGACCATGTCCATGCCCACCCGGAGGCTTTCTCTGGCCGTCGAAACGATTTTTCGGGCGTCCGGGCCTGGGATTCCCACAAAAAATGTCTTGTTGGCGTCGGCAAAATAGCCATTGAGAATGGAGGTGACATCCACGTTGACGATGTCTCCGTCATTCAGAATCCGATCATCTGGGATGCCGTGACAAATTACCTCGTTGACTGAAATGCAGCAGCTTTTGGGGAATCCGCGATAATGAAGGGGCGCCGGCGTTGCGCCATGAGCAAGGGTATGTTCATGGACGATAGCGTCGAGTTCCCCGGTGGCAATGCCGGGTCGGATGGCGGCTTCCGCCAGATCCAGGGTTTCCAGCACCAGCCGTCCGGCTTTACGTATGGCCTCGATATCCTCTGCCTTTTTGAGGCGGATTTTGTAGCTGTTGAAATACAGCTCTTCAGTGGACTGCGTTGAGGGTTGCTTTCCCTTGTGGAGGCAACATTTTTTATATTTGCGTCCGCTGCCGCAGGGGCAGGGATCATTCCGGCCGATCTTCAATGTCTTTTTATCCAGGTACATCATATGGTGGTTTTTTCGGAGGCGTCCGCCTCCTTTTCCCTTTTCATCGACAATAAACGGGTACAATTTAAATAGTTGTGCAAGGTCTGTCAAGAAGGTTTTGGGCGGCCATCCAAAGGTCTTCAAGGCGTGAGTAGGATATTTCTACCGATGATTACCTTTCATTACCTATTGATTAACAACGCTTTTGTGTGGAATATGTCCTGAAGGAAGAAATGAAGAAACGGCATAAAACATCAAAGAGATCAGGCCGGATAATGGTGATTTTTACTTTTTTGACGCATTGCTTTTCCGTGGGAAGACGACGACGTTCCGATCAGCCTTGCACTTCTTTTCAACAAGGACAGACAGCATGCACTTATATGCGAATCTCGTGATACTGGGCCTTGCCGGCGTTCTGCTGTCCGCCTATCTATCCTTCCAGGTGTTGAATCCCTCTGTTTCTTTCGTCTCGACTGTTCTGGCGTATGTGATCGTTCTGCTGGCGACCTTTCTGCTGACCAAAAAGGATCTGGATCAGAAATACGGCGATCTGCTCAAACGGATAAAGCGGAAATACGGCCAGAAAATTCATAAACTGAAGATCGACCATGATATGACCACGCTGGAGCGGACCATCCGAAACGGGACCCAGACCCTGATCAAAAACGCCATCGATTATTTCAAGATCGACAACATCAAAAACGAGATGGGAAGCACCGCAGCCATCCAGAACCTCCAGTTGGACAAATATGGACAGATCATCGAGTTGCTGGCTGATTTTTCTCTCATCTTGCCCGACTATGAGGAGAATCGGCGGATCGTCCAGCAGGAAATTCATCACCAGATCGATATCTACGAGATCGACGAAAAGCCCTTTGCCCTGTTCCTGGTGCGGATTTTGGAAAAATACCGGGTCACTTTCAACAAAAAGCTCCGAGAGCGGGAAGAGCAGAACGGCTTCGGGCGAATGAAAACCTGTCCTAAATGCGCTGAAAAGGTCTGGCCGAAGGCAAAGGTCTGTCGGCATTGCGGTCACCGGTTCGACGACCCGCCCGTTCTTCTCCCCGGCGCTTCCAATGGCAACCGCGATTTGATGAGACAGGGCCGCCTCTTGTTCAACGAGGGCAAGCACAAGGAGGCTGTCGATATCTATACCAAAGCCATTGATGCGGATCCCGAAGCCAGTCAGGCGTACTACAATCGCGGCGTCATTTTCCTGAAGTCGGACAACGAGGTTCAGGGCATCGAAGACCTGAAGGCGGCGGCCTGCATGGGCCATAAAAAGGCCACCCGATTGCTGGAAGTCCTGAGAATGATGAAAACCCAGGACGAAGGCCAGTATCATCCCGGACCGGAAGGCCTTTCTTAAGCCAGCATCGTTTCATCCATCTTTACTTCTCGATCAAGGTGCCCTCAAAGGGCGGTTTCACCGCGTCCCCCGTCGTTTTATCCATTTCAGCAGCATCCTTCTCCACCCGTCAAACACCGATATTGTCATCTACCTCATCTGGGGGGTGGTTTTTCGCCCCCTTGCCGCGCCCACCACTTCGTCATCACGCATCATTTTTTATAAGGAAAGCGCCGTTGATCTTTCCCGTCCCGGCATGGCACAGAGATGTTGCGGAAGCCCATGGATCGATGATAAACAAAAGGAATCGAAAACGACGACGTTAAGGAGTTTTTTCTCATGCTGCCAATGCCAATGCCAATGCCAATGCCCGTTTCCTTGCGCTGGACCCGCCCGTTCTCGGCGCTGATCATGGTGCTTGTCGCGCTGTCCGGATCGGGATTCCGGCCGGCCCATGCCGATGTTTCGGATCGCCCCGTCGCATTTCAAAGTTTACTGGAGAACGGGCAGGCGCGGTATCGGAAGGGGGATATGGCCGGAGCGGCCCGAGCCCTGTCAGCTGCATTGGAAGCAGCAGACCCTGCCGATCCGGCATCCTTTCAGAGCCGACGTCTGCTGGCGGCGGCCCATGGGCAGCGCGGCTATTTCAAAGCAGCCTTGGGGCTCCTCCGCGACGGGTTGCCCCTTCTGGAACGTGCGGCAGTCGGTCCGGCGACAATGGCCCGCTACCTGAGCCAGATGGGGGATCTCCATGTCGCTCTCGGACAGACAGCGGAAAGTCTGGCGGTTCTCGAGCGGGCCGAGGACTGGGCCGCGACATCCGGGGATGCGGTGGCGCTGGCCGAAGTCCTCAACAATCGGGGCGCCGCCCTCGAACTCGCCGAAGACCGGCCGGATGCGTTGCTTGCCTACGCGGAAGGGGTCGATACGCTTCAGGCGCATGGGACGTCCGCGGCCCGGGTTCGCAGCCGGCTGCTGCTGAATCTGGCAAGAGTTTATCTGGAAAGCGGGGATGCAGCCCGGGCCCGAACTTTTCTCAACTCGGCAATGGGCGATCTGGTTTCGTTGCCCGATGATCACGACGCGGGCGTCGCCCTGATCACGGCGGGCGCCTTGTCCCTGGAGATCGCCGGAAAAGACGGCGGGGAGCGGGCCGATGATGACGACCATCGGGCCTTTGCCGCGTTTCAGCGCGCCCGGGAGATCGGGCAAGCTATCGATGATCCGGGGCTTTCGGCCGCCGCCGCCGGACATCTGGGGGGAATGTATGCGGACGCGGGCAACCCGGAGACGGCGATGGCCCTGGTCCGGGAGGCGGTGTTTCTGGCCCGCCAAGGCCGGTTTCCAGAGCAACTGTATCGGTGGCAGCGGCAACTGGGGCGACTCCATGACGCCCGGGGGGATTCCGACGCCGCCATCGCATTTTTAACCCGGGCAGTGGAAACCCTCACGCCCATCCGTGGGGAACTGATGCGGGACCGTCGACGCCGGGGGGATGTTTTTTATGAACAGATCCGGCCCACTTATCTGGACCTGGTGCGGGTGCTGTTGACGACCGCCGACGACATGCCCGCCGGCAGATTGCGGGAAGCGAGACTCCTGGCCGCCAGGGATGCCATGGAACTCCTGAAGACCGCCGAGTTGGAAGATTTTTTCGAAGATCCCTGCGTGACGGCCCAGATCCGGCGGGAAAAACGGCTCGATCGACCTCCGGAGGGGACGGCCGTCGTCTATCCCATCGTCTTCAGCGATCGGATCGCCCTCCTCCTGACGCTGTCCGACGGGATGCAGTTGCGGACAACGTCTGTGAACGAGGCGCAGCTGGACCGGGCGGTGCGGCGGTTCCGGAGGCTGCTCCAGAGCCCGGGAACGGGCCGCCGGTATTTCTATTATTCCCGGCGACTCTACGACTTGCTGATCGGTCCCCTGGACGATGCCCTCAAGAAGCGCAACATTCGCACCCTGGTGGTCGCGCCTGACAGCGTGTTGCGTTTGATGCCCTTCGGCGCCCTTCATGACGGTGAACGGTTTTTATGCCAGACCTATGGCATGGTCACGGCGCCCGGCGCGACCCTGACCGTATCGGACCGTGAGCGCCTGACCGATCCCGAGGTCCTCCTCGGCGGCCTTTCCGAAGCCCGGGAAGGGTTCATGCCCCTTCCGGCCGTCCCCGGAGAATTGCGGTTCATCCAGTCGCTTCTGGGCGGCAAGATGCTGCTGGATGCCGATTATACCATCGACAATCTCAGGGACGCCTTTGCGCAGACCCCCTACAATGTGATCCATCTGGCGACCCATGGGGAATTCGGCGGCAGCAGCGACGCGACCTTTCTGCTGACCTCCGAGGGACGGCTGACCATGGATCGGCTGGAACGGTTGATCCATTTGGGCCGTTTCCGGGAAAGCCCGGTCGACCTGCTGACCCTGAGCGCCTGCCAGACGGCCCTGGGGGATGCGCGGTCGGCCCTGGGGCTGGCGGGCGTCGCCGTCAAAGCCGGCGCCCGCAGCGCCGTGGCCACCCTCTGGTCGGTGGATGACGACGCCACTTCTCTGGCGGTTCAGACCTTCTATGGACGATTGCGGGAACCGGCCGTCGGAAAAGCCGAGGCGCTGCAACTGGCCCAGGCCCGTCTGATATCGGACGAGACCTTCCACCACCCGGCCTTCTGGGCGCCGTTTCTGCTTATCGGCAACTGGCAGTGACGACGCCGTGTCGGATCGCCGCATCCATTCCGGATACAAAAAGTCTTGCGCCGGGCGGATGGCGCAGATAATTTATGATCTTTGCGGCATTTTTATTCACTGATGGATTGATGAGGGCAAGAGTTTTATTATGACAGTTTCATTGAAAACCAAAATCGCGTTCTGGGCCGGCCTCTGCCTGACGGCCACAGCGTGCGTCATCATCGTTTACTCTCTTTTTTCAGTGCGGGGCAGTGCGCTCCAGGCGGCCCAAGGCAATGCCGTGGCATTCGCCAGGGGCTATGCAGGCCAGGTGCAGGGCGCTGCTGAAAGGGCCATGAATACGGCCAGAACTCTGGCTCAGGCCCTTTCTCTCATGGGCAGCGATGCCGGATCGGACATCGGCAGGGATCAGGTGAGCCGGATACTGAAGCGGGTTCTGATCGAAAACCCGGATTTCAAAGCCGTTTACAGCGTCTGGGAACCCGATGCCTTCGACGCCATGGATTTCGGCTACGCCGGCGTGGGAGACCATGACGAAACCGGTCGTTTCATTCCCTGCTGGCGCCGGGATGAAGGGGGCGAAATCCGATTATCCCCCCGTCGGTTCTATGCTGAAGAGACCGAGCAGGGCGAGTTTTATCAGCGTCCCAAATCCACCGGAAAAGAGACGGTCACCGATCCATATTTGTATCCGATGGGGGAAAACGAGATCGCCGTCGTCTCCATGACGGCCCCTATACGGGCGGAGGACGACTTTCTGGGCGTCACAGGCGTTGACCTGACCCTCCATTTTTTTGAGCAACTGGCCGATCAGATCGACAGGAACGATAAGGTTCTCGGCGTCCAGGCGGCCATCATCAGTCACAACGGCGCCATCGTAGGCGCTTCGGATCGGCCGGAACTGGTGGGGCAGCCGGCCGCGGACATCTTGACGGAGGCCGAACTGGAGGGGCTTCTCGGTCGGGTCCGGAATGGGGAGATGGTCGTCCATGCAACCGAACGGGATCTGGCTGTTTTTCTTCCCTTCCACATGGGCGGCGCCGAACGGCCGTGGGCGGTCTGCATGGTGGTTCCCAAAACGCAAATCGTGGCCCAGGCCAATCGATTGATGCGCCATCAGGTCGTCCTCGGCGCCGTGTGCATCCTGCTGGCCGTGGGAGTGCTGATCCTGGTGGCCCGGAGGATCGAAACGCCCATCGCCGCCGTCCTGGCGGGGTTGATGGAAACAGCCGAAGGCGTCAAAAGCGGTTCGGATCAGATGGCCGTCGCCAGCCGGGAACTGTCGGAAAGCGCTTCCCATCAGGCGGCGATCCAGGAGGAATCGGCCGCCTCTCTGGAGGAGATGGCCGCCATGGTCAAAGGCAACGCCGCTAACGCCGCTGCGGCCGACAGTTTGACCCGGCAGACGGGCGAGACCATGGTTCGGGCGGGCCGCGTCATGACGGAGCTGACATCCGCCATGTCCGACATCCAGGCGACGGGGAAGGGGACCGCTAAGATCGTCAAGGTCATCGACGATATCGCCTTCCAGACGAATCTGCTGGCCCTTAACGCAGCGGTGGAAGCGGCCCGGGCCGGAGAAGTCGGGACCGGCTTTTCCGTGGTGGCCCAGGAGGTCAGAAACCTGGCTGTCCGGGCCGCCGCCGCCGCGGCCGACACCTCGGACCGCATAGAGGAAACAGTCCGGAAAGTCGGCGAGGGCGCCGATCTGGCGGCTCGGGCGGGTACGGCCTTCACGGAAGCGTCGGAGAACGCGGCCCGGGTGGGCGACCTCATCGGCGAAATTGCGGCCGCCTCCGGAGAGCAGGCCCAGGGCATCGACGACATCAACCAGACCGTCGCGTCCTCGGAAAAGATCGTCCAGGGAGTGGCGGCCAACGCCGAGGAAACGTCGAGCGCAGCCGCCCAGATGGACGCGGCCGCCGGTGAGATGACGGCGGCCGTGGAACGTTTGCGGCGGCACATCGGCGGGGGCAAGGCGGATTCCGGCGGCAAGCCGGCCCTGGAAAAAAAGCGGGGCGACAGTCCGCCGCCCGCGGTCCCGTCCGCCAGGCCGGCGAAAAAGGGCGGCGGCAATATCCCGGCCCGGACCCGCCGGGGCGATCGGGAAGTGACGCCGGATCGCGTGATGCCGTTGGATGATGATTTCGATGATTTTTAGAAGCGTCGTCCTGTCTTCAGAGGCATCATCAAATCTCCGGGGCAGGGGGCGCCGGACGGCGGCAAGCGGTCGGAGACAATGCGCCGGCTGCGCGTTAAAAATTTCCTCGACAGCCCTGCCCTGATTCGATAACAATACCCATCAGAACCACAAACCCGGAAGGAGAACGCCCCACGTCCCATGCCCCACGCCATCCGCCAACTGCTCAAAAACAAACTGGCCGTCTTCGGCCTGGCGATGATCGCCGTCTTCGCCGGGGCGGCCCTTGTTGCGCCGCTGGTCTCTCCTCATCCGCCCCATGAACAATTCTTCGACGGGTTGACCCTCCAGGGCGCGCCGCTGCCGCCCAACGCCAAATTTCTCCTGGGCACCGATCTTTTGGGGCGGGACCTGCTCTCCCGGCTGCTGTACGGCGCCCGGACGTCGCTCATTATCGGCATCGCCGCCAACGGGGCGGCGCTGTTCATCGGCGCGGTGCTGGGGATCGTCGCCGGGTACGCCCAGGGATGGGTGGGGGCGGTCATCATGCGGTTTACGGACCTGATGATGGCCTTTCCGGCCCTGCTGCTGGCCATCGCCCTGGCCGCCATTTTCGCCCCGAGCCTCTGGATCGTGGCTTTGGTGATCGCCCTGGTCAACTGGGTTCAGGTGGCGAGGGTCATCTATTCCCAGACCGTTTCCCTCACCGCCCGGGAATACATCGAGGCCGTCCGGTCCATCGGCGCTGCGTGGCCCCGGATCCTCTTTTTTCACATCCTGCCCCATCTGTGGCCCACCCTGCTGGTCTGGGGCACCCTGGGGATCGCTACTACGGTGCTCCTGGAGGCGACCCTCTCCTTCCTGGGGATCGGGGTCCGACCGCCCACGCCCTCCTGGGGCGGCATCATTTACGAGAGCCAGTCTTATTTCCTGGACGCCCCCTGGCTGGTTTTTTTCCCGGGCGTCTGCATCATGTTCCTGTCGCTTTCCTTCAACCTGGTGGGGGACGCCCTGCGGGACGCGCTGGATCCCACCCAGCGGGGCCGCGGCTGATGATCCGGTTTCTGGCCAAGCGGATCGGGCAGGCCGTCGCCATCCTGCTGGGGGTGACGGTGGTCACCTTCGTCCTCTCTTTTCTCATGCCCGCCGATCCGGTCCGGATGCTGGCCGGCCGCAGCGCCACCCCCGAGACCGTGGAATCGATCCGGCGCGAACTGGGCCTCGATCAGCCCCTGCCGGTCCAGTACGTCAAGTACATCACGCGCCTCGTCCAGGGCGATTTCGGGCGATCTTACAGGCAGAAGACCGAAGTGTCCGCCTTGATCCTCAGCCGGCTGCCGGCCACCCTGCTTCTGCTGCTGGGCGCTATTTTTTTCGAACTGCTCATCGGGATGCCGGCGGGCATCTTCTCGGCCACCCGCAGGGGGCGGCCATCGGACAACTGGATCATGGCCTTTTCCTTCGCCGGGGTCTCGATGCCCCAGTTCGTGATCGGGCTGTTGCTTCTCTATCTCTTCGCCCACATGCTGCCCATTTTTCCGCTGGGGGGATACGGGACGCTGAACCATCTGGTGCTGCCGGCCCTGACCCTGGGCATTTCCGGCGGCGGGTGGTATTCGCGGATGATGCGCTCGGCCATGGTGGACGTGCTCCGGAAGGATTACGTCCGGACCGCCCGGGCCAAGGGGATGACCGAGCGGCGGGTGATCCTCGTTCATGCGCTCCGGAACGCCATCCTGCCCATCATCGCCATGATCGGCCTGGATATCGGCATTTTTATGGCCGGGGCCGTGGTGGTGGAGTCGGTTTTCGGCTGGCCCGGCATCGGCCAGTTGGCGTGGCAGGCCATCCAGATGGTGGATATTCCCATCATCATGGGCGTCACCCTGGTGGCCGCCATTGGCATTGTCTTAGGCAATCTGCTGGCCGACCTGGTCATGCCCTTTCTCGACCCCCGGCTGCAACTGGAATAAGGGCGAAAGATTTTTCGCCCCTGCGAAACTTTATTACCGTAAAGGAGGTTTACATGGGTAGATGGATGACACGATGGATGGTGATCATTTTGGCATTGATAATGACAATGCCGGCGCTCGCTTTTGCGACGGACGCCAAACAGGGCGGCGAGATGACCGTCACTTTCAAGGACGATGTGGCCACCCTGGATCCGGCCATCGGATACGACTGGCAGAACTGGTCCATGATCAAAAGTCTGTACGACGGCCTCATGGATTACGCCCCCGGCACCTACAACCTCCGGCCCGGTCTCGCTGAAAGCTACGAGGTCTCCCCGGACGGGCTCGCCTACACTTTCCGGCTGCGGGAAGGCGTTAAATTCCACAACGGCCGGCCCATGACCGCCGAGGACGTCAAGTATTCCCTGGAGAGAACGGTCAACCCCAAGACCCAGAGTCCGGGCCAGGGGTTTTACAGCAGCATCAAGGGATTCGATGCCGTGACCTCCGGCGAGACAACGGATTTGACCGGCGTGATCGTTGTGGATCCGAAGACCGTCCGGATCGAACTGTCCAACCCCGACGCCACATTTCTTCATCTCGTGGCCCTCAATTTTTCTTTTGTCGTTGCCAAAGAGGCGGTGGAGGAGTACGGCGCGGACTTCGGCAAGCATCCCGTGGGAACCGGCGCCTACAAACTCTCGGCCTGGAATCTGGGTCAGAACCTGATTTTTGAACGGAACAAAGATTACTATCGGTCCGGGGTCCCCAAGCTGGACAAGATTACCTTCGAGATCGGTCAGGAGCCCACCGTGGCCCTGCTGCGCCTCCAGCGGGGCGAAGTCGATGTGCTGGGCGACGGCGTGCCCCCGGCCCGGTACATCAAGATGAAAAATGATTCCCAGTACGCGGACAACTTCATGGAGGGCCCCCAGCTCCAGACGAGTTATATCACCATGAACGTCAAGATGAAGCCCTTCGACAACGTCAAGGTCCGGCAGGCTGTGAACATGGCGGTTTTCAAGGAGCGGATCTGCAAGATCATCAACAACCGGGCCGTGCCCGCCAACCAGCCTTTGCCGCCTGCCATGCCGGGGTATGCCGAAAATTACGACGGATATTCGCTGGATCGGGGAAAGGCCAAAGCCCTGCTGGCGGAGGCCGGGTATCCGGACGGGTTCACCACCGAACTCTACGCCATTAACACCGACCCCAACCCGCGCATCGCCCAGGCCATCCAGCAGGATCTGTCCGCCATCGGCATCAAGGTGGACCTCAAGACCCTGGCCGCTTCCACGGTCATCGCCGCCGGCGGGGAGCCGGATCAGGCCCCCATGCTCTGGTCCGGCGGTCTGGCATGGCTGGCCGATTTTCCTGACCCGTCCAATTTCTACGGCCCCATCCTGGGGTGCGGCGGCGCGGTAAAGGGCGGCTGGAACTGGGCCTGGTACTGCAACGAGGAAATCGACGCCAAGGCCAAAAAGGCCGACGCCATGAGTGATCCGGACCTGGTCGACCAGCGCATCGATTTGTGGCGGGACATTTTCATCGAGATCATGGAAGACGCGCCGTGGGTTCCGGTTTTCAACGAACTGCGCAACACCATGCGTTCCGATCGGATCGGCGGATCCGAGGACTTTTTCGTGGACCCGGTCTTCCGGCCCTGCAACTATCGGTACGTATTTGCCAGGGACGCTCAATAAAAGCAGTGGATGGTGGCTGGTGGATAGTGGTCAGTGACGACCAGCCGCCACTATCCACAAATCACAAGCCACTATCCACGATGCTGAGGAAAGAATGAAGATCGCAGCGGATTACACGATTCACGAAGAATGCCGCCACTACGGCTGGGACAATTCTTTGAGACCGGCCCTGACCGTCGCCCCCGGCGACACCGTGACCTTCGATGTGCCCGACGCGTCGGGGGGGCAGTTCACGCCGGCGTCCAAAGCCGGGGACATCGCGGCGCTTGATTTTTCCAACGTCAACCCGGTGACGGGTCCGGTTCGTGTGGACGGGGCTGAACCCGGCGACGCGCTGAAGATCACGCTTTTGGAATTCGAGCTGACGGACTGGGGCTGGACCGCTATCATTCCCGGTTTCGGCCTGCTGGCGGACGACTTTCCCGACCCGGCCATGTACATGTGGCGGTTCGCGCCCCAAACCGGCGCACTGGCTGAATACGGTCCCGGGGGGCGGGTCCCCATCCGGCCTTTTCCCGGCACCATCGGCCTGGCCCCAGCGGCGGCCGGCGTCCAGGAGGTGATCAACCCCCGCCGGGTGGGCGGCAACATGGACACCCGGGACCTGACGGAAGGGACGGTTCTTTACCTGCCGGTGGAAGTCGGGGGCGCGTTACTGTCCATCGGGGACGGCCACGCGGCCCAGGGAGACGGCGAGGTCTGCGGCACGGCCATCGAAAGCCCTTTCAGGCTGACGGTGAAGCTGGAACTGGAAAAAGGGCTCGCGCCGCCCTTTCCCCGGTTCACCACTCCGGGGCCCGTCACCCGTCACATCGATGCAAAGGGATATGAAGTGACCACCGGCGTGGGGCCGGACCTGATGGCCTCGGCCCGGGCCGCCGTTGCGGCCATGATCGACCTCGTCTCCGGCGGGTACGGGATGACCGCGCCCGAGGCCTACATGCTGTGCAGCGTGTGCGCCGACCTTCGCATCACCGAGATTGTGGATGCGCCCAACTGGATCGTGGCCTGTCACTTTCCCCTGTCGGTTTTTGCCGGATGACGGGGAAGGAGACGCCGGCGCCGGCGGAAACCGTTCTTGCGGTCCGGGACCTCACCGTCGGCTTTGCCACGGAGACAGGGGCTGTCCGGGCCGTGGAGTCCGTCGGGTTCACCCTCCGCCGGGGCCGGATACTGGGCTTGGTGGGAGAGTCGGGCTGCGGCAAGAGCGTAACGGCCATGGCCGTGATGCGGCTGTTGCCCACGCCGCCCGCTTTCGTGGAATCCGGCCGGATTCTTTTCGATGACGAGGATCTGCTGACGTTTCCCGAGAACCGGATGCGCACCGTCCGGGGCAACCGCATCGGCATGATCTTCCAGGAGCCCATGACCAGCCTCAATCCCTGCTTCACGGTGGGGTTCCAGATCGGGGAGGTGCTCCGGTTCCATCGGGGGATGAACCGGGACGCGGCCCGGGACCGAACCGTGGAAGTGATGGAAGGCGTGGGGATCGGGGCCGCCGGGTCCCGGGTGGATCAGTATCCCCATCAGTTGTCGGGCGGGCTGCGGCAGCGCGTGATGATCGCCATGGCCCTGGCCTGCGATCCCCGGCTTCTCATCGCCGACGAGCCCACCACGGCCCTGGACGTGACGGTTCAGGCCCAGATCCTCAACCTGCTGGCGCAGCTTCAGGAGCGGTTGGACATGTCGGTGCTCCTCATCACCCACGACCTGGGCGTGGTGGCCGAATCCTGCGACCATGTGGCCGTGATGTACGCGGGCCGGATCGTGGAGAGCGCCCCGGTGGAAGACCTCTTCACCCGGCCGGCCCATCCCTACACCTACGGCCTCATGTCGGCCATTCCGCGGCTGGGCCGGCGGTCCGAATACCTGCCCACCATCGCCGGCATGGTGCCGAGTCTGGATCATCGGCCCGTGGGACAGTGCTATTTCGCCGAGCGGTGCCCCCGGGCCGGGGAACGGTGTTTTCGCGAAATTCCGCCCCTGACGTCCCGGCGTGAAAACCATGAATGCGCCTGCTGGAATCCCCATGACGCATGATCCGACCATGACGCATGATCTGTTGAAGGTGGAGGGCCTCCGGAAATATTTTCCTGTGAAGGGGAGCCCCAGGAAAGTCCATGCGGTGGAGGATGTCAGCCTCCGCCTCCGCCACGGGGAAACCCTGGGGGTGGTGGGGGAATCCGGATGCGGCAAGTCGACCCTGGGCCGGGTGATCCTGCGGCTGCTGGCGCCGACGGAAGGCCGGATCTGGCTGGACGGCGTCGATGTGGCGGGACTGGGCCCCCGGCAACTCCGGGCGGCCCGGCGCGACATGCAGCTGATTTTCCAGGACGTGTACGCTTCCCTGGACAAGCGCCAGAAAGTGGGACAGATCATCGCCGAACCGCTCACGGTCCATGGCGTCGGAGACCGGAAGGCGCGCCGGGAGCGGGTGATGGAACTCCTGGGGATGGTCGGGCTTGAACCGTCCGCCGCAGACCAGTACCCTCATGAGTTTTCCGGAGGACAACGCCAGCGGATCGGCATCGCCCGGGCCATCGCGCTCTCCCCCAAACTGGTGGTGGCCGACGAACCGGTATCGGCCCTGGATGTTTCCATCCAGTCCCAGATCCTCAATCTGCTGGTGGATCTGCGGAAACAACTGGGGCTTTCCTACCTCTTCATTTCCCACGATATGGCCGTGGTGGAGCATATCTGCAACCGGGTGGCCGTGATGTACCTGGGCCAGATCGTGGAGACGGCCCCGGTGGAAGACCTGTTTTCCGGCCCCCGGCACCCCTATACCCGGGCCCTGCTGGCGGCCATCCCCCGGCCCGATCTCCGGCGCCGGCGAGGGGAGCGGCCCCTGCTCCACGGCGAACCGCCCAACCCCGAAACCCCGCCCCCCGGCTGCCGGTTTCATCCCCGCTGCCCCCAGGCAATGGCGGTGTGCCGATCGACGGCGCCGCCTGAATATTCAGCGGAAGGGGCGGGCCGGTTTCATGGCGTGAAATGTCATCTCTATGGATGATGATCGCGATCGGGCCCTGAGACGCCGGCCGCCAGTCAAGCGCCGGGACGCCAAGCGGATCATGAAGGCGCCGGTCGGCCCGGAACCGGGTTTGAAGGATCAAGCCATTTTGGCCTCGCGGCCGGCGATTATATAAAGCCCATCAGCCGGATGACCAGGTAACCCGACAGTGCCGCCAACCCCACGGAGAGCGGGACGAGAATGAAAAAAGCCTTCCGGTAGAACAGATAGGCCGCCCGGAGGGTGGCGTCGGTGGGCGGTTCGCCGGTCGATCCTTTGGGATCGAGGCCGGTGGCGTTGATGAACCGCTCGATCTCCCGGGCCCGGACCCGCTGGCCGTTGGACTTGAGCGCGTCGATGGCTTTTCGCAGTTGGGCCAGGGCGCGTTTTTTGTCCCGCCGGGACGATAGGCGGCCTTGGGCGTATCGCTCTTTGACCTCCAGAAAATCGGCGTAAACCGCATCGATGGCCTGTTGATCTTTGTCGGACTGACGGGCTTCCAGCCGCTTCCGGGCATCGATCTTTTTCTGAAGCCGTTCAACAGTGGCGTCCACGGTCTCCATAAAGCCTGCCACCTGGTCTCGCCGTTCCTCGTTGCCCAGGGCCTCGAACAGATCGCGGTACCGCCTGAGTTCATCTTTCTGGGCTATGAAGGTGTCGATGTTGGCGATATCGGCGAGGGTCGACTGGTACATTTTGAAGACAACCCCCGCCTGATCCAGGAGGAATTTGACGGATCGCCTGGACTGCTGGTCCATGGCCCGCGCGGCTCGGTTGATGGCCTGCCTGAGCTTGGTCAGTCCGTTTTCCAGCCCCTTGTCCCCCTCGAAAACCGCATAACGGGATTCGATCTCATCCAGCCGGGCGCGATACTCTGAAATTTCCTTCAGGAGCGTCACGGCTTCTTCTTCGTTCCGGGGTTTAATGAGCTTTCGTCTGGGCAGGGCGTCCTGGATGTCCCGGGCCTCCTTCACCAACGCCATGACCTCCACGGATTTCCGCCGGGTGCGTTCAAAGACCTCGGATTTCAGATGGATCAGGCTTTTGAGGGAGGTGTTCCGCAGCCCGAAGACAGAGGCGGCCATCAGGGCCTCGAACCGGCGTTTTTTGGCCATATAATGGCGGAACTCCGGGGCCGGCATCTCCTGAGAATCGAGATGGAGCCGACCCCCCTCCTTCAGCTGGATGCTCACCTGGAACAAACGGGGAAGTTTGTCGAACAGGCTGCCGGTCTGATGGGCCTGGACGATTTCCCGGTTGACCCGCTCGAGGGTCGCGGACACCTCCCCCGGATGGGGCGGACGCCGCCGGGCCGTCAGCCGATCGTTGATTTCAGCGACGATGATCCGGTTCAGCGCCTGTTCGGTTTTCTGATAATCGGTGAGCGGTTTCATGGTCGCCCTGCCCGGCGTCGGGTCGGGGCCGCCGTGCGGCTTTCCCGGATGAATTTCTGGAAGGCCCGGCGACGCGCTTCATGTTGAAAAGAGAGCTTTTCCGCCTTTTGCCGGATTTTGCGCGAATACCCTTTGGCGGACAAGCGATGCAGCAGGTTCCATCCCTCTTTGAGTTCTGCCGCGGCTTTGTCGATTTTGCGACCGCGCTGCTCCAGCTCCTCCCACATGGATTGAACGACCCGGCCGAAAGGCGACAGGGTCGCCACCCGCAAGGCCTCGGCGGAACCGTTTCCGCCTGTCGACCCGGCATCCGGTCTCCAGCTTTCCATGCCGTCCACAGCGTACGTTAGTTGCCGGATATCTTCGGTGGTCCCCCCCACCCGATAGGCGACGGTGGGCCGATGGGCGAACCGTTCCAAGAGGATGTCCAGCAGCGTTGCGGCCCGTTTCATGGAAACGGAGTGGTCCGAGACGATTCGGCGCACCTGTTCCCCCTGCCGGAGGGCCTCCTGGACGATGCGGACCTCGTCGGTCAAATGGGCCAACAGTTCCATCCCGTGGCGCTTGAGTCGGCCGAAACATCGCCGGGCCTGCTCCCGTTCTTCGGCCGATCCATTGTTTCCGCTGTTTTCTTCGTACTGAAGATCAACGATCCGTTGCCTGGCGTCGGTCAGGTTGGCGAGGAGGGTCGGCGCCGCGTCGGAGAGTTCCCGCCAGCAGGCGTCGAGCTGTCGGGCGGCCCTGCGGCTGTTCAGATCTGCATTGCGCAGGGCGTCGTCCACCACGGCGGAGAGTCGAATGTATCGCGAAATTCGGCTCGTCAGCGGTCGGACGTCGATGCGTCGAATGCGCCTGGATATGTCGTTCAGGACGGAAAGGTCCATGGAAGGGGTCGGCTACTCGGTGAGCTTGAGGAGCTTTTCGATCTCCTTCCGGTTTTCCTGGATCTGTTCCAGGCGGAGGTTGTCGTTTTTTTTGTAGACCTCTTCCGCCTCCTTGAGAGCGTTGTATTCCATCTCCCACTGGGGACTTGCCGCGATCTGATCCCCCACCAGGGAGGCGTATCGGCCCAGGACCCGGTTGCCGTCGTCGATGCTTTCCACGATCATCACCATGGACTGGGTGACCCGGGCCACGCCGGAGCAGATCTGGGAGACGTTGTCCACGGCGATTTTCATGTGGCTGGCGCCCTGGGCGAATTTATCCACCATGTTGACGTGGATGTCGCCCCGCTCCTTGAAATCGTTGATGAGGGTCCGGTAGCTTTTCAGCGCCGCCTGGTATTTGACCCCCATGTCGATGTTGGTTTTGTACTTCAGCTCCATGCCCTGGCTCTCCCGCAGGGTCATTTCAAGGTGATCCCGCTGTTTTTCCACCTCGGCGTACCGGTCGTGGAGAGGGGACATGGCGTCATGGACAGGGATGATCTCTTCCAGCTGCTGTTCCAGTTCCCGGCTGTGGGCCACCTGGGATTGATAGGCCCGGCGGTCGCCGTGGATCTGGTCCGTGAAGGCGTCGCTGACCTGGGTGAGGTTTTTCACGATGCCGTCGACTTCGTAGACCGTCTCCCGCAGCCCTTCGTTGAGACCCTGAAGGCTGCCGAGGTAGTTTTCAATCATGACCCGGAATTCGGTGATCAGGACATCGTCCGGGTCCCGGGGGATCTCTTTACGGACGATTTCGTAATCGGTGTAATCTTCGTATTCCTGCTTTTTAACGCCCAGCCGGACCAGCAGTTTGTCGAGGCCCGCCGTGTGGACGGGCCGCCGTTTTTCCACCGGAACCTCTTCCTCGATGATCTTGGTGGTTCGGGCGGCGATGATGTTTTTGATGCCGTCTTCGATGATTTTGATCTCATCGACGATATGCTGGAGCTTGTCGGCGTCGAATGTTCGGGAATGCACCTCGTCGGCTTCATAGTAGCGGACTGAAGGGGGACGATAACGCCTGGAAGCCGCCGCATCCGGCGCCGGCCCTGCGGTCATCTCCCTGTCAGAGGATTTTTGAAGCACCTGGTCGATGTGTTTATCGGCATCCTCCGGCGCCGGGGCGTTGCTCCGGGCGGTGTTCTGGTTTGCCATTTCGGGAATTTCCTCCATGATCATCCTAATTATAGTCGGCAAAATATAATCAATGTCCGGGAATGGGTCAACAGGAATCGGAGTTTCCAGACCGTCCTTGACATCATCATGCGCTTGTATCCGGTGGCGAAAGATGATATTCGCCTTCAGAAGACTTATGGGAAGGAAGGAGATAAATCAACCTCGAAATGAATGCCCACGTCCCGGACGAGCCCAATCTGATCCTCTGCATCCTGGCCAGCGGCAGCCAGGGCAACGCCATTTACGTCTCCGACGGCGAGACGTCGCTATTGATCGACGCCGGTCTTTCAGGGGTGGAGATCGAGCGGCGGATGCGGTCCAGAGGGCTCGATCCGACCCGCCTGGACGCCATCCTGGTGACCCATGAGCACGCGGACCATGTTAGGGGGGTCGGGGTGCTCTCCCGGCGCTACGATCTGCCGGTCTACCTCAGCCCCGAGACCGACGGCGCGGCCGCCCAACAGATCAAAAAGATTCGAGATGTTCGGCATTTTCAGTGCGGCCGATCGTTTCGGATCAACGATCTGGCGCTCCATCCTTTCAGCACCTCCCACGACGCCCGGGATTCGGCGGGGTTCACGGTTCAGCGAAACGGCCTCAAGATCGGCATCGCCACGGACCTCGGCATCCCCACTGCCGTGGTCAGAACCCACCTCAAAAACTGCTCGCTGCTGGTCCTGGAATCCAATCACGATTCGAAGATGCTGATGGAAGGTCCGTATCCCTGGCATTTGAAGCAGCGGGTCCGGGGCCGGACCGGCCATCTGTCCAACGATGTCTCCCGGGACCTGCTCGGTGAACTGCGCCATGAGGGGTTGGCCCATGTGGTGCTGGCCCATCTGAGCGAAGAGAACAACACCCCTGAAACCGCCCTGCGCACCGTGGGGCCGGTACTCGCCCCTACCCGCGTCCGGCTGTCCGTGGCCGCCCAGAATGTGTGCAGCGAGATATTTCGGCTGTAAGTCTTTTTCCGGATTCGTCCTTGACATCCGTTTCGACATCCACTACTAAATATTGAGAATCTTTTTCAGTTTCACCAAATGGATGAATCTCTATCATTTTTTGAAAGTGCGATGGAAACTAAACGATGGAAACCATGGGCAATGCTGGCGCCGTCGCTGAGCGCCGTTTTTTTTCTGCTGGTCATCCCCGTCTGTTTTGTCGTGGTCTACAGCTTCTGGCTGCGATCGCCCTACGGGGCGGACATACCGGCGTTTCAGTTCGGGAACTACGCCAAGTTTTTTGACGATTTCTTCTATCCGTCGCTGTTGATCCGGACCATCCGGGTCGCCCTGGAGACGGTCGCCCTCTGCCTGGTAATGGGCTACATTCCCGCCTATTTTTTCTATCGGACCGAATCCCGCCTGAAACCGTTTCTGATGATCCTCATCATGCTGCCGTTCTGGATCAGTTTCATCATCCGGACCCTGAGCTGGATCAACATTCTGGGCGATTCCGGCCTGATCAACCACCTTCTGATGAAAGGCGGCTTCATCAGCGCCCCATTGCCGATGCTGTACAACGAAGCGGCGGTGCTCATGGGCCTGCTGCAATATTTGCTGCCCTTTATGATCCTGAACATCTACGTCAGCCTCGACGGCATCGACAAGAGTCTGACCGAGGCGGCCAAAAGCCTGGGCTGCACCGAATGGCAGGCCTTCAAGGAAGTGACCCTTCCCCTGAGCCTGCCGGGGGTCAGCGCCGGATGCCTGCTGGTGTTCGTTTTGACCTGCGGCACCTATCTTCCGCCCATGATTCTTGGGGGGCCGGGCAACGACATGATCGCCAACCTCATCTTCAAGCGCATCGTCGGCACCCTCGACTGGCCCTTCGGCGCCGCCCTGAGCACTATTTTGCTGGGGCTCCTGGGGGTCATCGTCTACACCTATAACCGGTATCTGGGCATCAACCAGATTTTCAAAACCCTTCAATAGGATTTCAGATGAAGCGTTTATCCGGCTGGTCGTTGATCAAAATCTACACGGTTCTCATCTATGTGTGGATGTTCACGCCCATCGTGGCGGTGGTGTTGCTGTCTTTCAATTCCCAGCAGTTCGGGTCGTTTCCCATGGAGGGGCTCAGCTTCCGCTGGTATGTGAAGCTGTCCCAGAACGCCTCGATCCTGGACGCTTTTAAAAATTCCCTTGTGCTCGGGAGCCTCACCTCCATCATGACGACGGCCATCGCCATCCCGGCCGCCATGGCGTTCGTCCGGTACGATTTTATAGGGAAAGAGGCCCTGAACACCCTGCTCCTTGCGCCCATTATGATCC
This sequence comes from Desulfobacteraceae bacterium, assembly GCA_011390065.1. Classification (GTDB taxonomy): domain Bacteria; phylum Desulfobacterota; class Desulfobacteria; order Desulfobacterales; family JAABSP01; genus JAABTD01. The sequence continues at coordinate 37,352 of JAABTD010000011.1, forward strand.
CGGAGGTGGTGCTGGGCGTCGCCCTGCTGATCTTCATCCGGTGGCTCCAGCAACCCAAGAGCTTCGCGCTGCTGCTCATCGGCCACGTGGTGCTGACCCTGCCTTACGTACTCCTGGTGGTCCAGGCTAGGCTGGTGGGCATCAAACGGGTTTACGAAGAGGCGGCCCAAACCCTTGGCGCCAGTCCGCTTCAGACTTTCTGGGCGGTCACGTTTCCCCTGCTGGCGCCGGCCATTTTCGCCGGCATGTTGTTTTCCTTTACGATATCCTTTGACGACGTGACGGCCACGCTTTTCTGGGCGACGGCCCAGAACCAGACCGTGCCGGTGAAGATCTTCGGCATGTTGAGAGACTCCATCAGCCCGGAGATCAACGCCCTGGGGGCGGTCATGATTTTTTTGACCGTATCCCTCCCGCTGGCGGCGGGGTATATTTCCCGTCGTTTCGCAAGGGGAAGCGGCGCATGATCCTGATTTTAAAAACCCAACACGAAAAGAGGAGGCTTGACCATGGGAAAGAAGATGGAAGAGAAACTGGATCGACTGTTTGAAAGTCATATGGAAGGCAAAATTTCAAGGCGCGATTTTGTCAAATACCTCGGCATCGCCGGGGCTGCGGCCGGTCTTGCCGGCGGCCCCTTCGGTCTGGCCCGGAAGGCGTTCGGGGCACAGTCGATTACATTTCACAGTTGGGGCGGGTCCACTTCCGAGGCCCTGCGGAAACATGCCTTCGACCCGTTCACAAAGGAGACCGGCATCAATGTGATCGACGCCGCCTTCACCGGCATGGATACGTTTCTGACCCAGGTCAAAGCCTCTTATCCGCCGGGCGGAGAGTTCAATCTCGCCCATTTGAGCGCCGTTTACGACTACGCCCGGTACAAGAACCTGGGATTCAACTCGGTGCTGGACGAGAGCAAGATTCCGAACCTCGAAAACGTACTGCCCAAAATGCTCGACACACTGAGGGCGATCACCGGCGGCGATCTTTCGGCAGTGCCCTATGACTACGGCCAGACCGGCATCGCCTACAACACCAAGTACATCAGCAAGGAAAAAGCGGAAAAACTCGGCGCCTCCCTTCTCTGGGACAAGGACCTCAAAGGCAAACTCGGAAGCTGGGGCGGCGACTTCCGGACCAACATGTGGTATGCGGCCCTGCACACTCGCCAGAGCCCCAACAACATCACCCGGCTGGATGACGTCTGGAACGCCCTGAAAGAACAGCGGGAGATGGTCAAAAAGTACTGGGCCTCCGGCTCCGAGCTGATGAGCCTGCTGGCCAACGAGGAGATTTACGCCACTGTGGCCTGGTCCGGCCGTGTGGCCAACATCCAGGCCGAGGGCCATCCCATTGCATATCTGGCCCCGCCCAACACCTATTCCTGGATGGAGTACATGTACGTCCTGAAGGGGACCGACATGGCGGTGGCCCAGAAGCTGCTTAACTTCATGCTGGAGCCCGAACCGGCCATCGCCGTGGCCGAAGCCCAGAAATATCCGCCCAGCCTCGATCCGCGCAAGATCGACATGCCGGAATCCATCACCAAGGTGCCGGCGTACGATCCCACCGGCACCCTGGACGGATATCTGTTCGCCGATCCGGAGTACTGGAACAGCCATCAGCTCGAGTGGACGGAGAAATGGGACCGGATCAAGGCGGGCGCCTAAAACCAACCTAACCCCCCCGGCCCCCCTTCCCTGAGAGGGAAGGGGGGAGATCGGCGTCCAACCGCCTTACCGGTAGGCGAAGCGCTGAACAGTCATCACCCCCTCTCCTTCCAGGGGAGGGGGCCGGGGGGAGGGGTTATCGGTGAGCCATCTATCATGACTGTTTTAATGGGAGAGTGATGTTTTGGAAAAGGAGAAAAATCCCGGTTTGGTTCAGTTCAGAGGCGTGATGAAGCGGTTCGGCGATGTGCTGGCCGTCGAAAAAACCGATCTGGACATCCCTGAAGGCTCCCTGGTCACGCTTCTGGGGCCGTCGGGCTGCGGCAAGACGACCCTGCTTCGGATGGTGGCGGGCCTGGAGACGCCCACCGAGGGCGACATCTACATCAAGGGCAACCGGATCAACGATGTTCCGATCCACAAACGGAACCTCGGGATGATTTTCCAGAATTACGCCCTGTTCCCCCATAAAACGATTTTCGACAACGTCGCCTTCGGTCTGAAATACCGGAATATCCCCAAAGACCAGATCAAGGAAAAGGTCTCCCGGGCCCTGGAAATGGTCCGCCTGCCGGGGGTGGAAAACCGGATGCCCTCCCAGCTCTCCGGGGGCCAGCAACAGCGGATCGCCCTGGCCCGGGCCATCGTCATCGAGCCGGACGTGCTCCTCATGGACGAACCCCTGTCGGCCCTGGACGAGAACCTGCGGGAGGAGATGCGCCTGGAGATCGACAACATCCAGCGGATGCTCGGGGTCACCAGCATCTTCGTCACCCACGACCAGCGCGAGGCCCTGTCCATGTCCGACAAGATCGTGGTCATGGAAGGGGGCAGGAAGCAGCAGGAAGGCGGGCCGGAGGAGGTCTACAACAATCCGGCGAACCACTTCGTGGCCGACTTCCTGGGCCATTCCAATTTCGTGGACGGCGTGATCCAGAGCCGGGACGGCGACGGCTATCGCGTAAAGCTCGAAGACGGCAACGAATTGATGGCCGAAGGCGGCGACTGGCGGGAAGGCGACGCCGTGGAAGTGGTGGTGCGCGCCCAGAAGCTGGACATCGTCCCGCGGGATTCCCACCAAACCGACGACGCGGTCAACTGCTTTTTCGGCAAGATCAAGGAACGCAGCTACATGGGGGGCGAGGTGAGTTACTTCGTGGAACTGGAGAACGGAACGGTGCTTCATGTCATCGGCATCGTCAAGACCAAGCCGTTTCGGAGAGGGGATCCGGTGGCGGTGACGGCGCCGCCGCGGCATTGTAAGTTGTTGCGGAAGGAATCATGATTGGGCGTTGTTTGGGATCGCTTGATACGTGGAGAAACAGTAAAAAAGATGTATATTTCATAATTCCGCAGCCGCTTGTGAATAAATGGAGCCGCATAAGGACAAGGTGGCGGCAGACATAAAAACATGACCTTTCAGCCATGCCAAAAGCATGGCTGATTTCTTTTGTCGGACAGCATCCAAATTGTTATGATGACCGTCTTGGGCGATAAAGTCCGACTGTCGGATAGTGTCATTAATTGGATGTTGGCCGACTTTTTGTTGGTGAGCTTAATGCGGAAAAAAAGATATAAATTCAATTTTTTAGAATTTAGTTTGTGAAACTTCGATCCTTTTTATAAAATGAAAAGAGATTCTTATTTTGAATGTTGACCGGAAACCGTACAATCACTGGTTAGGCTGGAGGAATAAAAGACCATGGAAGCGATGACACTTCCGATTGGAGTCGGGGCGATAGTCGGCGCTATCATCGGACTCAAAGTCTTTTTCACGCTTTGGCGGATTCTGGAGAAACGCCTCCATCCTGAGAACTTCGTTAAGCCATCATCAACACCCGAGACCGCGTTCCGAGGCCTCAAAGGCAAGGCCATCATCGTCCACATGAAGAACGGCGAGGTCATATCGGATGTTAAGTACAAGGCGACGCTCTTCTTTGGTCATGGAGAATTCGGAACGTGCACTCTTGTCTATTTTGACATGGAGAGAAGCGACGGGGCCCAGGTGTTCATCTGTGGAACAGACATCCTGAAAATTGAGACAACCAAGAAAGCCTAACACTATCCTGAACCGTATTTCAAAACCGCCGCTTCGCTCTGGTTTTGAAAACGGTTAGGATCACGTTGGGCATCGCGGTTGAGAGAAAAAGCTGTAGATAGTGTTATTGAATATTCATTTGCCAATGAAAGGAGCTATAATTGGCGCAATCACCACTAAAATCATTGCATCCTGATAGCTCTTTGAGCAATGCAAAGCTGGAAGCTTACAGTAAGATAGGCACACCAGGTCTTATTGACTCCTTAAAACCAGGCGAACCAGGATCATTAAAGGTTCAGTCGAATGGTACTATCATGGATGGTCACCATCGTATTCATGTCCTTCGAGAGCGTGGAATAGATGTTGATGCATTGCCTCGAGATATTCAGGAGAGAAAAGGGTAAAAAACCATGAGTGTCGATATCTTCTGGATACCTTTTGAAGGACCCGGCCGAATTGGCATTTCAACACGGCCGAGCGGAGGGGACTGGCTAAAAGATGATATCCGTTATATTCGTGAAGCTGGAACGGACTTGCTGGTTTCTATGCTAACACCTGCCGAGGTTGACGAATTAAAACTATGGATGGAAAAGGAACTATGCCAAAAGGAAGGGTTGATTTTTCAATCCATTCCCGTTCAGGATCGAGGAGTGCCACAGACAAGGAGAGAGATTGATGGATTTGTACACCAGCTGGCAGGACTTTTTGAGAGCGGTACAAATATTGTCGCTCATTGTCGCCAAGGTATAGGTAGGTCGGCTATGATGATTGCCTTAATAATGGTTGCATGCGGAATGGAAGTCAATCATGCGTTTGAAATAATAGCAGAAGCTCGTGGTCGTCCTGTGCCTGATACTGAGGAACAACATGCTTGGGTTGAACAATATGCGGCGGGTCTGAACATATCAGATCAATTGAAAGTAGCTGAAAAAGTGGAGCCATACCAACCCATATCCCAAGCATCCAAAGAGCAAATTGGGTCTGAGATAATAGACGTGACCGGACCAGCCCAACCAATAAATTCAGCGGAGCGCAAAAAGCGCGCCCGCTGATTTAAACGTTCTACCACCGGTGCAACAGGGAGATACAAAATAATATATTCAGGCGCATGCTGCCTAAACAGACCGTTTGATGATCAAAACTATGACGGGATACGATTAGAACCAGAAGCGATTTTTATTATCATGAATCGCATGTATGCCTGAGACAGCCAAAAAACCGTTGAAGAATAAACAGAGACGGTTTCAGTAAGCTTTGGGGATAGTTATGACACAAATAGCAGAACAATTCAGCGATGTT
>JAABTD010000307.1 GCA_011390065.1 Desulfobacteraceae bacterium
GGTGACATGGGGAAAATCGTGGAGCCTGGGCGTGGGATGGAGATGCTCCGTTCCCAGTTTTTTGCCGATCATTTGGCGGTCTCCTCAACGAAAATGGGGGGTGAATGTCGCTGGATCATGATTCCAACAGAACCATATTCTGCGGGTTTCGATGCGGTTTGATCTCCGGGATGATGCGGACCAGTTCCGTTTTGACGATGCCCAAATGTTCCAGCATGACGGCGCAGGCCCTTTCTCCGTCTTTTCCTTCGATTCGGTCGACAATGCGTTCCGCCGTCTCGACGGCCCGATCGGGACGGCAGAGGGTGTCGGGCATGAAGGCCATGTAGTCTGCGTGGAGCTTTTCAATGATCATCTTCAGGATGGACGACATGACCGGGTTTTCCGCTGCCTCGGCCAGGGTCATGTGGAAGTCGAAATCGGATTCGTAGAACCGATTGACATCCGCGCTGTTGGCGCGGATGGCGTCCACAGCCTCCCGGAGTTGCTGAATCTCTTTGTCGCCGGCTTTGGCGGCCGCCATCCGGACCACGCTGCATTCCAGATGCTCCCGGGTTTCGATCAAGTCGAGGATCCAGTAGGCGGCCAGCACGTCCCGGAGTTTCCCATTGAAAATATGAGGCGAGGGGATGTCGTCCCGAAGAAAGACGCCCTTGCCCTGGGTGACATGGAAGTATCCCACCAGGACCATGGCCGACACGGCTTCCCGGATGGAAGACCGGCCCACCCCGAAGGCTTTGGAGAGTTCCCGCTCCGGCGGCAGCTTGTCTCCAGGCTTCAATTCCCCGGATTTGATGTTTTTCAGGATTTCCCGAACCACCAGTTCCGGGGTGGATGTTTTTTGTATCGATTCGACTTTCATGGTCGACTGTGATGACCTCACCGATGCGGGTTCGTTGTCTTTGAACACTGTCTATCATTTCATGAGGTGGCCTGTCAACAGGTTGTCAGACCAATTATAAAAAACGACGCCTCAATGCGTCGCCGCGCGTTAAGGTTGGAAAACGGATGAACTCCGGTTACAAGCCGAAAAGACCGATGAGTCCGATCACGATCAGATAGATGGCCACGATGTAGTTCAGAAGTTTGGGTACGATGAAGATGAGGACGCCGGCCAGGATGGCCAGGATGTAATTCAAGTCAGCGGGGGAAATGGTGATGGTCAAGTGCGCCTCTCTTTCCGGAGGGCCCTGTTCCGGGTCAGATGGTTTTCAGATAGGCGGTGAGCAGCGGCGCCATGAGCAAAAGCGCATAGATGACGATGCGCCACAGGCCTTTGGACATGATGGGCTCTCCTTATCGATGCGCGCCGGGGACGATCATTCGATCGCCCCCGACGGTTGGCGACTAACTCCGCGCGTATCGACCCATGAGATAATCCCGATCGATGACGTGGTTGGTCATGGCCCGCTCCACTGTCACCTTGTCGGATTCTTCCGGCAAATCGAGGGTCGCATCCAGGGCGTAAATCCGGAAAAAATAGCGGTGTTCGCGGTCCGGCGGACAGGGTCCGTAATAGCCGGTGCTGCCGTTGGTGCCCAGGCCCGGGGTCCCCTCGGGCTCCCGGCCTTCCGGGATTTCGCGGGTATCCGGCGGGATGTTGAATGCCACCCAATGATCCCACATGCCGTCATTCCGGATATGAACCGGCACATCCGGGTCGTCCATGATCAGAACCAGGCTTTTGGCTTCCGCGGGCACATCCGAGATCTGAAAGGGCGGACTGATGTTGGCGCCGTCGCAGGTGTACTTGGCGGGAATGCTTTCCCCGTCTTCAAAGACGCTGCAGGTGAGTTTCATGGCGTTTTCCTTCCTTTTGAGTTGAGGCTGTTTTGCGCACTGAAATCCTGTGCGTTCCATTTAATCTGTAAACGGCCATGAAAGTAAATACGGTAAAACCCGTAGATTGAGGATGACCGGCCGGTAAAAGCCCCTACAGCTTGGAAAGGATCTGAAATGCCGGGAGGTTGCGCATATTTGGCGTAGGCAGCTTCCCAGGCGACCGATGTTTTCGCTTTTTTTGTAAATCCTGAAACCCCGAAGTGGCCGCAGAGAGGGCAGAAAACCGAGAGCAGATCCCGCATGTCGTCATCAGGCGATGGGAGGCGCTGTCTGCCCAGGTTAAACCCGAAGATCCGGTCGATGCCGCCGGCGATGGCGCAGGGGTAATAGCCCAGGGGCGTCAGGCCGAGTCCGCATTCTTCGATGATCCGGCATCCGACCGAAAAATCGGAGAATCGGTGCAGCAGGGGGGCGTCGATGGGGGCTTTGTTGAAGGGGCGAAAGAAGCGCTGTCGGCTGTTTTTGAAGGTGTTTTTGACGACCACGCCCTCCGGGAGCCGGTCCAGGACCCGGTTGACCTTCCGGCCGGCGCCGTTGGTGCAGACCACGATGCGCAACGCCGGATGACCGTCTGCCCGATAGGACAGCAGCAGATCCAATATCGCAAAAAAATCCTTGTGCAGGGTGGGTTCGCCGCCCAGAAGCCGGATGCGGTCCCATCGGGCCCCCTGTTCCCGGCTTTGGGCCAGGAAGTCTCCCACGTCCTGGATGGTCAACGCCGCGTCGCTGGGGGCCTGGGTGCAGGACCGGTTGCAGTTGCCGCACCGGAGATTGCATCGGTAGGTGATGTCCATTTCCACGAACCGCCGGCTCCGCTGGAAAGGCCGGCCCAGGCGCCGGATCACGGGCCGCTGGGACCGGATGAACTGGAAAAAATCCGCGGTCAGGCGATGGAGGGTCACGTTCCGGTGGATTTTAGCCCCGGCTGCCAACGATGCCCTCCTGGAATTGCGCAAAGGCCGCGGGTCGGGTTGAAAACAGGCCCATCAGCTCTGAAAAGGTCATTCCGCGCTCTGCGCCCAGCTCATCCAGGGCCGTGTTCAGGTTGAGTTCATCTCCAAACTGTTCCTGGAGGCGGCGGTAAGGGGGTGAATCCAATGCGGCGAAAAGGTCCCTGGTGGTCATGCGGGCGAACCGGACCCCGATCGTCCGAAACGAAGGGCTCCGGCCGATGCGGGGCGTCGTGAACCCGTCGTAGGCCGGGAGGCCGGGCGGAATCCGAAGGAACACCGGCCAGCCGTCCACCCCGACGGTCCGGATGCTCAGCGCCCGGTTGCAGTTGAAGGCGGCGTACCAGGGGACCGTCAACCGCCCCTGGAGCATCTCGAAATTACGGCAGCCCTTGGTTTCGAATACGATCCGGCGGCCACGGCCCAAGACGTCCATATCGCTGATCAACTCGCGGCTTATATCCCGGGGGTCCAGGCACCCGGCCCGGGGGCCGTATTCGCTGATGCGGATTCTGCCCTCGCGGCGCAGCCGGTCGAAATCCCTGAACTGCGGTTCCTCGAGGAGGGCGGCCATGTCCGAATGGGCCAGGTCGTTGCCGTATCGGCCGGCCCGGGGCACGAACAGGAGGATCAGTCGGGGGTTCCGCGCCAGCATGACCGCGAATCGCTTCATATCGATCATGGATTCCAGGTAATCGTCGCAGCAAAAGACCAGCAGGGTAGGGCGGGGGGCATCCACGACCTCAGCGTAATATTGGGCGACGGAATCCAGCCCGAATCGGCCTGGAGGCCCATCGGCCAGGTCGAGCAGATGCCGGGCGACGATGTCCAGATCGGCGGCAGAAACGGATCGCGCCGTTTCCAGGTCGCGGACCCAGGCCCTGTCCAGGGGGATCAAATCCCGGTTGAGCAGGGCCGAAGCAGCCGACGCCGTGCTTTTAAGGTTGATGCCCACATGCCCCGACAGCACGGCCGCCCGGAGCAGGGCGGGGATGTCAGGCTGCTTCCCACCGATGATGGACCGATCGCCCATCCGGTCAATGAGCCGCAGTCCGATCCGGTGGCACAGGGCGTTGAACGCGGCATAGGGATGGCGTTCAAACGGAGGCGCCGCCGGGTCGAGGACGAGTGCGACGAGCCGGATGAACACATCCTCGTACATCTGCTGGGGAATCTCGTCGTGGAGGGGCGTGCCGTTGACGGTCGGGGATTCCAGCATTTCCATGATTTTCCGGACGGTGCGGCCCTGGGTTTCTTCGTCCGGCGGGCCGGAGAGAGCGGTTCCGTCCATGGCGTTCAGAAGATTGCGGACCGTCCGGTCCACCCAGTCCGGATAAGTCTCGAAGGGTGATTCCAGGGTGTCCTGGAAAATCTCGGGACGGATCTTTCGCAGGCCGATGGATGTGGTGCCGGGAAACCGCTGGGGGCCGAAATAGCGCGCGATGGCGTGTTCGGCGGCGGGGTTTCCCCGGTCTTTCGTCAAATTCAAGGCGTACATTGGCGCGTTTCGAGCTTTTTCGCTGCATAGACGCCATAGCTGTAGTAGGCGCTGTATTGTTCGTAAAGGACGATTTCGTCTTTTTCCGCTTCAACAATGGCCTTTGCCTGATCACTCTGACCATGCCGCTCAAGGAACTCCTCAAAACGGCGCTGCATGGGCCGATAGTAATTGTCAAGCCAGCAATGCGCCGGCAGGACGAAGTAAGCCTCGGGGCTGTAGCCGTGACGTTCGAGGATGCCAATCTTTGACGAGGCGACGTCGATCTCCGGGTATTCCTTCTCCCAATGGGACTGAAGATCAAGCGGTCGCGCGGCGCTGAGCCAGGTTATTTCGGAAACGATGAGCTTTCCCCCCGGCTTCAGAAACCGGTTCCAGGCCGAGACGCCGGTCTCGAAGCCCATGTTGTAGACGGCCCCTTCGGACCAAATTACGTCAAATTCCTCCTCTGCAAAAGGCAGGGAATCCATGGAGCAGTTGATCGTGGTGATATGGTCTGCCACCCCCTGCTCGCGCGCTCTGGATCGGAGCTCG
>JAABTD010000104.1 GCA_011390065.1 Desulfobacteraceae bacterium
ATCTAAAATGACCCTGGCGCTTCTTTCCGGCGGCGTATCCTCAGAAAGGGAAGTATCGCTCAATGGCGGCAACCAGGTCTTCGAAGCCCTGGACCGGGAAAAATACGACGTCGTCCGGTATGATCCCAAGACCGATCTGGCCAAGCTGGTCGCGGACGCGCCCGAAATCGACGCTGCCGTGGTCATCCTCCACGGCCCTTACGGCGAAGACGGCACAATCCAGGGCCTGCTCGATTTGCTGGGCATCCCCTACCAGGGTTCCGGCGTACTGGGAAGCGCACTGGCCATGAACAAATTGACCGCCAAACAACTTTACGAAAAGTCCGGCCTGCCGGTCCCGCGCTATATCGCCTTGCGGCGGGGAAAACACTTTGAACCGGAAATTATCCAGGGAGAATTAAGACTGCCGCTGGTGGTCAAACCGGTCAACTGCGGATCCAGCATCGGCATGTCCATCGTCCAACATCTCGAAGATTTCCAGGAGGCGGTGGAAAAGGCCTTTGCTTACGATGCCGAGGTCATCGTCGAAGCGTATATCGAAGGCGTGGAATTGACCGGCGGCGTCATCGGCAATGATGATCCTCAGGCTCTCCCCCTCATCGAGATCATTCCCAAGGAAGGGCACGCATTTTTCGATTACGATGCAAAATATGTTGCCGGCGCCACGGAAGAAATCTGCCCGGCGCGGATCGACGACGCCCTCACCCGGAAAGCTCAGGATTTTGCCAGCATCGCCCATACCGCCCTTTGTTGCAAAGGCTACAGCCGCACCGACATGATTCTCAAAGGCCGGGACCTCTATGTACTGGAGACCAACACCATCCCCGGCATGACCGCCACCAGTCTTTTCCCCCAAGCGGCGGCAGCAGCCGGCATCGGTTTCAGCGAGCTGATGGACATGCTCATCGAACTGGGCATCCAGGCAAAACGGCAGTCCGTTTCTTGACCCCCACTCATCCGGTCAGTATCCGGCCGGATGAGGACGTCCACGATCCATATCTGTTAACGGAGGCAACGATATCATGAAAATTTTGGTTATCGGCGGCGGCGGAAGAGAGCACGCCCTGATCTGGAAGATTTCCCAAAGTCCCAAGGTTGATAAAATCTACTGCGCGCCGGGCAATGCCGGCATTGCGTCCCTGGCCGAATGCATCGACATCGATGCGGAAAATGTGGATGAATTGCTCGGATTCGCTCAAGCCAACGGCATCGATATGACCATCGTCGGTCCCGAAGGCCCCCTCGCGGTCGGCCTGTCGGATCGTTTTGAAGCCGAAGGCCTGCGGATTTTCGGCGCCTCCCGGAAAGCGGCCCGTCTGGAATCGAGCAAATCCTTTTCCAAATACATCATGGAAAAATACGGCATTCCCACTGCCGCCGGAAGGACCTTCACCGACCCCGAAGCGGCCCGGGCCTATGTCCGTGAGACAGGCGCGCCCATCGTGGTGAAAGCCGACGGACTGGCTGCGGGAAAAGGCGTAATCGTCTGCAACAGCGAGGAAGAGGCCCTCCAGGCCATCGACCAGATCATGGTAGAACGGGTCTTCGGAGATGCGGGCGACCGGCTGATCGTCGAAGAACGCCTGGTGGGTGAAGAAGCGTCGTTTCTGGCCTTCACCGACGGCAAAACCCTGCTTCCCCTGCCCTCTTCCCAAGACCACAAACCGGTTTACGACGACGACAAGGGGCCGAACACCGGCGGCATGGGAGCCTACTCGCCGGCGCCCATTGTCGATGCCCACATGCATCGAAAGATCATGCGGGAGGTCATGATCCCCACGGTCAACGCCATGGCCGCCGAAGGATGCCCTTACAAGGGCGTGCTTTACGCCGGTTTGATGATCGAAGACGAACGCATCAAGGTACTGGAGTTCAACGCCCGTTTCGGCGACCCTGAAGCCCAGCCATTGTTGATGCGCCTTAAAAACGACATCGTGCCGGTGATGGAGGCGATCATCGACGAGAGGCTCCAGGACTGCACGCTGGAAATCGACCACCGGGCCACCGTCTGCGTGGTAATGGCCTCGGGCGGATATCCCGGCGCTTATAAAAAAGGTTTGCCCATCAAGGGGTTGGATGCGGCGGCGAAAATGGACGACGTCATGGTTTTCCACGCCGGCACCGCCGCCGCAGACGACGGGATCGTTGCCAGCGGCGGACGGGTGCTGGGAGTAACCGCTTTAGGGGATACGGTCCAAAATGCCATATCCCGGGCCTACGACGCCGTTGCCAGGATCTCGTGGGAAGGGGTCCACTTTCGCCAGGATATCGGACGGAAGGCTTTGAAACGACTGGGCGTACCGTCCAAAGTGGGCATTGTCATGGGCAGCGACTCCGATCTTCCGGTCATGGAAGCGGCCGCAGATCTACTGAAAAGCTTCGGCGTCCCTTTCGAGATGACCGTGGCGTCAGCCCACCGTAGCCCCCATCGGGCCGCCGAGTTCGCGGCGTCGGCCCGGGATCGGGGCATGAAGGTGATCATCGCCGGAGCGGGTTACGCCGCTCATCTGGCCGGCGTTCTGGCGGCCCATACAACCCTGCCCGTCATCGGCGTGCCGGTGGACGGCTCCAGCCTCCAGGGGCTCGATGCGCTCCTGGCAACGGTCCAGATGCCGCCGGGCATTCCCGTGGCCACGGTGACCATCGGCAAACCCGGCGCCAAAAACGCCGCCATCCTCGCTGTTCAAATGCTGGCGCTGTCCGATCCCGATCTGGAAAAACGGCTGGCGGCTTACAAAGCAAAGATGGCCGACCAGGTTGAAAAGAAAGCCAAGGGGATTGAACAGCCGATCTAACCATTGGCGGATCGACCCGGCCCAGCCCGCACCCGAAGCGATCCGGGCGGCGGCTGATGCTGTTCGCCAGGGAGGCGTGGTGCTTTTTCCCACCCGCCTGATGTACGGGCTGGGGGCGAACGCGGCCGATCCGGCCGCTGTCGAACGCATCTTTGATATGAAAGGGCGGTCGCGTCGCAAACCGATCCTCCTCCTGATCGCTCGGCAAGATCAGCTCTGGGAACTGGCCGCCGACGTCCCGCCGGTTGCAAACCGTTTGATGGCCCAATTCTGGCCCGGAAAATTGACCCTGGTCTTCAGAGCAAAGTCGACTGTTTACCGGGGACTCAGCGCCGGCACAGGCAAGATCGGCGTCCGGTTGTGCGCCCATCCGGTCAGCGCCGCGCTGGCGGACGCCGTGGGCGGTCCCATCACCGGCACCAGCGCCAATCGGTCCGGAGAACCCGGGTGCGCAACCGTAAATGATCTTGATCCGGGCATCCTGGAACGCCTGGATCTGGTGCTCGACGCCGGCCCCCTCCCGGGAGGTGCGGGTTCCACGGTGGTGGATGTGACTGCGCAACCGCCAAAGGTGCTCCGGGAAGGGGCTGTGCCCGAAAGCATCATTCTGGCCGCATGGACCGAATAAACGGCAAAGGTGTTGACATCCGACACTGAATTTCATATAAACGGTGCTTCACCCGCCGGGGTGGTGAAACAGGTAGACGCAGAGGACTCAAAATCCTCCGGGCGCAAGCCCATGCGGGTTCGATTCCCGCCCCCGGCACCACTTAAAAATCAGAGGGTTAGCCTTCACTGGCTGCCCTCTTTTTTAGTGCCAAAATCACCGACTGTGCCCAAAACTGTGCCAAGATTCCATACAGGCGGATACCCCGTTATTAAGGTGTCTCGCGAGATTTTGACATGGGAATGCATTTAAGGTATGATTATGGGTGAACATGCTTGTCATGAAAGCCCTCCTTTGACTCATGATCGGACCTTCTTTCACTGGGAAGTCTTCACCGAGTCGGGAGGGCTATATTATAGGAAAAATTTGGATATATTTGTTTTTAATAGATTTTTTTATTGCAATTCGCCAACCGGGTCTTACGCAAGGCTGATGGGCTGATCCGTCTATCGTGGAGTTGTCATCATGCTAAGAAGAAAATCACTTGCGTTCAAACTGGTCCTTGGAGGCATCCTCGCGGTGCTCATCCCCGTGGGGGTCGTCGGACTTTTTTCGGTGGACCCATCTTCCCGCGCCCTTTCGAATCTATCTGAAAATCAGGCGATTTTGGTTTCAAAGGCGCTCGCAGACATGACCGAATTGGTCCTTCGGGAAGAGCTGAAGCTGGCCAAGAGCCTGGCAGAAGACAATGACGCGCTGGCGGCGACCGGAAAGGTTCGTGCCGAGGGCATCGCCTCGACCGGTTTGGAAATCGAGCATCTGGTTCGGAAAATGCGTCGCAGCATGGATCGCACCGGCGCGGATTATGAAGCGATTTTCGTCACTGATGCCGATGGGCGCATTGCTCATGCCCGGTCCCTGTTTTCATCTAATCAGGATCTTTGTCCAAGGCATTGCGAACGGCAACGGCTAATTCCTTCTTCAATATCGGTTTCATCAGAAATGCGGAGAATCCCAGCTCCCTTGCTTTGTCGGAATCGATGCTTTCACTGTAGCCGGTGGAGAGGATAATGGGAATCTCTGGCCTGATCTTCTTGATTTCACCGGCCAGTTGATCCCCCGTCATATTGGGCATTGTCATGTCTGTAATGACAATATCAAAGTCGTCGGGTCTGTTGCGGAACAACGCCAATGCATCCAGGCTGCTGTACCGCAACGTCGCCTTATACCCGAGTCTGACCAGCATCTGTTCGGCCATATTTGCAATATATTCGTCGTCATCCACAAATAAAACAGATTCCGAACCCATAGGCGATTCGCCGTCCTCCACCTGGGCGTCTTCCTTTTTCTCCATTTGAAGCGCCGGCAGAAACACCTTGAATACACTGCCCCGCCCCACTTCGCTGTCCACGGTTATGAAGCCGTTATGCTCTTTGACGATGCCATGGACCACGGCCAGGCCCAGCCCTGTTCCCTTATCTTTATCTTTGGTTGTGTAGTAGGGCTCGAAAATGCGCTCGATCATCTGCTGGTCCATGCCCATGCCCGTATCCCTTACCGAAATCATCACATATTTCCCCGGTTTCGCATCCGGAATGGTTTCGAACATCTCCAGAGGAATATCGCTTTCGGCGACCGCCACTTGAAGAACGCCGTTCGTATTCTGCATGGCGTGATAGGCGTTTGTGCACAGGTTCATCATAATTTGATGGATCTGCGTCGGGTCGGCAACAACCGCATCGGCGTCGTGAATATGTTGAACGATTTCAATCGAGGTGGGAATCGTTGATCGCAGCAATTTAAGCGATTCTTTGATGATCGGCTGCACCAGGAGAGGCTTCATCTGTTTGGCGGATTTCCGACTGAATGTGAGGATATGTTTGATCAATTCTTTGGCCCGATTTGCAGCCCTTAAAATTTCCTCGATATTTTTTCGATTATTTTCATCAGGCGGCAATGCATCCAGGGTCATTTCCGCATACCCGATGATGGGAAACAGGATATTGTTGAAATCATGGGCGATCCCGCCGGACAAGGTTCCGATCGCTTCCATTTTCTGAGATTGGCGAAGCTGGTTTTCGGCCGCTTCTTTCATTCGAACGGCCCTGACAAAATCTGTAATATCCTGATAAATAGCCATTTTTGAGGTAGTTCCATCCGTATGAAATATCGGCGTGCCGGAAACGCGGTAATGTCGATTGTCTTTTGGACTGACGATTTCCCTTTCGACAGATTCCCCGGCCGTCACGCGTTCATGAAAGCAGCAGGGGCATTTGGATTCACGGTCATGCAGGGCCGCGAAACAAGATTCTCCGGCAGCGTCGCGACCGATGCGGTGGATCATGGCCGGGTTCATGTATTCGATGACGTAATCCGCCGAACAGATGTAGACAGGTTGGCGCATGCCTTCCATCATGGTCCGATATTTTTCTTCGCTCTCCTGCAGCGCGTCCGTGGTCTTCTTCAGGTCGGTAATGTCGATGATGCTGACAATGACCCTCCCGTAGGTCTCTTCGAAATCGGGGGCGACCATCCAGTGAAGTTGGACGGCAATGGTTTCTTTTTCAAGCGTTTTGTGTATTTTCTCAAAGTAAAAGACCTTTTCGCCTTTTGAAATGCCGACCAGACATGTCATGAAATCATCATATGCTTCTTCAGGGAAAACCTCCGGCAGGCCATGGAACAAATCCGCTTTGCTTTCGGCTTTGTAAAGGTTGAGGGTCGCCTTGTTGACATCGATGATGTTGACCAACCCCGCCAGTTCTTTGACAAGTTCGGGACGCGCTTCAAAATAACCCTTGAGATCGGCTGGGTTTTGTTCCCTCAAAGCATCCAAGCGGTTTTTCACGGCTGAAAAATCCTGTTCCCACAGAGAAATCGGCGCTTCTTCAAAAAGTATCCGGTATCGCTTTTCACTTTCTCTCAGGGCGTCTTCCGTGCTTCTTCGTTTTTCTTCTTCCTTCAGCACCGTCCAGGCTCGTATGCTGAAATACGCGAACAGCATGCTGCCGGCCAACAGAATGAAAACCAGCAACAGCAGTTTGTCTTTAAACCCTTTCAGAGACGCCAGAACTTCTTCTTCACTGGATGCCGCCACAATGGACCAGAACGTGTTTCCGATCTGAATCGGCATATAAACTGCGTGTTTTTTGAGGGTTTTAACTTTCCGCTCTTTTATGCTGTCGAAACGATATTCGGTGATGCCCTGCTGACCCTTGACCATTTTTTCCGCCATTGAAATGATCGTTGGGAACGCTTCGCAATTGGAAAAAACCGTATTGCCGACATGCCCCGGCACAGGACAATAGAGTTCAACCCCGGCGGCGCTGATCATCCAGGCGTAGCCTGTTTCTCCGAGTCGAATGACTTCCAGAAATCGTTTCGATATGATTTCAAAATCGAGGAGAATACCGATGGACCCGGCAAACTCACCGCCTTTAAAGACAGGGAAATGGATCGCAACGGCGCTGTATCCTTGCGTCGCCCGAAAAACATCGCTGACGGTCGGTTTTTTTGTTTTGAACAGTTTCTGAATATGCGCCTGGTGCATCAAATTCGCGCCGACCGCTTTTTCGTTATGCGGCGCTGTGTATAAAATCGCGCCGTTTCTGTCGACGCGGGTGACGGCGCTGATGTCGTTTTTATGGGCAATTAATGTAAACCGTATATGTTCCTTCCCATGCTCGTCAAGATCGATGATGCTGTCTTTCCGGGCGGCCACTGCAAGAAACGTCATCCAATGATCGATGAGGGCCTCGATGCCGGCCGCGGCCTGTTTGGCGTGAATCAACTGGCGGGCATTCAATTCCTTTATGGCTTTTGTCCTGGCGTCGGTGTAGAGGACATGGAAAAAATAGCTGCAAAACAATATCCAAACGCCGAAAAGAACAAATCGTTTCCAATAACTCATCGATCACCCGGATCCTTTCCACTCATCTCGCGGCGGGACATCATCGGGTTTCGAGGGGGGCCTTGAGATAAATAAACACGAATTCCCCGTCATTCACATTGATCGTCAAATCGCCGCCTCGCGCCTCGGCAAACACAAGCCAGGCGGGTTTTTCGCCACCGCCGCCGCACTCGAAATCGGGATAATACCGCCCGGTCCTGCCATTTTTCCATGACAACAGCATCGGGTCTTTGCAGATTTCCCTGGCTTTTTCCTTTGCAGCATCCTTGGCGTTTTGAAGATTCAGTTCAGGATCCTCGATCCTGAGGGCGACGACATCGCCGAGATATTCACCCTTCCCGTGACGCATCATTCTGCACCCTTTCCCTTGTCGGGTCCACCACCTGGCAGATATCGTCAGAGCATCCTCCGCCTTTTGGGTGGTTGCCGGTGGTTATTGCTGACAAAACACCACCCCAATCAGCAAGCCTTCATAGAGAACAATCTTGCCCGCATGCACCGATGCCCTCATCGAAACATTTGGCCGGCAAAGATTTGGGAAGATTGGAGCCCAGGGCACTGGTTCAGTTGAATGGGAAACGCCAATAGGTCAGGGCTTTTTATCTTGAAAATCCAGGATGTTGGCGCATATTGCAGCAAGATTCTAACCTGTTGATATTATGGACATTCCCATTCAACGAAGATCGATGTCAGGGCGGCCGATGTGGACTTGCCGAAAATATTTTCCAATTCTTCGAGTTCGTTCTCAATGGCCTCGACGGCCTTGTTCCGCGCCACCTGGTCCGAAGATAGGCAGGCAGAATCAGGTAGGGGGCGATCAGCGCCGTCGCCCCTGTCCTCATGTCTGGCAGTCGGGGCAGTAATAGGCGGACCGGTTCGAAACTTTGATACGTTTGATGCCGGCGCCGCACTTGGGGCAAACGCCGCCGGCCTCTCGACGAGGCAACAGATAGTCGTCCGGAAACTGATCCACATCGGCCCGGCAGTCGACGGCGGTTTTAAGAACGGCCTTCATCTTTTCGAACAGTATATCCAGACGCGCGTTGTCCAGCTCCTTCATCTGTCGTTTCGGCCGGATGCCCGCCTGAAAGAGAATCTCGTCGGCATATACATTGCCGATGCCCGCGACCTTGTCCTGGTCCATAAGGCCGGTTTTGGCCATGGACTGACTGTCGGCGAACGCCGCCTTGAAGGCGGTCAAATCGAAATCCTCGCCCAGCGCATCAGGACCCAGTCCCTTTCTTCGGATAAACCGATCCACGTCCTGAGTCTGTTCGATCCGGCCCAGCATCCGTTTTGAGACATAGACGAGGTGATATCCGTTGGTGAAGGAGAACTGTGCACGATCGAAATGGGGCTGTTTGTTGCAGTTTTTAAAGTATTTCAGGTGTCCGGTCATGCCGAAATGAAAGACCAGCCATCGGTTGTCGTCCATGGATGCAAACAGGTATTTGCCGTGCCGCCGGGCGCCGGTGAATTTGCGCCCCTGATAATTGAGCTTCATTTCTTTTTCGGTAATGCCTTTGAGCACTTGAGCCGGGTAGACATCCACCTTTCGAATTTCCTTGTGGAGTGCGGTGGCATCGAAATACTGCTTGAAAACTTCTACGTCGGGAAGTTCCGGCATAGGCGGCCCCCTTTTCAATATTCTGGATTTGGCGGGTGGCGTCTGCTAATGCTCAGCCATCATTCATTAAAGCGTATTATACCTGGAAAAGAGAGTCAATCCGGAAAAAGCCCGGAAAACGTCAGGGGAGAAGGGGGGTGCGGAGAAAAAAGCCGCCGGCGTCCTCATGGCGCACCAGCACTACCGAGACATTGTCAATGCCGCCGCTTTCTAATGCCGCCGCCACCAGGCGGTCTACGACCGACTCGAGCATGTCTTCCCGCCGGGGCTTCACGATCTTTGCAATCTTTCTGTCCGAAACCATGTCCGTCAGCCCGTCGCTGCACAGGAGCAAAATATCCATCGGCTTGAGGTTTAACCGGTTGATCTCCGGCTGGATCGTCTCGGATTTGCCCAAGGCCTGGGTCAGGGCGTGCCAATCTTTCTTGGGGACATCCGCCGGGGCGACCCCCTCTTCCGCCACCAGCTGGGCGCCCCTGGAATGGTCCGGCGTAAGCTGTCGGATGTCCTCCCGAATCAAATAGGCCCGGCTGTCGCCGGCGTGACAAATAAGGGCCAGATTGTCCCGGACCATGGCGATGACGATGGTGGTGCCCATGCCCGCCAGCGCGGGATTGTTCTGGGTGCTGAATTTGATGGTGTCGTGGACCCGCAGAACCGCTGTTTTCATCTGATCTTCGATTTCGGCCAGCGGGGTTTCCGGCGTCACCGTGCTCATCAGATGGTCATAGGTGACCTCCACCGCCATCCGGCTGGCCATCTCCCCGGCCCGTGCGCCGCCCATGCCGTCGGCAACGATGAAAATAGCCCGTTTGGCATCCACCAGCACCGCATCTTCATTGTTTTTCCGCCGTTTCCCGACGTCGCTTTTAAAGGCAGCCTGCATGGTCAGGTTCCGAACGCCGGACAGCGCCATCCCCTCCCCTTTCCATGGGAACAGGGAGGGGAATCAGTTTTGCCTCTGTCGACAGGGGCATTTATCCTTTAAGGGAATAGGTGTCGGCGATCACGTTGTAATAAGCGTCTTCAGAAATCGATCCCCAGATGCCCACGCGCTCCTTGAACTTCTTGAAGGCTTCGTGAACTTTCCGGGATGCCTTGTCCTTATCCGCTTCCTCTTCCAGCGTTTCCATGGACAATTTTCGAAGCTCGTCCATCATCGGCTCCGGAAAGCGGATCAGTTCCACTTTGTGCTTTGAAATCAGTTCCTGAAGGGCCGCGCCGTTTCCGGCCTCGAACTGGGAAAGGCTCCACAGGTTGGTCTCCATGGCCACCGCGTCAATAATCAACTGAAGATCTTTGGGCAGGGACTCATAGGCTTTCTTGTTGAAAATGACCTCCAGGCAGGTGCCCGGCTCGTGCCATCCCGGATAATAATAATACGGAGCGGCCTTGTAAAAGCCCATCCGCAAATCGTGAAGGGGCCCCACCCACTCGGTGGCGTCGAGCACGCCGCGCTCCAGGGAGGTGAAAATCTCGCCGCCGGCCAACAGCACCACGGTGCCCCCCGCCTTGGCGATGACCTTGCCGCCCAGGCCGGGAATGCGCATCTTCAGGCCCTTAAAATCATCGATGGTCTCCATTTTCTTGCGGAACCAGCCGCCCATCTGAACGCCGGTATTGCCCTGGGGCCGGGGTATTACATCAAAGGGAGCATACACCTCCTCCCAGAGTTCCAGGCCGCCGCCGCCGTAAAACCACGCGTTGATGCCCTGGGCATTCAATCCAAAGGGAACCGAGGAAAACCATTGGGCCGCCGGCGCCTTGCCCGCCCAGTAATAGGCGGCGCCGCTGCCCACCTCTACGGTGCCCTGGGACACGGCGTCGAAAACGCCCAGGCCGGGCACCAGTTCGCCGGCGGCAAAGACTTGAAG
>JAABTD010000105.1 GCA_011390065.1 Desulfobacteraceae bacterium
GACTTGAATATTGAGCCGGCCCTCGCTCACCTGGCTCACCCGCTTGGCGAACCGTTCAGCCCCGGTCTGGAGCACGGGAAGATTGGGCGGCCAGGTCGTCACCATCTTCCAGCGGTATTTCTTCTGCGCCAGAACCGCCGGCGCAGCCATGGCGCCGCCGGCCACCGCCGCCGCCGTTGCCGTTCCTGTTTTCTTAAGAAACTCCCGTCGCTTCATGCTTTCCGTCTCCTTTCCTGTGAGGGTTGAGGGCGCCTTGCCGAAATGCGCCATTAATAAACTAAATATTGTTCAGATTGTCAAACGAAATCCAGCGACATGCGGCGCCGTCCATTCAAACGCCCCTTCAGGCCCCTTCCGCCTCAATTCCCGAAGACAACCTTGGGCAGCCAGGTCGCGAGAACGGGAAAGAAAATCACGATCAGCAGGCCGATGATCTGAAAAACGACGAAGGGGATGATGCCCCTGTAAATGTCGCCTGTGGTGATCTCCGGCGGCGTTACCGCCTTCAGGTAGAAGAGAGAGAACCCGAAGGGCGGCGTCATGAACGATGTCTGAAGGTTGACCGCGATGAGAATGCAGAACCAGACCGGATCGAATCCGAATTCGATGATGATGGGCGCCAGCACCGGCACGTGGATGAAGGTGATCTCGATAAAATCCAGGAAAAAGCCGATGATGAAGATCAATCCCAGAACAACTCCCAGCACAAACCATTTGCCGTGGGTTTCGGCGATGCCCCCCAGAAAATGGCGCACCAGTTCATCGCCGCCCATGCCCCGGAATACCAGACCGAAGGCGGCGGCCCCCACCAGGATGATGAAGACCATGCAGGTAAGCTGCATGGTGGCGTACATGACGTCGTTTAAGATTTTTATTGTAAATCGCCGGTTGGCGACGGTCAGCGCCGTGGCGCCCACCGCGCCTACCGCGGCCGCTTCGGTGGGCGAGGCCACGCCGGCGAAAATGGAACCGAGCACCGCCACCATCAGGAACAGGGGCGGGAACATGGCCCCGAGGACCCGCCAGATGAGCGACCTGCCGCCGGCAGCTTCCAATTCTTCCCTTGGAATCGCGGGCGCGCTGTCCGGCCAGACCAGGGCCGCAATGATGATATAGAGAATATAAAGCCCCACCAGCACCAGTCCGGGTAAAACCGCGCCCATGAACAGGTCGCCGACGGAAACCCCTACAATGTCCCCGATGAGCACCAGCACGATGCTCGGGGGGATGATCTGCCCCAGGGTGCCAGAGGCCGCCACCGTGCCGGTGGCCAACTCCGGATGATACCCCCGCTTGAGCATGGTGGGCACCGCCAAAAGCCCCATGGTCACAACGGTGGCCCCGACGATGCCGGTGGAAGCCCCCAGCAGGGCCCCCACCACCACCACCGACATGGCCAGACCGCCCCGCATCCGGCCGAAAAGCATGCCCATGGTGTCGAGCAGCTCTTCGGCCAGGCCCGATCGTTCGAGCATGACCCCCATGAAGACGAATAGCGGCACTGCCAGAAGGGTCACGTTGGTCATCACGCCCCAGATCCGGAGCGGCAGCAGGTTGAAAAACCCCCATCCAAAGCCGATGAGGCCGAAGGCCAGGGCCGTGCCCATCAGGGTGAAGGTGACCGGAAAACCCAACATGAGAAGAAGGGTCAGGGCCAGAAACATCCAGCCGGGAAGATAATCGATGAACCAGGGGGGAAGCGCTTCGATGCCCATTATTCCAGCTCCCTTTCGCGCCCGATAATGATCAGAAAGCTCTTGATCCCCAGCGAAACGCCCTGGAGGGTGATCAGAACGAAACCGGCCGGGATGGCCCCCTTGATGATAAACCGGAGCGGGATGCCGCCGGGATCCGGCGAGCCCTCCAGGACGGTCCAGGCATTGTAAACGAATTTCCAGGAGGTGGCCATGATCATGTAGCAACCGGGCAGCAGAAAAAAGAGGACGCCGAGGAAATTGATCCAGGCCTTGCTTTTGTCGCTCATCCGCTGGTAGAAGATGTCCACCCGAACATGGCCGTCTTTCAACAAAGTGTAGCCGGCCCCCATGAGGAAGATGAACGCGAAGAGGTGCCATTCCAGCTCCTGTACGAAAACGAAGCTGGTTTTGAAGGCGTACCGCATCACCACATCGGTGAAGACCACCAGCACCACCAGAAAGGTCGTCCAGGCCACGACGCGCCCCACCCATTCGTTGAGCATGTCGATGGCGCGGCTGATCATCACGAGAACCTTCATCATTCCTGTTCCTTTTTTTCCGATTTTTCCGATCGGTATATCAATCCGTCTCCACCGCCGGCGGCCTTGACGGCGGCACGGGCCGGACGATCAAATGATAGACAAGGTCCGCATCGGTAAAGAAATGATGCAGTTCGTAGTCCTGTTCCGACGCCAGGGTCATTTTCACCCGGAACCCGGCAGGGTGATCCGGATCGGTCGTCATCCGCCGGATGGCGCCGCAGGGCGTCTCCGGCAGCCCGGCGGAAACATCCAAACCCGGCCGGGCGGCCGGAAAATCGCAAATCACGGTAGGGCCGCCTTTTCTCAGGAACGAAACCTTGGGCAGGATCGGCCGGGTCATGGAAAAGATCACCCGGGTTTCGCCCGGTCCGGCGTCAATTTCGATGGCCTGAACCCGGGAAACGGCCTTTGGCTTTCCCGCGGCGGGTTTGAAACGCGGCGGCGGGATGTCGACCTCGGCCTTGACGGCTTTCATCAGCGCCGTTTTTAATCCGTCTGCATCGACGACCGAATGGTACCGGCCGCCGGTGTTGCCGGAAATGCAGACCAGACGGGTCTCGTCGGAGAGCGGGACGTTGAGCCCGATGACGTGGATCACCATGTCCCGGTAGATCCGCTTGAGCTGCCGGGCCTCCTCGCAGGGATCTCCCAGACAGGTTTCCCGGCCGTCCGCCACGATGACGGCGGTGGTTGGATCCCGGAATCCTTTCACCTGTTGCCGGAGCTGGGATAAGGCCGTCGCCACATCGTCGCAATCCCCCTTGCGCCGCCCGCCGAAAACCATGAGGCCCGCATCGACATCCTCGGGGAGGGTTTTGACCGCATCGATCAGGGCCTCCCGGACGGCCCCGATTTTGGAATCCGCGCCCAGAGTGCCGGACATGCTGGCCGAGGCGTCCACGATGAAGATGAGATTCTGTCCCGCCCAGCAGGCGTCCGCCGTCATCCAAACGGCGACGCCCAGGATCGCCGAAAACAGGGCCGCTTTCCCCGTGCGATCCTTCCAGCCCTTCCAGCTCCCCCTCCAGCTCCCAATGCCGCTGTCTGCCATTCAAACCTCCCCGTCCGGATCATGCCATGTGAATCAAATTCAATTTTTGAGTTATTACGATAATATCCCTTTATGATCAATAGAAAATCCTGAAAAAGGGCTTGCCAACCATTTCCGATTTTGATTTATGGAATATGACCAGGTGGTCATTTTTAATGAAACGCCCACCGCCATTACGCGGATGGCGTCATAATCGGAGACTTGCATGACCTCTTTTTCGGATAACCGGCTGGCCCCCGTCGCGGCCAAGATCGACGCCGGAGAGCGTCTCGGCCTCGAAGACGGCCTGACCCTCTACGATACCCACGACCTGCTCGGTCTGGGCCGGCTGGCGGACCAGGTCCGTCGAACCCGCCACGGCGACCGGGCCTATTTCATTTACAACCAGCACCTCAACTACACCAACATCTGCCGAAACCGCTGCCGGTTCTGCGCCTACGCCCGGGACAAAGGGGAAGCGGCCGCCTACACCTATTCCATGGACGATGTCCGGGACGCCCTGACCGACCGCATCGACGAACCCATCCGGGAACTCCACGTGGTGGGCGGCCTCAATCCGGCCCTCGGGTTCGACTATTACCTCGACCTGCTCCGGACGGTCCGGGAGATCCGGCCTGAAGCCGCGATCAAGGCCTTCACAGCCGTTGAGATCGACCACCTGTCCCGGATCTCCGGGCTTTCGGTGGACGACGCCATCGCCCGGCTCAAAGAAGCGGGACTGGCCATGATGCCCGGCGGCGGCGCCGAGGTGATGAGCAAGCGCGTCCACGATGCGCTCTTTCCCCGGAAAATCGACGGCGACCGGTGGTTGGAAATCGTGGAAGCCGTCCACCGGGCCGGGATCGTCACCAACGCCACCATGCTTTACGGGCATATCGAAACGCTCGAGGAGCGGGTCCGCCATCTCGTCAAGCTGCGGGATCTCCAGGACCGGACCGGCGGTTTCTCCGCCTTCATCCCCCTGGCCTTTCATTCAGCCAATACTAAACTCTCTCATCTGCCGGGCACCACGGCCCACGACGACCTCAAAAATGTGGCCATCGCCCGGCTGATGCTCGACAATTTCGCCCATATCAAGGCTTACTGGGTGATGATCGGGGAAAAACTGGCCCAGACCGCCCTCTCCTTCGGCGCGGACGACCTGGACGGCACCATCATCGAGGAGAAGATCACCCACATGGCCGGCGCCACCTCAGCCAAAGGCCTGACCCGGGACGGGATGACCGGGCTGATCCGGGCCGCCGGGTTTACGCCGGTGGAGCGGGATTCCTTCTACCGACCCGTGGATCGGAACGACAATGCCCCGGCTGCGCCCCAAAAGACCTCCTGGAACGCATCTCGCAACGAATTTTCACCGACCGGCCGCATCGACGGGGAAACCGCCCTCGGGCTTTTCCACGAGGCCGATCTTCTGAGTCTCGGCGAGAGGGCCGACCGGCGGCGACGCGCGCTTCATCCGGACCCGGTGGTCACCTATGTGGTGGACCGCAACATCAATTACACCAACATCTGCATGTCGGGATGCCTGTTCTGCGCCTTCTTCCGGCCGCCGGATCACCCTGAAGGCTATGTGATCGACCGGGAGGACCTGGCCCGGAAGATCGAGGAAACGCTGGCCCTGGGAGGAACGCAGATTCTCCTCCAGGGGGGGATGCACCCCGGTCTGGCGTTATCGTATTACACCGACATGCTCCGGTTTATCAAAAACCGTTTTGATATCCATATTCATGGCTTTTCACCGCCAGAAATTCACTACATCGCCCGCAAGTCGGATCTGACCGTTCCCGAAGTGCTGACGGAACTGACGGCCGCCGGGCTGAATTCGATCCCCGGCGGCGGGGCGGAAATCCTGGCGGACGAGGTCCGGGGGGCGATTTCACCCAACAAATGCACTGCCGGGGAATGGCTGGAGGTGATGCGGGCCGCCCATCAACAGGGGCTCCGCACCACCGCCACCATGATGTTCGGTCACCGCGAGTCGCCCGAACATATCGTCGCGCACCTGTCGAAAATCCGTCGGCTCCAGGATGAAACCGGCGGGTTCACCGCCTTCATTCCCTGGACCTTCCAACCGCGGAACACCCGGATCCCGGGCAGGACGGCCACGGCGGTGGAATATCTGCGGGTGCTGGCCCTGTCGCGGATCTTCCTGGACAACATCCCCAATATCCAGGCCTCCTGGGTGACCCAGGGGGACAAGATCGCCCAGACCGCCCTCTCTTTCGGGGCCAATGATCTGGGCTCCACCATGATCGAAGAAAACGTGGTGGCCGCCGCCGGCGTGACCTTCCGGTTGCCGGAATCGGAGATGATCCGGCTGATCGAGGACGCGGGATTCCGCGCGGTGCAGCGGGATTGT
>JAABTD010000308.1 GCA_011390065.1 Desulfobacteraceae bacterium
CTACGGACAGAAGATTTCCGTCGATGCCAACTACGATTTCATGGACAACCTGGAACTGGTCAAGGCCGTCACCGACGTGCGGCTCAAATCCGATATCGCCGGCGCGGGTTCCCTCATCGGCGCCCTGGCCAACCGGACCAATGAGGAGAATCAGAAGCTCTACGACCGGATGATCGAAACCATGCTCAACAAACTCAACTACTGCCGCACCTGCGCCCAGAAGACCATCGAGTATTTCTGCACGCAGGAGGATGAGCAGTAATGCCCTGTCCACTATGGACCGGTCCGAATTAAGGGATTGCGATGAGTCCCATCAACGAAGCTGAGAAGCTGCTCACAGGGATGACGCGAGGCGAGAAAGCGCTTTTGCTGCAATGGATCGCCCGGGATTTGGGCGATGCATTTCCCGGCATTGATTCCACGCCGGGCGTCTGCGGTGGAGAGCCGTGCATCGTTCGAACGCGAATACCGGTCTGGGTGCTGGTCAGGGCCCGGCAACTGGGGGCTAGCGAACAGGACCTGCTGCGGTGCTACCCGACATTGAGAGCAGAGGATTTGTCCAATGCATGGGCTTATTACCGATCCCATCCGGCGGAAATCGAACGACAGATCCAGGAGAATGAAGACGCGTAAGCATGGCCAGACTCTATGCAAACGAGAACTTTCCGCTTCCGGTTGTGGAAACGCTACGGTCCCTTGGACACGACGTCCTGACGATACAGGAAACCGGTAGAGGCGGTCAGGCCATATCGGATGAGGCGGTGCTCTCGTTTGCCGTTGGAGCCAAAAGAGCCGTACTCACCCTCAACCGGAAACATTTTATCCAATTGCACGGCAGGCGGCCGCGCCATTTTGGCATCATCGCATGCAGCTTTGACGCTGATTTCGAGAAACAGGGCCGGCGGATTCATGACGCCATCGGATCGGAATCCCTGGAGAACCGGCTTATCCGCGTCAATCGGCCCTAAAATTTGACCCTTCTGAGGGTGATCGACATGACTGACAACCGATACCAACTATATGAACGCCTCAAGGCCAGGGGCCTGACCCCCGGCCAGGAGGACACGATCCTGGCGGAGCTGAATGAAGACGGCGACCATGCAATCCCCTATCCCGACAACGCGCCGCCGGACGCCGGCAAACGGATCTACGCATTCGCCGACCTGCCGTTTCTCCAGAGGATGCCGCCGCCGCAGGCGTCTTACACGACTTGCCTGAAATCCCTTGACGAGCTGCTGGAGCGGGACAAGTTGCGGGAAAAGGACGGATTTCCCCGGAAGATCCGGGTGGGCCGGCTCATCAAGCCCGGAAAAGGGGGCAAGGACAAGGTGGTGGTCGTGCCCAGCACGGTGGAGGAGAAGTTCATCCATGACGCCGTCAAAACCCCCGAAGAAGAAGGGGATGCGGGCGGTTCCGGCGAGGGCGAGGAAGGGGAGGTCATCGGCGAGCAGCCGGTGCGCGAGGAGGGGGATGACGGCGCCGGGCCCGGCCAGGGCGAGGGCGGCCCCCACGAGATGGAGTCGAGCGCCTATGATCTGGGCAAGATCCTGACCGAGAAGTTCGAGCTGCCCAACCTTCAGGACAAGGGCAAAAAGCGGTCCCTGACCCGGTATACCTATGATATGACCGATCGGCACCGGGGGTTCGGCCAGTTGCTGGACAAAAAAGCCACCCTGCGGAAGATCCTGGAGACCAACATCGCGCTGGGCAGGGGCCCCGACGTCGAGACGCCTGACGAGATCGACCCTTCCCGGTTCATCATTTCACCCAGGGATAAAATTTACCGGATCCTTTCCCGGGAAAAGGATTATGAATCCCAGGCCATGGTCTTTTTCCTCCGGGATTATTCCGGCTCCATGTGGGGAAAGCCCACGGAACTGGTGGTGGGGCAGCATGTGCTGATCTACAGCTGGCTCCTTTACCAATACGAAAAGCAAGTGGAGACGCGGTTCATTCTGCACGACACAGAAGCCACGGAAGTGCCGGATTTTTACACTTACTACAACTCCAAGGTGGCGGGCGGCACCCAGGTCGCTTCGGCCTACCATTTGGTCAACGAGATCATTCAGAAGGAGAGCCTCCACCAGGATTACAACATCTACATTTTCCACGGAACCGACGGCGACGACTGGGATACCGACGGCAGACAGGCGCTTCCGGAACTGAAGAAGATGCTCGACGTGGCCAACCGGGTGGGCATTTCCGTTGTCGAACACGGCCGCAGGGGGGATGCCGAGGTGACGCGATACATTAAAAGCTCCGGGCTGTTGAGAAAACACGCCGATCTGCTCCGCCTCGACGTCATGGGGCAGGACGCCGACGAGACCCGGCTCATCGAAGGAATCAAACGGTTGATTTCATCGGAACGGGTCGCCGCCGCCTGACGGCCGATCACTCGCAAAGGCAGCGCTAAAGATTATGGAACTGATCGATCAACACACCAAATCCATCATGGAGGGATGCAAGGAGCGGGCCCGGGATGCGGGATTGCGCTTCGGGGATGAGACCCTCGAATACATCGTCACCAATCGCGACCTGCTGGAACTGTCGCCCAAGATGATGATCCCCACCCTCTACGATTACTGGGTCCACGATGTGGAGGTGCTCAAGGAACGGGGAAAATACGAACTCTATCCGAGCAATCCTTACGAGACGGTCATCAACACCCGTCCGGCCATCTCCTTCTACAACGACAACAACCCGGACTGGCTTAACGTGATGATCTTCTACCACGTCCTGGGCCATATCGATTTTTTCCAGAACAATCTCTATTTTGGTCACACCTGGGACATGGATTTCGCCGGTCAGGCCCTGGCGGACAAGCGGCTGATCGCCCGTCTCCGATCCGAAAAGGGACGCTGGGTCGATTACGTCATCGAATTCGCCAGATCCATCGACAATCTGGTGGGGTATCATACCGAGCTGTCCCGAATGGACCAGCCCGGGGCGGCCCGGTCGGAAAAACGGCTTGATTTTTATTTCGACGTTTTTCTCCAGTCAGGGGAAAAGGCGCGCATCGGGGATTACATCAAAGAAATCGAGCGGTACAACGAAAACATCCGGGAGTTCGGCGATGTGGGAGAAGAAGCGTTTTTCTCCGATGTGACCCGGAAGCATCCTGAATTCGAGTCGATTTTCCAGAAGAGCCTCGAGCAGAAACCGAAGCGGAAGCAGGATCTGCCCCGGTTTCTCCTGGATCACTCCGATTTCCTCAACAAGGAAGAGAACAAATGGATGAAATCGGTCATCCAGGTGGTGCGGAAAACCTCCCTGGTCTTCCAGCCCCAGATCCGGACCAAGATCATGAACGAGGGGTGGGCCAGCTACTGGCACGAAACCCTGTTTCTGGAAGATGACCGCATCGACGGCCACGAGGTGGCGTTCGCCCGGCTCAATGCCGGGGTGACCGCCATGCCGCGGGTGGGGCTCAACCCCTATGCGTTGGGGATGCGGTTGTTTTACTTTCTGGAAGAGATGGGCGACAAGGGCAAATATTCCTTCGAGTTCCGGAAACTGCTGGACGCCGATGAACGGGATCAATACGACCGGCGCAAGGCGGAATGGGGGGGACGCGACTTCATCTTCAAAATCCGGGAGACCCTGTCCGATTTCAGCTTCGTCAACACCTTTGTCGACCAGGACTTCGTCAACCGGAACAAGCTCTTCGTGGCGGGCCGGCGGCTCAATCGACAGAAGCAGGTATGGGAATATTTCGTCAAAAGCCGCAAGGCCGAAGACTACCGGCAGATGATCATCGATCAACTTTACCACCCGCCCGCCATCCGGATCGATCCGGAAAAGACGATGCAGGGCGACCTCTACCTGGACCACATTTTCGAAGGCTATCCGCTGGTCAAGGATTTTATCCATAACACCATGCTGGGCATCGAATTTTTGTGGGGCGGCGCGGTCAGACTGGAGACCAGCGAGGTGGTGGCGGCGTCTGAACCGCCGCGGACGCCGGTGGTGATGATTCCGGGTCTGCCGGTGCAGCCCAAGCCGGAACGGGAGGATTACGAGGTCAAATGGCAACGGGTCCTTTACACCATGGAGGACCGGAAACTCTCCAGGACACTTCTTGCATAAAGAGGCGACAGACAGGATGGAAAGCATCACCAGGGCAATGGAGAACCTTAACCTCAACATGAAGGAACGGGAACAGTCCGACCCGATCCCCTTCGAGGACTTCTTGCAAATTCTCAGCCAGAGGCCGGCCGATGTCCTGCGGAACGTGTTCCAGGTGTTCCACGACATGATCCAGCATTATGTGGGCGACGGGGTCGATGAATACCCGGATGATCCGGAAAGCATCAATTATGTGTTCTACGACTGCACCCGGCTGTTCGCCGAGGACTCGGACCATCCCTTTTTCGCGGACCGGCTTTTCGCCAATCGCTTCATCGGCCATATCGAAGCCCTGAAGCGGGGGGCCCAGCAGAACAAAATCTATATCTTCGACGGCCCCCCCGGCTGCGGCAAGAGCACCTTTCTCAACAATCTGCTGAAGAAATTCGAGACCTACGCGAACCTTGAAGAGGGGATGCGCTACGAGGCGGTCTGGCGTCTGGACCGACGGACCCTCGGCGCGGGGATGGAGACCGAGGCCCCGCTCATGAAGCAGATCTCTCAGCTTTTAGGAAACAGGGGATCCAACGGATGGGAAAATGACATGCCGGAAAACAACATGGCGCCGGAAAACGAGCGGGACCCCCATTTTCCCGAGGACTTCGAAATGCCGCTTCTGAACGAAGATTTCGTGGAGGTTCCGTGTCCCAGCCACGACCACCCGATTCTGATGATTCCCAAGC
>JAABTD010000309.1 GCA_011390065.1 Desulfobacteraceae bacterium
GCGCACCTTGGCGAAATCCCGCTCCCATTCCTCCCGCGCCTCCTCCCGGTAGCGCAGGTTGTTGAGCGTGTCCTCATAGGATTCCAGGCGGATGGTTTTGAAGCAGTGGGAAATGCCGGTATGACGCGCCGTGGGTTTGCCGTCTTTCCAGCTTTCGGAATAGACCACCTTGGCGATACGGGGCTTGAGAACAGTGTCGAAATAATCCCCTATTTCAACTAAAATGTATTTTCGATTCCCGCCATCCTCGCGATTTAATTTAATAACAGCGTGGCCGGTTGTACCGGAACCTGCGAAGTAATCAAGAATAGAATCATCGTCACATGTTGAATGAGTCAAAATGTCATTGATAAACAGGGGTGATTTTGGTGAAGTAAAGTCTGTTGTAGGTAAAAGTGAGCGTAGCTCCTTAATTCCTCGATCTGACGAATAGCGGCTTCCTAGAACGATGGATGGCAGGTTGAACTTTTCGGAGAGCTCCAGCGCCCACTGCTTGCGGAGCGAGGCGGGAGTGATGACCAGAATGTTTCGCCTGCGTTCCGCCCAGTATTGACATAGCACAAGACCTGCCTCGATGGTCTTGCCAAGGCCGACCTCGTCGGCGAGCAGCACACCCTTTGAAAGGGGCGAACGTAATGCGAAAAGGGCTGCTTCAATCTGGTGTGGATTCAGGTCTACGCATGCATCAAATAGCGCACGGCCAAGGCGGTCGACACCGGCGCCGCCGACCCGGCTCAATTCATGCGCGTAGTAGTTTGCATGGTAGTCCGTAATCATTCTTCCGAACCCTTCTTGACGCGGTCTGCCGCGCCGCCGGCCTTCACCCACTCGTCGACCTCGTCTTTTTTGAACTTCCAAAGACGGCCCATGCGATGGGCGGGCATGCCATGCTTGTCGATCCACTTGTACACGGTGTCATTGCTGACGCCGAGATATTTGCAGATCTCGTTTATCGACAACCAGCGGTCTTCCATCTCGTTCATGCTCAAAACTCCACGGGCGTTTTGGTTTGTGGCCATGTCCGCCAGAGGCGAAACGGGAAGGCGCTGAACGCACCGCTCCCAAGATAAATATTTCCTCAATATACAAAGGGTATTCGTGCGAAGTCAACCGATCTTTGCCGATTTCGGCCGAATCTACCCTTATTCAATCGACGCCATAGGTCGTGTGCCAGCTTAGCCGATTAATCGGCGAGGAATGGCCAAGCTTTTTTCGGCCTGAACCGACACATCCTGCAACCACCCGGTAAGTAAGGGCCATGGGAGCAGAGACGAAAAAAATTCAGCCGACGCCCGACACTTTCTCTGTCTCTCCGGTAAGTAAATGGGGAAGCAATCAAATTCACAACGAGGAGCGACCGACCATGACATCAACGATCTGTTTGACGGAATCATGAAAAGTATCAATTAGTTTGCCTGCGAAATTAGTTTGCCTGCAAAAACGCCGAGCAGCGTTTGCAGGAAAAAATGCAGGAGTCCGGACGAGGTCCGGAGAATGGGGGTAAGAATGCGGAGAATTTTGAGGCGAAAGAGAAGCGGGGTATGACGGATTTCCCTAAACGGGAGTGATCGGGGCGGCAGACCAGACACCCTGAAATAGACGTACGTTGCTGACAATATACGTAAAAACAAAAACCGCCCAATAACCGGAGGTGGTTAATGGGCGGGTCTGTTTTATTTAAATGGTGGAGGCGGCGGGAGTCGAACCCGCGTCCGAAAGCATTCCGCATTGACGTCTACATACATATCCTGAATTTTAATCTCGCCATTCTGGGCTCCTTCAGGCCGGATCCCTTAATGGCCAGTCGGTCTGCGATTTCGCTCATTCGGCGACAGACAAACCGAACAAGCTATCCTGTAGAGTCGACGCCCTTGCCGGCCTCACAGGAGGAGAACCGGTAGGACGGAAGCTGCCTAAGCAGCTACGGCGTAATTATAATCGTCTGCGATTATGTTTATTCCCCGCCGTTTTACGAGCAGGCAGGAACCTCGGTATGCAGCCAATACTTCTTTACCTCCGTCGAAGCCGTTTCGCCCCCATAACGGAGTTCTTTTGAAAGAACAAAACTATCTACGGAAAGAAAATACAGCACACCACCCCTCGTGTCAAGGCGTGGAATTGTGTGCGGTTATCTTTGTTTTTTGATTTATCACAAAATTATTTTCGGGAAACGCACAAACCCGGCGTATTCAAAATGGCGATCAAAGGTAAAAATATCGTTTATTCGATGTTTTTTCATCAGGATAAAAGAAATGCAGTCCGTAAAGCTGATTTCTTGATCGGCATATTTCTCGAAAATATCGACGGCTTCCAATTCATCCGTTTCAGCCGGACGAAGAATGGTAAGCCTCTTCGATATATAGATGTTTTTGGCGCGCTGCGCGGCAAAAGAATAACCGGCGCGACGGCCGATCAATGTAAATGATTCGTCGAGCACGAAGTTGCTCGTGAACAAACACCGGCTCGATGTCGAAAGATGCCTCCAAAATCGCACAGCATCTTCGTGGTGTTTATCTTTCTTGATGTAACGCGCTATAAAAGCGCCCGCATCTAAAAAAATCAAAGCGTTTCGCCATACAGGTAGTCATCATGTTTGAGCGACAGGTCTTCGGGGGCTTCGCCGGCGAACACTTCATCATCGGCAAACAGCGGGTCCGCCATCTGGCAATCATTCTCGCGCGACATATCGTTTTTTCCGGTTTCAACCGCCTTACAAATAATGTCCATGATGACCTCTTCAATGGTCTGGTTTTGGCATTGCGCGAAGAATTTTAACTTATCCGTATAATTGTCCGGAATTTTCAACGTGACCTGTTCCAATTTTATCCTCCATGAAATAACGCGCCCAAGCGACGGAAATGTAAGAATCAAAATACTACAACAATCACAAGATGGCAAGCAGGGGAAGACGCCGCCGCCAAAGCGATGAAACATCCATTGACAGAATCCGGAACGTGTTTATCCTTAATGTCAAGTAGAATTGAATAGTTAAATTCTTTCCAGTGCCTTTCGGCGTTCATTCGCCGCCTGGCATATGACACTATAATAAGGAGGCAACTTCCATGCGTTTTGATAAATTTACCATTAAATCCCAGGAAATGATTCAAAGCGCCCAATCCCTCGCCTCGAAGCACAACAACCAGCAGATCGAGCCCGAACACCTGCTGGGGGCCATGCTGGAGGAACAGGAGGGCGTGGCCCGATCCATTCTCCGGAAGTTGGGGGCGTCCCCCAACGCCGCGGCCCAGGAGCTGGCCCTGGCCATCGACCGGCTGCCCAAGGTGAGCGGCGGTGACGAGGCCTATCTCTCCCCCCGGTCCAAAAAGGTGCTCAACGCCGCGTTTACCGAGGCGTCCAACATGAAGGACGAGTACGTGAGCATCGAGCACATCTTCCTGGCCATGGTCGAGGAAAAAGAGGGGGAGGCCGCCAAGCTCCTCAAGAAGAACGGCGCGACTCGCGACGCGGTCCTCCAGGTGTTGCTGGAGATCCGGGGGAATCAGCGGATCACCGATCCCAATCCCGAGGAGAAATACCAGGCCCTGGACAAATTCAGCAAGGACCTGACCCAACTGGCCCGGATGGGCAAACTCGATCCGGTCATCGGCCGGGACGACGAGATCCGGCGGATCGTCCAGGTGCTGTCGCGACGGACCAAGAACAACCCGGTGCTCATCGGCGAACCCGGCGTGGGCAAGACCGCCATCGTGGAAGGGCTGGCCCAGCGGATTGTTGAAGGAGACGTGTCCGAAAGCCTCAAAAATCGTCGGCTGGTGGCCCTGGACATGGGGTCCCTGGTGGCTGGCGCAAAATATCGCGGCGAATTCGAAGACCGGCTCAAGGCGGTGCTCAAGGAGATTGAAAAGGCCGAAGGGGAGATCATCCTTTTCATCGATGAACTCCACACCCTGGTGGGCGCGGGCGCGGCCGAAGGCGCCGTGGATGCATCCAACATGCTCAAACCCGCCCTGGCCCGGGGCACCCTGCGGTGCGTGGGAGCCACCACCATCAAGGAGTACCGCAAGTACATTGAAAAGGATGCGGCCCTGGAACGCCGGTTCCAGCCGGTTCAGGTGCGCGAGCCCAACGTGGAGGACACCATCTCCATCCTGCGCGGATTGAAGGAGAAATACGAGGTCCATCATGGGGTGCGGATCACCGATGCGGCCATTATTGCCGCCGCCGGGCTTTCCGACCGCTACATCACCGACCGGTTCCTGCCGGACAAGGCCATCGACCTCATCGACGAGTGCGCCTCAAAGCTCCGGATCGAGATCGACTCCATGCCGCTTGAGATCGACGAGGTCCAGCGGAAAATCATGCAGCTCCAGATCGAGCGCGAGGCCCTGAAAAAAGAAAAGGACTCCGCCTCCAGGGATCGCCGGGAGAAGATCGAATCCGAACTGGCGGATCTCAACGAGGAACTCAACGGAATGAAGGCCCGCTGGCAGCATGAAAAAAGCCTCATCGAAGCGGTCCGGAAGATCAAGGAGGAGCAGGAGCGGCTCGCCATCGAAGAGCAGAAGGCCGAGCGGGAGGGCGACCTGAGCCGGGTGGCCGAACTCCGGTACGGCAAGACCACCGAGCTGAACCGGAAGCTTTCCGAGGCCCAGGAAAAGCTGGTCGACCTTCAGAAAGAGGGCAAGATGCTCAAGGAGGAGGTGGACGACGCGGACATCGCCGAGGTCATCGCCCGGTGGACCGGCATCCCCGTCTCCAAGGTCATGGAGGGCGAACGGGCCAAGCTGATCGAGACCGAATCCCGGCTG
>JAABTD010000310.1 GCA_011390065.1 Desulfobacteraceae bacterium
ATCGACCGACTCTGCGGGCGCTTCATCGCCCGGCGCGCCGCGGCGTCAACTTGAGCAACTGACCGAGGCCCTGCTCGCGTCCCCCGTCCCTTCCATGAAAGAAGGGAACATTCTGGGCGGCGGAGCGTCTGTTGGCGGGAGTTCCGGCGCATCAGCCCGGATCGACCGCCCCTCATCGAATCCGGCTGCCAGCGGCGCCCGAAACCCCTCGAACGCCGCCCCACTCCCGAACTCATCCGGGCAGCCGGAACTCAAGGTTTCCGCATCTGAGGCCGCGGGCAGCACCGCATCTCTCTCCCTGCTCCAGACAGAAACGGCGCTGACCCGGATGGCGGAATTGACTCGGACGCTCATGGAGAGAACGCCGCAATCGAATCCGCCCGAAACGCTTCACCAGCCGATGTCTTTTGCCGAACCGCCCAATGAAACGGCTTCGCCTCGGCATCCTGCGCCCGGCAGTCGCAGATCGGCGTCGTCCCGGCGCGCCGATCCGGGGAATGCCGGGCCCCAGGTTCCGGACTTCGGTGCGCCGACGTCCGTTCCATCAAACCCCGTCGAGACGGAAGACGCCTTCGACGGCGAAGCCCTGGCCGACCTGATCAACGACGTCCTCGTGGAAGAGGCCCGACGACGCGGAGTGGATCTGTCATGAACGTCAAACCGGTGCTGGGAGACTGGGAAATTCCCCGAATCGAAGCCCTCGACGCTCTGGAAAACCGGCGGTTCGTTGAACTGACGGTCCCCGGCCGGGCAGGGAGCCTCTATCAGGATCTCAACCGACGGCCGCTCCGGGTCGCCCTGAGCGGCAGCCTTTATGGCGACGAAACCCGAAATGAATTCCTGACTTCGCTCCGGGAAAAATTCCATGCGGGTGAGCCGGTCACCTTCGTGGCCGACATTCTCACGGCCACCGAAGTTCAATATGTCGTCATCGAAACCCTGGAAGTGGCGGAAACCGGGATCAGGCCGGACCAGATGACGTATCGGATGATCCTCCGGGAAAGCCCTCCGCCCCCGCCGCCGCCCGATCCTCTGGGCGGCATCGACACGGGGTTGCTGGACGGCGCCGGGGATCTCCT
The DNA here is from genome assembly GCA_011390065.1 of Desulfobacteraceae bacterium. Classification (GTDB taxonomy): domain Bacteria; phylum Desulfobacterota; class Desulfobacteria; order Desulfobacterales; family JAABSP01; genus JAABTD01. The sequence continues at coordinate 1,080 of JAABTD010000310.1, forward strand.
GGACAGCGTGACCGGCGCCCTGGACGCCCTGGAGATGCTGGGGTCCATCCCCAACATAGAGGACCCGACCCCGCCCCTGCGCGACACCCTGACCGGCGTGGCGTCCGCCCTGGAGGGATTGTCCGGTCTGGCGGGAAGCCTCACGGATCTTTTCGGGGAGGGCGATTAGCATCATGCCGACCCTGTTCCAGAATCTCGATGTCGCCTTTGAAGGCAGCGCGCTGTCGGACGCCCTGCCCCAACAGGCGACGGCCCTGTCCAACGCCGCCGGCGCGGTCGCCGCCCTCATTGCCGATCCACCGGACAGCCTCAACGACTTCACCCGGATCCTCAACGAACTGGATCTGCCCGATCTCCTGGGCGACGACTTCGGCGTCTTTATCCAGGGGCTGAGCGCCGCCGTGCCCGGGGAAATCGGGGACGTCACCGGCGATCTCACGGCCGGACTCCTCGATCTTCAAGCCAATGTCAGCGGTCAACTGGCAGGGGTGCTTGAAAACGGGCTGGCCGCCCTCAGGGCGATCCACCGCGTGACCCAAATGGATTTCACCTGCTTTGCGCCGGACGGCCCAGAAGCAACCCCGGCCGAAGGCGGGGGGACGCCTCCTGAAGAAGAGGAGAGCCCCGAACCGGCATCAGAGGAAGACGACGAACCGAGCGCCATTTCCCAGGCCAATGCGCAAATAGACGCCGTCAACGGGGCTCTGGACAATCTGCCGACCCCTTTCACGGCAGCCGGATTCATCGACTGGCTGCGCCAGCTGGCGGCCATCCGCCACCAGACGGCCATCCTGGCGGGGACCCTTCCGCTGATAGACGACGTCATCGATCCACTGAACACCCTCACCCACTGGCACGGGTCCACCAGCGAGGAGATACGGGACCATATGATCCAGTCCGTCGAAGACTTGACGGCGCTGGCGTCGAATGCCGCCCCCGGGCGGATCGAAAGGCTTGCGACGGACCTGTCGGCGGCCGGCGGGTCTCTGGATGCGGTGCAACTCCAGTCCATTTTCCAGACCCTCACGGCCGGACTCACGCAACTGGCCGCCGCCGTTGACAGCGGCGACCTCAGCGGAACAGGCGCGATCGCGGCGGAAATCGAAAACCGGCTCGACGACTACCAGGCCCTTCAATCCGCCATGGCCGGCGGACTCATGATACATCTGGCATCCCTGTGCAGGCGGCTGGAAACGCTGGGAGACGATCTGGCCGACGAGATGGGCCACCTGACGTCGGTGCTGCGGCCCAATCCCGACATCGGCGCCCTGGGCCAGGCCGTACCGCCGGTCCGGAACGACCCGGATATCGCCGCGGGCATCCGGGCAAAGTTCGAGCCGCTCGCAGACTGGCTAAACGCCCTGCTGAGCGCCCTCGACATCCAGGAAATCCAGGAACCCATCCAGTCGGTGGCCGACACGGTTCAGGAGGGCGTGGACGGACTGGAACGGGGCCTCACCCAGGTCACGATCCAGGTCCGCTCGATTTTCGGTGAACTGGAAACCCTTCTGAACGGCTTCGACGCCGCCGCCATGACGGCTCAGGTCGAAGCGGCCATCACGGATTTCGAAACCCGGATCACCGGACGGATTTCCGATCTCTTCGAGCCGGTCCGGGATGCCGTCTCCGCCATTATCGGCGAGATCGACGGACAGGTGGACGCCTTTGACCCCGAGGCCCTGACAACGGTTCTGGAGGATATGATCCATCAGATCCAGGATGTGCTCTCCTCGGCCGAAACGGCGGTGGGGACCGTCCGGGAGGCCCTGGAGACCGTCAAAAACGAGATCGAAGGACTCTCCTTCGCACCCGTGACCGACGGGGTGACGTCGGGTCTGGAATCCATCGAGGACGCTTTGGCGGCCATTGATCCGTCACTTCTCAACGCCGCCCTGAACACCGCCCTTCAGGCCGCACTGTCGATATTGCCGGACGATCTCCAACCCCTCACCGATCCCCTCATCGACGAATTCGGTGAACTGGTGGAAAGCGGCCCCGCGTCCCTGCTGGAAACGGTCAAGACCCAGCCCCAAAAGCTGCTGGACAAGGTTCGGGCCTTTGAACCCGCGGCATTGGTGGGAGAGGTCCTGTCGGAGCCTTTCGAGGCCCTGCTGGAACGGATGGAGACCTTCCGGCCCACCGCCCTTTTGGAACCCGTTTCAGCGGAGATCGACGCGCTCAAGGACCGACTGAAAGCCCAGGCGAGCCCCGGCCGGTTGCTGAGCGCTCTGGAACCGCCTTTCGACGATCTGTTGTCCCGCTTCGACCGCCTCGACCCGGAAGGGATGGTCGCGCCCCTTGACGACGCCGTCTCCGGCGCCGTGGACGAAATCCTCGCCGTCCTGCCGGTGGACGACGTGCTGGATGGCGTCAACAAGTCCCTTGACGTCGTCCGGGACATTTCCGGATTCGGCCAACGGCTGGCGGAGACCCTCCAGCGAAGCGGCGACATCCTGGATGGCCTGGCCAATGCGGACGCAGAAGTGGACGCCTGGGTGACGGACATCCTCGACAAGGTGTCGGCCATCGGCGACATGGGCCCGCTCCAGGCCCGTTTCGACGCCTTGACATCGGCCATCGACGCCACCCGGGCCGCCGACCTCCAGTCCGCCTTCGACGGGGCGGTTTCCGCCATGGAAACCGATCTGGCGGCCCTTGATCCCGAAGCCCGCCACGCCGCCCTGGTTCAGGCACACGCCCGGTTTCCGCGCTCCGGGCTCAACGCCCTCCTCGATTCGGCGGAAAAGTCCGCCATTCAGGCGGCTTTGGATCGGTTCGATCCCCTGGATCCCGACTTCGGGGCTCCCTTTCAAGTCCTGCGCCGATGCCGCCGAGCCGTGGCCGCCGCCCGAAACGAACTGACGGCGGCCTTGGCGGACTGGGATCATCGCTACCACGGCCCGGGATCCACCTTGTCGGGGT
>JAABTD010000311.1 GCA_011390065.1 Desulfobacteraceae bacterium
GGGGTTCCGGATTGCAGCGGCCACCCCTGCGGCGGTGCGCGACTGGCTGGCAACGGAAATCGACCGCTCCTTTCTGCCCCCCCTGAAGGCGGTGCTGGCTCATCTGGGGGCCGTGGCCGTTCCCCTGGATGCCGCATTTGGCGAGATCGAGGCTTTAGTGGCCGCGGTTCAGGAAAAGATCGACGAATTGCTTTTGGGACCGGCCGCCCTGGCATCGATTGCCGATTCCCTGGACAATGTGATTCAGCGTCTGCGGGACTTCAATCTCGATTTTCTCACCGACAGCCTGGCCGCGCTTTTCGCCGAGGTTCGGGCAAAGATCGAGGCCGTCCATCCGAAACATTTCAAGGCTGCTCTGGACGACAGCTTCGACGCCATGCTCGACCGGATCGGCATCGACCTGATCCTGGACCCCGCAGACCTCCAGGACCTGGACGACGCCTTTGACGGGGTGGTGCAAAAACTGAGGGCCCTCAACCCCGATGCGCTGCTGGCGAAGACGGTGCAGCCGCTGTATGACGAGACCATCGCGCCCATGATCGAGGCATTCGACATCACCCCGGTCTTAGCGGCCATAATCGACCGGCTGCGGAACCTGGACGAAGAACTCAAAAGCGAAATGGCCCGGATCAACGAGGCGTTTCGCAACCTGAAGCGGGCGGTCCCGGGCGGTTCCGGGTCCGCGTCCGCCAGCATTGCAGCGTAATGGAAAGGAGTCCGGAGGGTATGGACGATTTCCGGGGAGAGACGAGATGA
>JAABTD010000312.1 GCA_011390065.1 Desulfobacteraceae bacterium
CATCGTCAACACCGCCGCCGGGCGCGAGGATCTTGCCGAAATGTGGGAAGTGTCGAAGATCCTCCGGGGCGGCGAGGCCCAGCTCCGGGAAAAGCCTTACTGGATTCAGTACGCCGAGCCCATCAGCCCTCTGAAACACCCCTTCGCCTCCATTGACAAGCTCCTGTTCTGCGCCGAAACGCGGATGCCGGTCATCTATTCGCCGGCGCCCATCGCCGGGTCCACCGCGCCCATGAGCATCGCCGGCCATGTCGTCCAGGGCCTGGCCGAGTCCCTCTTCGGGCTGGTCATCCATCAGCTCGCGGCCGAAGGGGCGCCCTTCCTCATGGGCATGGGCGCCGCGGTGCTGGACATGGCCACCAGCCAGTGCTCCTACAACGCCCCCGAATACCTCATGGCCTACATGGGCATCGTGGAGATGAGCCATCACCTGGACATTCCCAACTGGGGCTACGCCGGCACCAGCGATTCCCAGATCCCCGACGGCCAGGCCACTTTCGAAGCCGGCCTGCTCACCTACATGGCCGCCGCCGTGGGCTCCAACCTCAACCACGACGTGGGCTATCTCGACTTCGGCCTCACCGGGTCACTGGAGATGATCGTCATCATGGACGAGGTTATCGACGGGATCCGCCGCATCCAACGGGGCATCCCCGTGGACGACGACCACCTCGGCCTCGACGCCATCGCCGACGGGGCCAAACAGGGGCAGTTTTTGACGTTGCCCCATACGCTGAAACACCTCCGCTCCACCCAGTGGCGGCCCAGGTTGATGAACCGGCAGGGCAATGAACGGTGGGTCAAAGAGGGGGAGACGAGTTTGCTGGACCGGACCCGGGTGAAATTGCAGGAGATCCTGGGCGGACACCGGCCGGAGCGGATCGAGGAGGGAATGCACCGGGAGATCAAAGATCGCGTCGCGGCCTTTGGAAAGACGCCATGATTTCAACCCACGGCAGACAAATGACCAGCGTCATCTCTCTGAATCGAACAAAACATCCCCGGCGTAATCCAGGATCACGCCCCGCACCCGCACCCGCGGCCCGGAGAATTTCCGGGCCGCTTCCGTCATGCGCCAGCCCACGTGCGCGACCATCCCGGGGTATCTTTCCATGATAAGGTCGAAGGCGTGTCTTGCCGTGTTGGCGGCGGCGATGGTGTCGGCAAACGCCGCATCTCCGGTCGTTTCACCGGACCATTTTGCCAATCGGTTCAGGGCCATGGCCGATTTGGCCGCGTGGGTGTGGGGGACGCACTGGGCCATCTTCACCGCCTTGCCGAAAAAGACGGTCAGCACCGCGTCAGCGATCCCTTCGCGGTTCAAGGCGTCGAGGGACGCCTTGAAGAAATCTCCGATCTGCACGAAGGCTTCTTCGGGCAGGTCCGGCCACAGTCCCTGGGCGAACCGCTCGCTGCGCCGGCCGGTGGTCAGGACGACGCGGTTCAATCTCATGGCCCGGGCCACGGACAGCGACGCCTCGATGGTGGCGATATAGGCCTCGTGGGACATGGGCCGGACAATGCCCGTGGTTCCTAAAATGGAAATGCCGCCCACGATGCCCAGGCGGGGATTGAGGGTGTTGCGGGCCAGTTTTTCGCCCTCTGGAACAAATACCTCGATGACGACGGCGGGCCGGGATGCGGGATCCGGAAAAACATCCGCTATGGCCCGGCGGATCATCTCCCGGGGCCCGGGGTTGATGGCCGGTTCTCCGGGTGGAATCTCCAGGCCCGGTTTGGTGACCGTGCCGACCCCTTTGCCTGCCTTGATGTGAATTCCCTCGCCCCCATGGTTCAACGAGACAACCGCCCCGATTTCAGCCTTGTGGGTGATGTCCGGATCATCGCCGGCGTCTTTGACGACGGTGCAGCGGGCCGATGCGGCATCGACGCGGTCGCAGGCGTGGATGGGGATGACAAGGGGTTCGCCGGTGAGGGCCATGATTTGCGCCGTTTTGGGCGCCTCGGCTGTTTGCAGCAGTTGGAGCGCCCCCTTGACAGCTGCCGCGGCCGCGGCGCCGGTGGTGAATCCGGAGCGGAGTTTCTGGGGGGTGGCTTTTTTCACGGCAAGCGATCAGATAAAATTCTTGTTGAAATGAATACAATGGTCGATGACCGTGGGTAAATTCGGTTCCGTAAAGCTGATGCCATATGCCGGGTTGCGATTATGTCTGATATCTGGCGGTTCATGGAAATGATGGGGGAAAGTGGCCTTCAGTGCATCATTTTCAGGATGAGATTGCGGATCGTACCATCGGATTTTTTCTCCTTTCTGGAAAATTGTGTATGAATAAGAAAGGAGTTCTCCGTCTATCAGATCAAGATATTCAAAAACTTGGAGTTCCAACCCGTTTTGAAAAACGATGCTGCCTCGAACAAAACATGTTGAAGGGCTGTTCATGTATAACTTTACCGTGGAGCGATCAATTTCCGAATACAGTTCTGAAAGCGAGTATAGAAAATGTTCGTATTCCTCACGAGGTGGAAAGGCCATCACCTAACTCCCGAAAGGATTGTTGAGGTATTAATCTGATGGTGTCGTCTTGGGATTGTCGCCGTAGTTGGATCAGTCGTTCCTGCGAAAATTCTTTTAGCGCGGATTCGCGTTTCATTTTTAGTTTGTAGTGTCCGGCCCATTCCGCAAACTCTTCCAGGTGTTGGCCATCATCCAGCAGGCCTTGGCAAAACAGTTCATAAAATATTTCGGAACTGAGTTGATATCGCCCTTCAAATCGCCTCAACGATTGTTCAGCAAATCTCAAATCATTCAAAAGATTGTCTAAGGTTGTCTGAACGGCCATTCTGTCCTCGCTATTCGTCTTCATTAACCTGGGTCTCGTTTATCCGGTAATTACCCGAAAAGGTAGTGTACCATACATTATTGGGTTTCTGAAGGGCAAACGAAATGCCCTGCCTCCATCAAAGAAGGCAGGGCGGGGAAATTGAGAGAAAAAGTCCATTCCGGAGAAGGGGCTGTCGGGTGAGATTGACGGCTGTCAACCGTCACTCGGCATCCTTGCCCTCCAGTTCATTGAGCCGCTTTCGAATGTCTTCGAGTTGTTCCGACATGAGATCGGCCTGGGATTGCAGAAACTGCTTTTCCGAATCCGGGTCTGCCTGGAGCGCCGGCGAGGTCATGGGATATGCCGCGGCATTTCCGTAACCCGGTCCTGTAAAACGGCCTCGTCCTCCCCAGCCGGGACCGGCGCACCCTCGTCCGCGCCCCCTGCCGAATCCGCCGCCCCAGCCGCCGTAGCGGGCGGGCTGCACCTGGTTGCCTCCGCATCTTCCGGCGCCCCAGCCCGTCTTGGGGCCTGTTCCTGTGGGTCCTGTTCTGTCATATCCCGGCATAGTGCATCCTCCTTTTATTATGGTGATCAATTTGCTTGTTATGGTGATCGATTTACCGGTTTTGCCCTCTGCCGCGACCGCGCCCTTTTCCCTGACCGCCGCCCGACGGTTGCTGATTGCCGCCGCCTGATCCCGGATCGGCATCCCGACGAGACCCTCTTTTTCCCTGGCCCTGGCCTTTGCCCTGACCTCCGCCGCGCGCCCCGCCCTGACCGGCGCCGCCGCCTTTTTTCCTTGGCCCTTTTCCATCCGGGCCGGTTCCGTTTCCTTGTGGCATTGCGTGATCACTCCTTTCATAGGTTGAATTCCATCGTCGCCCGCGCCGACTGCGGCATCCCGGCATGGCCAGGTTCGGGCTGCACAGATCGCCGGCCAGATAGGCCGTGACGACCTCGCCGACGTCTCCCGCCACAAAGGGGATTACCTGAATGCCATGGGCCGCCACCATGCCGGCCAGCGGCCGGCTGATGGCCCCGCAGATCAGCGTGTCCACCGCCATCCGGGAGAGTTGAGACGCCCGCAAATCAGGATGGTCGGTTCGGAGATCCACCGCCTTTTGTCGGGTTGCGACGCCGTCTTCGACGGTAAAAATCAGAAGTCGGCGCGAGACATCGAAAACAGGCGAAATGCGCCCGTTCCAGGTTGCAATGGCAAGGATCATCAGGGTTTCCTCCGTTGGCGTTTTGCCCTTTTATATATGCAGGGGTCATGCCATAAATTTGACAGAAAGGCATTAAATTGAATTCTTGCAATAAATCAAATATTTAAATCGATGATCCGGATGCGGGAAGCGGGGCGGCGTCGCAAAAACGAGACGGTAGGCGTGAAACGGTGCAGCGACGGTGCGACACTATCCGTCAACAGGGCGGGATCGGCCGTCGGTTTCAGGCAATAGGATGTCGTAGGCTTTGATCTTGCGGTAGAGGGTGCTTTTATGAACCCCCAATTCACGGGCCGCGGCAGTCCGGTTCCCGTGATGACGTCTAAGGGCGGCGGCGATGGTTTGGGCTTCCATGGCGTCGGCGGCAGTCCGGTGATGAGGGGCCGCTGTCGCTGTCGCTGCTGCTGCCGCAGCGTTGCGCGTCGTCAGTTCTTGAGGCAGATGGGCTGGTTCGATTCGGTCGCCGTCGCACAGCACGACGGCATGTTCCAGGGCGTTTTCCAGTTCCCGGATGTTGCCCGGATAATCGTGGGCCATGAGAAGCGCCATGGCTTCCGTCGAGACTTCCTTAACGGCGGTTTTTCGGGTTTGATTAAATCGGGACAGAAAATGATCGACCAGAAGGGGAATGTCTTCCCGCCGGCGTCGAAGGGGCGGCAGTTCGATGCAGAGGACATGGATTCGGTAAAAGAGATCCTGCCGGAATGCGCCTTCTTTCACGCGTTCCGATAGATCCCGGTTCGACGCGGCGATG
>JAABTD010000313.1 GCA_011390065.1 Desulfobacteraceae bacterium
GCCGGCCTCAAATGTCTCTCCGTCGGCGGACGCTCCTGCCTATTCAGCGGGCTGACGGACGGCGGGGCCGTTGACGCCGCCATCCTCAACGAGATTCATTACCGGCAACTCCAGATCACAGGGGCTTACGGCTGCACCGCGCCTCAGATGGCCCGGGGCCTAGACATTTTGACCGAGCACACTTCAGCGGCCGAAATGCTTATCGAAGACCGCATTGTGTTGGAAAACGTCCCGTCGGTCCTGCCGGATCTGCTCAGCGGCAATCGCTACAAAATCATCGTGGACCTGAACCGGTCATGAGGGTCGGTCTGCACTCACCCCCACCCCGGCCCTCCCCCGTCGAGGGGGAGGGAGTATATGGAGGATCGCTATGTCATCTGAATCTCAACTGCGCGACTTCGGTCGTCTTATCTGCAACGTGGCCGCCGGCCAGTACCTGAGTCGGGACGAGGCCTGCGAAGCCTATCGCCAGGTCATCCTGAACGAACAACCCGAACTCCAGCAGGGCGCGTTTCTCATGGCCCATATCGCCCGGGGGCCTTCAACGGAGGAACTTTCCGGGGCCTGGGACGCCCTGCACCGGTACGATACCGCCAAGATCGACGCCGGCGATCCGGACGGCCCCATCTGCGACATCGTCGGCACCGGGTCGGACCCGGTCAAGACGGTGAACTGCTCCACGCCGGCCGCCATCATCGCCTCGGCCTGCGGTCTGTCCGTGGCCAAGAAAGGCGCCCGGCTGGTCACCGGCGTCTCCGGGGCGTCGGACATCTTCGAGATCCTGGGCGTCGATCTCAACGCGCCCCTGTCGCAGGCCGAAGCCTGCCTTCGTCAGCACGGCATCTGCTACCTGCCCGGCGAATCCTTTCTCAAATCGGGCTGGGCCCGCCTCATCCGGTCCATGCGGTTCACCTCGGCCTTCAACATCATCGGCCCCCTGACCATGCCCTGCGAAAACACCAGCCGGATCGTCATCGGGGCCTATGCGCCCCACATCTGCGACCAGCTCATCGACGTGCTCAAAGAGATCGGCATGACCGGCGCCCTGGCTCCCTTCGGCCGGGTGGACGGAATGGACCCGGAAAAGGGGATGGACGAATTCTCCCTGGCCGGTCCCACCCGGGTCACGGAACTCCGGGACGGGGAAGTGAAGACCTACAACGTCACCCCCGCCGACTTCGGCCTCAAGACCGTCCCCATCGAAAAGATCGCCAGCAGCCGGACGGCCCACGGCAACACCCGCCGGATTCTGGCGGTGCTGGAAGGCCAGTGTGACACGCCCGAAGCCGACTTCTTCTGCATGAACGCCGCCGCGGCTCTTTACATCGCTGACATGGCGGACAGCTACGCCCGCGGCATCGAAATGGCCCGACAAGCCGTCGCCGACGGCCGGGCCCTGGCCAAACTGGCGGCCCTTCGGGACATTCAGGGCCACTCCGGATAGCCTGCCGCGCCCCTTACGGGGCGCAGCGCCTGGACAGAGTGGACCCTTAAAACCAATACCCGTGAATGAATGAGGATTCAGTCGGTCTTTTTACCCGTAAGACAGCCTTCAGGCTGTTCTACGGAGAATTCGTTCACGGGTATTGGGTTTAGCCCCCGCAAATCGGCCAAGGCACCGGCTACCGGGTGCTTCTCGCCGCCGCCCGCTGCCGGGGGCTGAACCCCCCGGCAAGTAAAGCAACCGCCCTGAAGGGCGCTCGAAAGATTTTGGCTATCGATAAGCGCACTGGAAGTGGAAAAAAGGCCTCATGCCCCCACCAGCTCTAATGTCCCGAGCCCCCTTCAGGGGGCTTCCCTTTCTTGCCGGGGGGTTTAGCCCCCGGCAAATCGGCAAATCGGCCACCGACTGAATCTCATTCATTCACGGGTATTGCCTTTAAAACCACTCCGACGGAATATTGGTCAGCGTATGATCGTGCCGGCCAAAATCGCCTTTGAAATTTTCCACCGTCTCGACGATCACATTGATGACCTCCCCCTGTTCGCGCGCGAACATCAGCGTCGGTTTGTTGTAAATCTGCTGGGCCTTTCTGAAATCCCCGTACAACCGAACGTTGTTGGCCAGCACCGAGGTGATCCCCTCGTCATCCAGGCTCTGGATGTGCTGCATGGCCATGATGTCGTCCTCGGCCTTCTGAAAGGAGTAATGGGCGAGGTCCGCCAGAAAACCGTAGGTGTGTCGGAGCATGTGCCATCCCTCGAAAAGGTCTTCCCACAGGATCATGGCCCGGACGGTATGAAAATCGGTGCCGAGGATCTCGTCCTTGTGCTCCGCGCCCTCCACGGTGCAGCCGGACTGGATGCTGGGAATGTCCAGGAGCCGCGACGTATAGGCCACCAGGTAGTTGGTCATGTTGTGGGTCACGGATCCCAGCTTCAGCTTCGGGTCTTTGCCCGCCGTGCACATGGTCGGATAGGCCCCGTTGACGATGATGGTTTTGGGGTTGACGGCATACGCCATGGCCATGCCGGCGAGAAATTCCGCGAAGGAGAGCAGAGCGATGCCGTAAGGCGTCATGGGGCCGTTCTGGCCGCTGAAGGGCATGGTGGTCAGATAGACCGGAACCCCTTTCTCCACGCAATGAAAAAAAACATCCACCCGTTCCTTGTTGGACAGGGTGAGGGGCGAATCGAAAATAGAGTGGGTCGTGATCAAATAGCGTCCCTCCCTGCCGTGCAACTTCTCGGCTTCCGCCACCCCTTCCCTGCTGGAAACATAAAGAAAAATCGGACCATCGTAAATATTGGTCATGATGCCGAACTGCTCGACCTCGTATTGGGCCAGCTGCCGGGCGCTGACAAAGGCGAAGGGAATCTGCCGGCTGCTCGCCATCATCGCCTGATGAATGATGTCGTTGGCGGTCGGGTTCTTCAGCTGGTAATCGCCGTTGCCGTTGTCTTCCTGGATGTAGCCGGCGATGCCCCCCGGCCCGAAGGCCTTGTCGAGGACCGGAAAGTCGAACCGGCTCTGAAAATCGATAATTTTCTGGATGTAGTCGGGCTCGAAATGGATCCGCCGGGTCGTCGGGTCGTAAATGGCGCCCGCGCCGGTTCCTTTGGTGATGCGTTCGACGATGTGCGAATAATCGACGGGGCGTCCTTTGTCCATCCGCTCCGGAATTTCAATCCCGGCATAGAGCAGCACCTGCTTCGAATCGTAAATCAGGTCCCTGGCGAGCCGGTTCCAGAGGTTCTCCGGGGAACTCTGTTGAGGTTTTCTGATCATCACTCCTCCCTGCAGAAGGGTCTTAATAAAGTCGGGCCATCCAGTGGATGACCGCCATGCACGTTGTCGGATCTCCCTCCTGAGGCTACGGCTTCAACCCCATGGCCTGGGCCGTCAGTTCCGCGATGTCCCGGTCCTGAAGATCGGTTTCCCGTGCCGCCAGCCCGTCCTCCAGCATGGTCATGCAGAAGGGGCAGGCCGTGGCGACGAATTTTCGTCCGTCGTTCCCGCCATCGCCGTTGACGGCGGCTTCCGCGCTCGCCAGACGCCGGTCGTTGACCCGCTGGTCGGTCGCCTCCTCGTACCAGGTCAGGCCGCCGCCGCCTCCGCAGCACATGGCCATTTCCCGGGTCCGGTCCATCTCCACGGTCCGGACGCCGTCGATTTTCGCCAGCACTTGCCGGGGCGCCTCGAAAATCCGGTTGTGGCGGCCCAGGTAGCAGGAATCGTGGAAGGTCACGGTGGCCTCCACCCGCTCCGACAGGGTGATCCGGCCTTCGGCCACCAGGTCCCGGATCAGTTCCGTGTGGTGGACGACCTCGAAATTCCCGCCGAAGTCGGGGTACTCCTTCTTGAAAGTGTTGAAGCAGTGGGGACAGATGGTCAGGATCTTGCCGAACTGGTACTCGGCCAGCAGTTCCACGTTGGACTCGGCCTGCATGGCGAACAGATACTCGTGGCCCATGCGCCGGGCCGGATCGCCGGTGCACCGCTCCTCCTCCCCCAGCACCGCGAATTCGACGCCGGCGGTCTGGAGGATCTTGACCATTGCCCGGGCGATCTTCTGGTTCCGGGGGTCGAAGGCGGCGGAGCACCCCACCCAGAACAGGTATTCCACGGTTTTCCCCTCATCCGCCACATCGGCCATAATGGGCACATCAAGCCCCCTGGCCCACTCCAACCGGGCCGTGGGGTGTTCGTTCCAGGGGTTGCCCCGCTTCTCGATGCCGTTGAAAACGTCGGCATAGGTCTCGGGAAAGGCGTCCTGGATCATCACCTCGTTGCGTCGGATCTCCAGGATCTTGGACAGGGGGTCGATGAAGGCCGGGCAGGCCTCCACGCAGGCCATGCAGGTGGTGCAGACCTGAATTGCCTCGGCCGATATGGCGGAATCGCTGGATTCCAGTATTCGTTGGCCTTCAAGCGGCGCGGCAAAGGCGGGCGTCTCCGCATTGACCTGGTCCCGCAGCCCGAGGACGATCTCCCGGGGCGACAACACCTTGCCGGAAATGGCCGCCGGGCAGTTCATCTCGCACCGGCCGCATTCGGTGCAGGAGGCCACGTCGAGCAGATCTTTCCGGTTCAGGTCGCCGATCACGTCGTATCCCAGGGATTCGTCGCGCTCGAAGGCGCCTTCCACATCCAGGGTCTTAAGGCGGCCCTGGGGCCGGAGATCCTGGAACAGGATGTTCACCCCGGCGGTGAGCAGGTGCATCACCTTGGGAACAAACGGCAGGATGGCGATGCCGGCCAGGGCCAGGATGCCGTGGAGCCACCAGAGCAGGCCGTGCCAGGTCGCGACCAGATCGGAA
>JAABTD010000314.1 GCA_011390065.1 Desulfobacteraceae bacterium
TCCTGGCGCCTTATCATCCCGTGGACGACGCCGACCTCCTGGTCTCGGAAGAGCCGCCCGGCGCGCAATTCTGGTTCGGCACGGACAACCACGGCCGGGATGTGTTCTCCAGGGTCATCTACGGGGCCCGGATTTCCCTTGCCGTAGGGCTGATCAGCCAGGCCATCAACACCCTTATCGGGGTGATCCTGGGGTTGAGCGCCGGCTTTTTCGGCAGATGGTGGGACGACCTGGTCATGGGCCTGACCAATATCATGCTGTCGATCCCGTCCCTCATTTTCGCCCTGGCCATCATGGCCGTCCTGGGTCCGGGACTCCTCAACGTGTTCATCGCCCTGGGGTTCACCAACTGGTCTTATTCCTGCCGGATCACCCGATCCCAGGCTCTGTCCGCCCGGGGCCTCGACTACATCCTCGCAGCGCAATCCCTGGGCTATGGCCGGACCCGGATCATGTTCACCCAGATCCTGCCCAACATCATCGGCCCGATTCTGATCATCGCCACCCTGGGCGTGGCCCAGGCCATCCTGATGGAAGCCTCGCTGTCGTTTCTGGGGCTGGGCATTCAGCCCCCCACGCCGTCGTGGGGCGGCATGTTGTCGGCGGCCCGGGAACAACTGTTCACCGCGCCCTGGATCTCCGTGTTTCCGGGGCTGGCGATTTTCATCACCGTCCTGGGATTGAACCTGTTCGGCGACGGCCTTCGGGATGTCCTGGACCCGCACACCACGGCCCAACGCGCCTGATACTGAACCTGCTATTGAACCGGATACTGAAACAGATTCATGCCATGACCCAACAGACATTCATCATTCGATCCGCCCGTATCTTCACCGGACTGGCCGACGCCCCCTGGGCGGAGGCCGTGGGCATCCGAAACGGCCGCATCGCGGCCCTGGGAACCGAACAAATGGCAATGGAAAGGCTGCCCGGGGCCGACATCCTGGATCTGCCCGGCCGCCTGGTCGCGCCGGGGCTGGTGGACGCCCATTGCCATTTCGTCAGCCTGGGACGAAGCCGTCTCATGGTCGACCTGAGACGGTTGCCCGACATCGAAGCCTGCCGCCGCCGGATCCGGGAAGCCGCCGCCCGCCTCGAGCCCGGGGAATGGCTCCTGGGCCGGGGTTGGAATCATCATCGATGGCCCGGCGGCCGCGAACCGGATGCCCGGGATCTGGACGACATCGTTCCCGACAACCCGGCCATGATGATCCGGGCCTGCGGCCACAGCGAATGGGTCAACTCCCGGGCCATGGCCATCGCCGGCATCACCCCCGATGCTTCCGATCCGCCCGGCGGCCGCTTCGACCGGGATGAATCGGGCCGTCCCACCGGCCTGCTCCGGGAAGCCCGGAAATTCATGATGGCCCATGTGCCCCTGCCTTCCGGCGAAGAAATGCGGGCGGCTGTTCTGGCGACCCAGGACGAGGCCCTGCGCAACGGTCTTACGGGCGTTCACACCTGCGAATCCCTGGCCGAATGGCGCATCCTCGCCGACCTGGAGCGGGAAGGATTGCTCAAGCTCCGGGTGCATCATCTTCTCCAGCCCGGCGATCTGGACGAAGCCGCCGACATGGGGCTGGGCCCCGGCGCCGGCTCGGAACGCCTCTGGATCGGCCATGTCAAGCATTTCGCCGACGGCTCCCTGGGGGCGGGCACCGCCCTCATGCGCGACCCCTACAGCGATGAACGCGACAATTACGGCCTGCCCTACCACGATCTTCCGGAATTAAAGGAAATGGTGACGGCGGCCTATCGACGCGGTTACAACGTGGCCATCCACGCCATCGGCGACCGGGCGGGGACCAACGCGCTGGATGCCCTGGCCCACGCCCGGGAGAAGATCCCCGGCCCCCGGCGGGACCGCATCGAGCATGTGCAGATCTTTTGGCCGGAAGATTTAGCCCGGTACCGGGAAATGGGGGTCGTCGCTTCAGTCCAACCCGTTTTTATCGGAACCGACTGGTCGGTGGCTGAACGGCGATGGGGCCGCGAGCGGCGCTGCAACGCGTATGGCTGGAAAACCCTGCTGGATCGCGGCATCCGGCTCCAGTTCGGCTCCGATGCCCCGGTGGAACCCAATGCGCCCATCCTCGGCCTCCAGGCGGCCGTTTTGCGCCAGGCCCCCGATCTGAAACCGGAAGGCGGCTGGCGGCCGGAGGAACGGTTGACCCTGGAAGAAGCCCTGTCCGGCTTTTCCGCCACCGCCGCCTGGACGGCCGGGCGCGAAGACCGTCTCGGGTCCCTGAAACCGGGAAATCTTGCAGACCTGACCGTGTTTGAAAAGGATCTGGCGACCATTCCGCCGGAGGAATGGGCGGATGTAAACGTTCAAGCAACGGTGATTGACGGCGAGGTCATCTAGTCTAACCGATGTTCTCTCCATCCTCCGCTTCATCCGGCAGGCCCGGATCGACCGTTTTCGGCCTTCGTCCGGCGTGTTCCTCGGCGTCTTCGGCAACCGCCTGATTGCCTTTGGAAAGAATGCGGACCCGGGCCGGCGGCGCGTTTTGTTCTTTATCCACCCCGAAATAAAGGGTCTGGTGCGGGAAGGGGATTTCGATATCCAGATCATCGAATCTTTTCTTCATGCGCCGGTTGAATTCCCGCCCCACATACCACTGTTTGATGGGAACCGTCTTGATCCGGGCCTTTATCACCACCGCGCTGTCGGCAAAAGCATCGACCCCCAGCATTTCCAGCGGTTCCAGAATGACCGGACCGTATTCCGGATCCTTCTGCAGATCGGCGCCGATTTCCTGGAGCACGTTCATCACCTCGTCCACATCTTCCCGGTAGGCGACCCCGACATCGAATATGTAAAATGAAAATCCCTTGGTCAGGTTGCTCACCGAGTCGATGGCGCTATAGGGAAGCGTATGAACCGTGCCGGAAAGGTCGCGCAGGCGCAAGGTCCGAATATCCACCGATTCCACCAACCCGGCCTTGCCGCCGACGCTGACCACATCGCCTTCCGAGACCTGGTCCTCCAGCAGAATGAAAATCCCGGTGATGACGTCCTGCACCAGTTTTTGAGCGCCGAAGCCGATGGCCAGACCCAACACGCCGGCGCCGGCCAGCAACGGCGCGATATCCACCCCCAGTTCCGAAAGAACCGTGAGGGTGGCGATGACGACGACCGTGATCAACAGGGCCTTGCGCATGACCGACATCAGGGTGCGGGTGCGGGCGCTGTAGGCCTGGGTGACGCCGTCCTCGGTTTTGGCATGGAGGTATTTCTCGATATAAGCGCTGGCCGCCTCCCAGACGATCAATGCGAGAGCCAGTACGCCCATGACTCTCAACAGGGTTTCCAACAACTGTCGGCCGGTTCCGCCGGCCAGCCGCCCGAAAGCATCCACTCCCCAGGATTGGAGCACCGCCAAAAGAACCAGTGCGATGATCACCAGTCGGATCACTTTGTAAATCCAAGCCATGTATTTGCGAATTCTGGGTTCCGTCCCGTAAAAAGCGGCTTTGGCATCGTCCGAGACCCGGATTCGCTTATGAAAAAAGGGATGAAGCCTGCGCAGGATAGCGACGCCGATCGCCACGGCCAGCAGGGTCAGGGCGATTCCCTTCAGCAGAAAGACCGCGCCGCCGGGCATCTTCAGCGCCCAGACGCCGTAGATCAGCAGAATCAGCAGGATCGCCGGAACATGCCAGAGGCGCGCCAACGGATCGAGGGCGCGGCGCAGATACGGTTGTTTTTCGTTCCGGCGGCGTTGATCGAGATTCCGGAGGCAATCGCCCGCCCGTTTCCGGTTCCGCAGTACGAACACGATGGCCATGACCACAACCAGAAGCCCCAACAACCGCAGGAGCCCGTCGTATAAAGCGATCTCCATGCCCAGAAGGAGCGCCGCCTGAAGCGCTGCATAACCGTAGATGATCAGGCCGCTGAACCGTTGGGTCCATTTTTCGAGGTTGCGGGCGGTTTCATCCGAGATCCGGCTCAGTCGAAGGTGCGGGGCCCTGGCGGCAAACACCGCCCGGGCTGCCATGATGATCAGGCGGTGGGCCAGAAAAGCATGGGTCCAGGCCAGAACCACCAGGCGGGCTTTCTCAAGCGGGGCCAGAACCCCCAGAGCCGCGTAGACGCCCAGGGTGAAAATGACGAGGGGCGCCAGGTCGAGCAGAAATCGGCCCGACAACCGCCCTATCCTGCTCCAGACCGGACAATCCGCCGCCTCGGCCAGTTTCCTGCGAGGGCGCCTGAACAGACGGCGCGAAAGATAAAAGATCCCATACCCCAGCAGGACCACGATGCCGACATTGATCAACACCTCGATCCAGAAAGCGCGGTTTTCGGGCAACCGCCCCTGGCGCTTCGCCCATGCCATCCCCTGAGGCAGCCGGTCAATGGTCCCGACCACAGTCATCAGGGCGTCGGCGGTCGATTCCATTCTTTCGGAAATCGCCTGCAAGAGGCGAACGGGTGCGGTTGGGGCTTCTTTTTCCGCCTGCTGTTCCGTCCTGGCCTGGCTCAGAATGGTCAGCTGCTGAATCAGTTTTTCACGGGCCGCCGGATCTTCCAGGACATTGATCACGTCTTGAACATCTTTCCGTGAATATTCAGGCGGCGGCGTCTCTTGCCCCCACGCCGGATGGAAACCGGCGGCGCCGATCCCAAAGCAGATGAAAAAAATCGCGCAAAGGGTCTGCGCCGCCCGTTTCCCTCGCATATCGTCTCTTTGTCGGTTGGATGATCGCACCCAGTGCCCCCCTTTTCGATTTCTGTGCCGTTGATTGAATTTTCGC
>JAABTD010000106.1 GCA_011390065.1 Desulfobacteraceae bacterium
GCCTGATAATATTTCCCTCTGACACCGCTTTTTCCCGAGAAGTCATATTCCGGCAGCATTTCGCCATTGCCTGTTGTACGCTTTTTAGTGTTCTGCTTCATAGGTTTTACGTTCCGCCCTCCATCTTGGCTGCGGCAACCATTGCCTGACCCAGTGCGACGCCGCCGTCGTTGGTCGGGATTTGGGAATGGCTGAAAACGCCGAAACCGCGCCGGGCCAGTTCCCGGTTCAGGCCGGAGAGCAGGATGGCGTTCTGGAAGACGCCGCCGCTCAGCACGATCCTGTCCAGGCCGGTTTCCCTGGCGATGCATTCGGTCAACTCGGAGGCCGCCCGGATGACCGCAGCGTGGAATCCGGCGCTGATTTCCGGGGGCGCGACCCCTTCCGTCAGGTCTTTGACGATCTCTTTGATTAAAGGGGCCGTTTGTATCCGGTAGCTTGTTTCTTCGGATGATCCTTCCCCCCCGGCATTCTTTTCCCAGCTAAACTCATACAGGCGATGCGGGATGTCCTCCGCGATCATCTCCAGTTCCATGGCGGCCTGGCCTTCGAACGTGACGGTGTTTCGGAGGCCGAGGAGGGCGGCGACGCCGTCGAACAGGCGGCCGAGGCTGGAGGTGAGGGGCGCGTTGACGCCTTTCTCCATCATGCCGATGATCACGTCTGTTTTGGCGCGGGGGAGGTCTTTGACGAAGGGGACGTCCAGGTCGTGAAGATCTTTTCCGAAGGCGTCGTACAGATAGGCCAGGGCCATGCGCCAGGGTTCGTTGATGGCGGCGGCGGCCCCGGGCATGGGAACGGGCGCCAGATGGGCGATCCGGTGGAAGCGGCGGGCTTCGGTGATGAGGATTTCGCCGCCCCAGATCGTGCCGTCCGGCCCGTAGCCCGTGCCGTCGAAGGCCAGCCCGATGACCGGGCCGTCGATGCGGTGTTCGGCCATGCAGGCGACGATGTGGGCGTGGTGGTGCTGGACCGGGATTTTGGGGAGATCGGTCCGTTCCAGCGCGTAGCGGGTGCTCAGGTAATCGGGGTGGTGGTCGTGGGCGATCACAATGGGCCGGATGTCGAGGATCCGCTGGAGGTGGTCGACGGTCCGACAGAAAAAGTTGTAGGCCGCGAAGTTTTCCAGATCACCGACGTGCTGGCTCAGGAAGGCTTTGTCTCCTTTGGTCAGGCAGACCGTGTTTTTCAGTTCGGCCCCGCAGGCCAGGATTGGCGGGACTTTGTTTTTCAGGATGACGGGGGCCGGAGCGTAACCCCGGGACCGGCGCAGGGAGCGCACGGCGCCGGCCGTATGCCGCATGATGGCGTCGTCGCTTCTGAGGTAGATGTCCCGGTTGTGGAGCAGGAAGGCGTCGGCGATGGCGGACAGGCGCTGGAGGGCCTCTTCGTTGTCGATGTCGATGGGCTCGCTGCTCCGGTTGCCGCTGGTCATGACCAAAGCGGTGAAGGGGGGCGGCCCCCCGTTCAGGGGATGGAAGAGCCGGTAGTGAATCGGCGTGTAGGGGAGCATGACGCCGAAATGCGTGTTGCGGGGGGCGACGGCGTCGGCCAGTGGAGGGTCCGACCGTTTTTTCAGCAGGACGATGGGTCGGCGGGGGGAAGCGAGCAGGTCCGCCTCGGCGTCGGAGACCCCGGCGTAGCGTCGAACCGTTTCGATGCCGGCGGACATGACGGCGAAGGGTTTCTCCTCCCGGTGCTTTCGCCGGCGGAGACGGGCCACGGCGGCGGGATTTTCGGCGTCCGCGGCCAGGTGGAAGCCGCCCAGACCCTTGATGGCGAGGATGTTGCCCGCTTTGAGGAGCGAGACGGTGTTTTCGATGGGGTCGGCGGCGTCGATGGGATTTCCGGCCGGGTCCGAGAGCCACACATGGGGGCCGCATTCCGGGCAGGCGTTGGGCTGGGCGTGGAACCGGCGGTCCTGGGGATTGTCGTACTCGGCCTGGCAGCGGGCGCACATCCGGAAATCTTTCATGGCCGTGAAGGGACGGTCGTAGGGGATGTCCATGATGATGGTGTAGCGCGGGCCGCAGTTGGTGCAGTTGATGAAGGGGTAGCCGAACCGGCGGTCCGACGGGTCGAACATTTCCCGGAGGCAATCGTCGCAGACGGAGACGTCCGGCGAGATGAGGGTGGCGCGGTCGGCGCCGGGGGCGCTGGGGACGATGGCGAAATCCGTCCGGCCTTTGGCGGGAGCCGGTTCCATGGCGATGTCGATGATCCGGGAGAGGGGCGGCGCCTTTTCGGTCAGGTCGCGGTGGAAGGCGTCCAGGGCGGCCCGGTCGCCTTCGGCGTGGATGATCACGCCCGCCGATGTATTGGCCACGCTGCCCGCAATGCCGTGGGTCGCGGCCAGGCCGTAGACAAAGGGCCGGAAGCCGACGCCCTGGACGATCCCGTTGATCTGGATGCGTCGGGCCGCGCTCACTCCGGGGGGCCGTCCTCCAGTTCCGATGCCATGGCGGCGGCTTGTCGGAGCAACTGGAGCGACTCCATGGCGGCGGTTTCGTCGATTTTGTGGATGGCGAAGCCGGCATGGACGATGACGTAGTCGCCAATTTGGGGATCGTCGATGAGCATCAGGCTGATGACCCGCCGGGCCCCCTCCACATCGACGGTGGCCGTCTGGTTGTCGTTAATTTCGATGATTTTGGAAGGAATGGCAAGACACATGAATGGGGATTTCCCTTTTATGGTATTTGACGCCGAGGCGGTCCAGTTCCGCCAGCACCATGTCGATGATGGGTTCGGTTTGGTTCTGGACCGGCGGCGTGAGGTCGATGGAGAGGGTGTCGATGTCCAGCGGCTCCACGCCGATGATGACGGTTGCCGGGACTTTCTCCAGGGCCTGGCAGAGGGTCAGGGCCTCCAGCAGATCCACTTGGTGGAGGGAATTTTTGGCCCGGATCCGCTCGGGGATGTCTTCCCCT
The DNA here is from genome assembly GCA_011390065.1 of Desulfobacteraceae bacterium. Lineage (GTDB taxonomy): Bacteria > Desulfobacterota > Desulfobacteria > Desulfobacterales > JAABSP01 > JAABTD01. Next base: position 2,931 of record JAABTD010000106.1, read on the forward strand.
TCCAGACGGTAGATGTCGCCGGGCGCGCCGTTGTTCCGGATCACGTCCACCACGATAAGGCGGTCCGCCCCGCTGATCACGCCCAGAAGGTTGACGCCCAGCACGCCGCCGTCCACCAGGGAGACGTTGTCCGGAAACTCGTACCGCTCCATCAGCCGTTCCACGATCCGCACCCCGAACCCCTCGTCCGAGTAGAGAATGCAGCCGACGCCCAGGATCATGATGTGTTGATTGTCCATGGAAACATCCTTTTCAGTTCGGAGAGAGAATACCATTCCAGAGGCGATAATTCAAGGCGGTAAAATCGGATTGGATGGCGTGCCGAAGGACCACGGGTTAGATGGTAACGTCTTAGATGGTAACGTCGGCGGTGGCTTCCCGCAGGGCCGCGGCGGCCCGGTCCAGCAGGGGATCGGCGGTCGGGGGCGTGTCCGCGTCCGCGGCGGCGAGGCCGAACCGGATGTCGAGACGGACGCCCTCCGCCTCCAGGGGATGCTGTTTTAGTTCGGCCATCAGTCGTTGACATGCCTTTTCCCCGTTTTCCAGGGAGGTGTGGGGCAGGAGGAGGGCGAAGGTCCTGAAGTCGATCCGGGCCATGGCGTCGCACTGGCGCAGAAGTCCGTGGAGGGTCCGGGCGAGCACGGCCAAAAGGGTCCGGCGGGTGTGGTAGCTGCTGTTAACGTCCGCGACGCTGAACCGGACCCCCACCAGGCAGAGGGTGATCTCCGCGCCGTACCGCCGGGCGTATTCCTCCTGCCGGGCGAGGACGTCCATGAATCCTTTCTGGTTGTAGACGCCGGTGAGGCCGTCCATGAGGCTCTTTTCGTAGAGGGACTGGGTGGTCCGTTCCAGCCGGTTGCAGAGGATCGACGAGAGGTTGATCATGAATTTGTACCCCGTGGGGGGATAGAGCCACTGGAGGCGCTTGATCATCTTCCAGTTGATGAGGAGCAGTTCGCTCACCCGGCCCGCCACCACCGTCGCCGACCGTTCGGCGCACCGGATCAGCCCCATCTCGCCGACAATGTCCCCGGCCTGGAGCCGGGCGATGGGTTCGCGGTCGCTGGCGTTCCAGTCGATAAAGGGGTCGGCCAGCACATCCAGTTCGCCGGAGACAAGGGCGTACATGACGTCGCTTTTGTCCCCCCGCCGGAACAGCACCTGTCCCACGTCCACGGGGATCAGGGTTCCGGCCATGAGGATGTAGTGGATCTCGGTCCGGGACATTCCTTTGAACAACGGGATGCCCTTTTCGGGGTCCTGGCCCAGCCGGAGCCGGATCAGATCCCACAGGGTCACCAGCTCGGCGTGGAGCATGAGGGAGGGCAGGAGGATGGCGTCCCCCACCAGGGCCGAGATCATGGTGATCACCATCATCAGGCCGAAGACCGCCGTGGGGGTGAAGCTGGAGAGGGTGAGAATGGAAAACCCCACGGAGATGGCAAGGGTGGTGAAGAGGATGGGTCGGCCCACGTGCCGGAGGGTTTCCCGCAGGGCCCGCTCTTCGTCCAGGTCGATTTTGAATTCGCGGTTGTAATGGACGAGGTAATGGATGGTGTCGTCCACCGCCAGTCCGATGGCGATGCTGGCGATGAGGCTGGTGACGGTGGACAGTTCGATGCCGAACCAGCCCATGAGTCCGAAATTGATGACGATGGGAAAGAGGTTGGGGACGATGGCGATGAGCCCCACCCGGCTGGAGAGAAAGAGGATGAACATGATGCCGAAGACCAGCGCCAGGGTGATGGAGAGGCTCTTCACTTGTCCCCTGGTCAGCAGATGGCTGCTGGCGGAGATCGCCACGCCGAACCCGGTGACGTCCCAGGAAAGGGGTTTGGGGAAGTTTTTCCGGAGGTGGGAGAGGATCTGCTCTTTGATCTCCAGGAAGTCCCGGGAGCTGGACAGGTGGGTGAGGAGGACGATGTTGGCCTGGGAGAGTTGACGGTCCGCGAACCGTTCCAGCATGTCCTCGCCGAGCATGCCGATGTAATTGTTCAGGACCATCCGGACCTCGAAGTCTTCCTCGGGAAGGGCGTAGGATTCGGCCCCGAACTCGTTGAGGGCGTAGTTGACCAGCTTCATGTAGTCGGCGAACGAAATCGCTTTGTCGACGCCGGGGAGGGTTTCCAGATAGGCTTCGGCCTGTTCCAGGAGTCGGAGGTTCGCCGGGTCCTGGAAAAAGCCGTCCTGGTGGCCGGACATGACCACGTTGATGGGAAAGCTGCCCGACATGTCCCGGTAGATGTCGTGGAAATGCTGGGTGATGGGGGCGTCTTCCCTGAAAAACTGGACGGGGTTGGTCTCCACCCGGATTCTGAAGATCCCGATGAGGCAGAAGAGGGTGAAAATTCCGATGATGGGCAGGACCCGTTTCCGGTGGTGGAGGTTGATTTGGATGATCCCTTCGATGATCCGGTCGGCGAGCCGGATGATGAGGGGGAATCCGTCGCCTTCGGTTTTCAGCGGGGGCGGGGGCGCCAGGGAGAGCGCGACCGGAAAGAGGGTGAGCAGCATCGCCAGCAGGCTCCCCATGCCGAAACAGGAGAGGATGGCGAATTCCCGGATGGCGGGGATGTGGTTGACCAGCAGGGAGCCCAGTCCGAAGACGGTGGTGCCGACGGCCAGCACGGTAGGGAACGTGACCTGGGAGAAGGTCGCCAGAACGGCCTTTTCGGGCGTCCGGTGGCGCTGGGCCTGGTTCAGGTAAGTGAAGGCGATGTGGAGGCAGTAGGCGGTGCCCACGGCGATGAGAAAAACGGGAACGATCATGGTCAGCATCGACAGCGGGATGCCGATCCAGGCCATGAACCCGAAGGTCCAGATGACCGACAGGAGGACGCATCCGACGGGCAACAGGATCAGGGTCAGGCGACGAAAGAGGAGGAAGAGGATCAGTGCCACCAGCAGGATGGTGAAGGGGGGCAGTCGCCAAAAATCCTTCTGGGTGTACCGGGCCAGGGCTTGGGAGACCAGGGGCATGCCGATCTGGTAGATGGAGAGCGTCTCCGGGGCCGCATCGATGATCGCTTCAACCTGATGAATCACCCGGTCCAGGTCGGCGTCCTGGGTCAGGGCGAGGGTCAGGATGGTGGCGCCGTGGTCTTCGGAGACGATGTTTTTCCGGAACAGATCCACCGGCGCCATCAGGCGGGCGAATTTGTCCAGTGGCCAGTTGTCGCCCGGGTCCACGGCTTTTTTGATTTCGGGCAGGCTGATGACCCGCCGGACCCCTTCGATATCGGCCGCGGCCTGGGACAGGAGTTCGATCTGGCGGTACGTGGCTGGATCGAAGACGTTTTCCGCCCTCGCCACCACCCGAATCATCTCGTCGGAGCCGAAGGTCTTCTTGAAGGTTTCGTAGGCAGCGGTTTCGGGGAGATCCTCGATGATCAGCTCATAGACCGACGTGCGGAAGCAGAGGCCGGGGAGCTGCCAGGCGAAGAGCAGGGTCAGGGCGAAGAGGACCAGAAGGGCCGTCTTGGGCCGGTGCAGCAGCCTCAGCAGAAAATTCTGGTAGAGATGGTGCAGGGAAGATGGCATGGTCGAGTGCCCTATCTGGGGTGGTTCCCGCCGGTTATTTTTGGGTGGACCATCGTTCTTCTTAGGGTAAATCAGTCATTCCATATCATGATTGTGGGAAAAGGCAATATTTAAAGTGGGAGGCAGTGGATGGGGAGCAGAAACTTTGGCCGATGCTAACCAGGTTGCTGCAATCTAAAAGTGCTGTCCCTTAACTGAATGACCTTGTTTGTCAGAGGGAATAAATCCTTTTGGGTGATAAGCCATTCCATTCTATCCAAGATAGCCTTGCGATTTGGCTGCCGAAGGGCGATGACCACAACTCCGAAATGTTGGGCGTAAAGCCAAGGAATGGTGTGGTAGAAATCGCGGTCGGTTGTCAGAAGTATCGCATGGCGCTGTTGAGCCAGCTCAAACACCCGATTATCATCGGCGCCTTCGTCAAGCGCATCTCGGACATCCGTAACATTGTGTCCTTTCTCGTCAAGAAATTTTTTGGCGGATTTCGGAAAGTTTTCATCCAGAAGGAAGTTCATGAGGCATTGGCCTGATAGGGCAACTCTTCGAATTGGCTCAACTCGCTGGCAAACTTTAGTGCTGCCAGTATGTCTTCTTTTGACAGGGGAGGGTAATCTTCAAGAATCGTCTCGATATCATCGCCGCCCGCAAGCGCGCCCAGAATCGTAGACACGAGAATCCTGGTCCCTTTGATGACCGGTTTGCCATGGCAAATGTTTGGGTTTAGCTGTATACGATCAGACATTTATAGCTCCTTTTCGTTATCATCATAATCGCAGCCCACAGTACCACAGTCAAGAGGTTTGGCGCGAGCTTTCATCTCAATCTTAACCAATCGAAAACGGCCACTCCGCCTGTTTATCCTCCAGCGGCGCATGGGCCGGAAACGCCAGGCGAAACACAGCGCCCTCGCCGGGCGCCGATGAAACCGAGATGGAGCCGCCGTAGGACCGAACGATCTCCCGGCAGACGCTCAGCCCCAGTCCTCGGCCCCGGCCCTGGCCCCGGGTGGTGAAAAAGGGCTCGAAGATCCGGTCTTTGATGGGGGCGGGGATGCCGGGGCCGGTGTCGGATACGGTGACCACCACCTGCCGGCCTTGGGTGAAGGAGCGGATGGTGATCCGGCGGTCACCGTCTCCGTCGATGGAGCGGTTCCCTGCCTTGATCGCCTCCCGTGCATTGGCCGCCAGGTTGAACAGAACCTGGTCCAGGCGGGTCCTGTGGGCCAGTATCCTGGGGATAGGGTCGGTCAGACGGAGATCCAGCCGGATATGGTCGAACCGCAGCCCTTCCCGGACGGCCGATTCCACGTCGGCGATGACGTCGTTGATGGCCACCAGAAGCTTTTCGCCGCCGGCGGGGCCGCCGGCGCGGGCGAGGCGGCGGACCACTTCCAGGGTCCGGTTCGCATGGCCGCGGATATTCTCCGAGATTTCCCGCAGTTCTTCTTCCCCAAAGCTGCCCCGCCTTTCGGCCATCATTTTCAGGTATTCCGACTCTTGTTTGATGGCGTTGAGCGGGCCGTTCAATTCATCGGCGACGCTTTCGGAAACCCCCTCCAGCGTCGGCGCCATGCGGAGAATGTCCCAGACCGTGACCAGCTCCACGTGGCGCATGACCGACGGCAGGAAGATCAGGTCGCCGATCAGGGCCGATGCCATGGTGACCACCATGAGACCGCCGAAGACCGACGTGGGGGTGAAATGGGAAAAAAGGAGGATGGAGAATCCGACGCTGATGATCAGGGAGGTGAAGAGGATGGGGACGCCGGTGCGGCGGACGGTGTCGGTCAGGGCCCGGTCCTTGATGGGAAAGGCGCACGTCGCCACGCCCACCAGCCCGACCCGTCCTGAAAGAAAGAGGAAGAACATGATGACGAAAACGGCCGACAGGGTCAGCCCCAGGCTCCGGACCTGCCCGGACACCAGAAGCTGGCTGCTGGCGGAGACGGCGATGCCGATGCCGGTCACGTCCCTGGCCATGGACGGCGAGAAAGTGTCCCCCAGATGGGCGAGAATCGCCTCCCGTGTCTCCAGGAATTTCCGGGAACTGGCGATATGGATGAACAGGAGGACGGTGGTCTGGGAAAAATCTGGGGAGACGAACTGGGAGAGAAGGTCCTCCCCCAGCAGGGTTTTGGCGTTGTTGACCGCCATTCGCAGCTCCCAGCCTTCTTCGGGAATCCGGTAGGCCGCCGGGTCGAACTCGTTGAGGGTGTAGTTGACCAGCTTCAGGTAGTCCGCGTAGGAGACGGCCTTGTCCACGCCGGGCAGCGTCTCCAGAAAACGCGCCAGCCGGAGGATCCCCTCCAGGTGTTCGGGCGTATCGAAAAAGAAATCGGGCTGGTTGCCGTTGACGGCCACGTTGAGGGGGAAGCTGCCCGACAATTCCTGGTGGATGTCCCGGAAATGGCGGCGGACCGCGGTGTCGGACTCAAAATAATCGATGGGATTGGTCTCCGGTGATGGCGGATTTGAAAAATAGGCGGGGTATGAAAGCGGCGAAAAAGAGAGAGACGAGGGCGATAAGAACGATGACCGTTCGAGGGCGATAGATGATCCATCTCAGCAGCGCGCGGTAGAGGGAAGAGATGGAGAACGGGCCGGGCATCGGGCCTCCGTCGCCGGGTTGGGGTGGCGGGGCGGTAGGGGCGAAAAATTTTTCGCCCCTACATTTTCGCCCCTGCGTGGTTTTACGCTACAGGACTTTGATGTCGTATACCTGATTGGAGTCCGGGTCGATGACATGGACCCCGCAGGCGATGCAGGGGTCGAAGGAATGAACGGTCCGCAGAATCTCCAGGGGCCGTTTGGGATCGGCGATGGGGGTGCCGATGAGGGCTTCCTCCACCGGGCCGAGCTTGCCCCCTTCGCACCGGGGCCCCAGATTCCAGGTGGAGGGGACCACCATCTGGTAATTTTTGATCTTCTTGTCCTCGATTTCGATCCAGTGGCCCAGGGCCCCCCGGGCCACGTCGTTGAGACCGTGTCCCATGGCGTTGTCCGGCATCTCCCAGGGTTCGTAGGTTTTGGTGTCGTCGTTTTTCACGTTCTCCACCAGTTCCATGATCCAGTTTTCCATGGCCGTGCCGATGACCAGGGTCTCCAGCCCCCGGGCGGCGGTCCGTCCCAGGGTGGAAAAGAGAGCGGTTGCCGGAATATCAAGTTTTTTCAAGGTGCTGTCCACCACATCTTTGAACTCCTTTTTGCCCAGTCCGTAACCGACCAGAACCCGGGCCAGGGGGCCCACTTCGCACGCTTCTCCTTCATATCGCGGCGCCTTGAACCAGGAGTATTTGCCGGTCTGGGGCTTGGCGAATTTCCAGGTGGACATGTCGCCGCCGGTTTCATAGTCGCCGGGCCGGGGCTTGGTCTCTCCCTGGTAAGGATGTTTCGGCGAACCGTCCTCGTACCAGGCGTGGACCACATGTTCGGTGACCTTCTCCTGATCGGGCATCCGGACGTTCTGGAAGTCCCGGTTGGCGATCCATCCCCTGGGCAGAAAGAGGCTCTCGGGTTCCTTATCGCTCTGGGGCAGGTCGCCCCAGGCCAGGAAATTGGTGGCGCCGCCGATGGCGCCCCAATCTTTGTAGAAAGAGGCCACCGTGATAAGGTCGGGGATGTAGACGTTTTCCACGAACGCCTGGGTCTCTTTCCAGAGGTGGAGAAACTCGGTCAGCTTGTCGGCGGTGAGGCTCCGGACACAGGTGACGCCGCCTGCCACCAGGGATTGCAGGTGGGGGTTTTTGGCGCCGAACAGGGCATGCATCCGGGCGGTTCGGGACTGGAGCCGCAGGGCCTCGATATAATGGGCCGCGGCCATGAGGTTGCCTTCGGGCGGCAGCTTGTAGGCCGAATGGCCCCAGTAGGCGTTGTTGATGGGGCCCAGCTGGCCGCTGTCCACAAAGGTCTGAAGGCGCTCCTGGATTCCTTTGAAATAGGCTGATCCGCCCCACTCGGCGTTGTTGCTGTTTTCCGACAGGGTGGCGGTTTTTTTGGGATCGGCTTTCAGGGCGCTGACAATGTCCACCCAGTCAAGGGCGTGGAGATGGTAGAAATGGACGATGTGATCGTGCTGGAACTGGGCGCCGTGGAGCAGGTTTCGGATAAGGCGGGCGTTTTCCGGAACCCGGACCCCGATGGCCGCTTCCAGTGCCCTCACCGAGGCCAGGTAATGGACATAAGTGCAGACGCCGCAGGACCGCTGGGTGAACAAAGGGGCGTCCCGGGGGTCCCGGCCCTGGAGGATGAGTTCGATGCCGCGGAACATGTTGGCCGAACTCCAGGCGTTTTTTACCTTGCCCCCTTCGACTTCCACCTCGATGCGCAGGTGGCCTTCTATCCTCGTGATCGGATCGACAATGATTCGGTTCCCCATATGATGGTCTCCTTAAGGATAAGGTCTTTTGAATGAATGACTGAGCCCGGTTCGATCGCCTGCGAACCCTTACAGCGGTTTGAAAAAAGGCGTCATGCTGTCCCAGAATCCCGGTTCGCTGCAACCGATGCAGGGATGACCGGCTTCCACCGGCCAGCTGGTGCCGTCGTTGTACTTGGCCACCGGGCAGTTGTTGTAGGTTTCGGGCCCTTTGCAGCCCATTTCGTAGAGGCAGTAGCCCAGGGCGGCCTCGGGGGAACCGAATTCGGTGACGAATTCGCCCAGTTCGAAGTGAGACCGTCTCGGGCACTGGTCGTGGATGGTTTTGCCGTAGGCGAAAAGGGGACGGCCCAGGGCGTCCAGGGCCGGGATTTTGCCCATCAGGATGTAGTTGACCACGGTTCCTATCAGATTGATGGGATTGTAGGGACATCCGGGCAGGTTGACCGGCTGGACCGGAATAACGTCGGAGACGCCTTTATAGCCGCCGGGGTTCGGCTTGGCCGCCTGGATGCCGCCGAAGGTGGCGCAGTTGCCGATGGCGATGACCGCCGCCGCCTGGGGAATGACCTCCTGGGCGATTTCCAGGAAGGTTCTGCCGCCGCTCCGGCCGTAGATGCCGTTGTCCTTAGTGGGGATGGCGCCTTCCACGATGCAGACGAATTTGTCCTTGTACTTTTTCACGGCGGCATGCAGGTTGTCTTCTGCCTGCTGTCCGGCGGCGGCCATGATGGTTTCGTGGTATTCCACTGAAAGGATTTCCAACACCAGATCGTCAGGGTAGGGATAAGTGGAGCGCAGCATCGCTTCGGAGCAGCCGGTGCATTCGCCGAAATGGAGCCAGATCACGGCCGGCCGTTTTTGGGGGGCGGCAAACACCTCCGCTACTTTCGGGACAAAAGAAGATGAAAGCCCCAACGTCGCGGTCACGAACGTGCAGTACTTCATGAACGCCCGGCGCGATACCCCTTTTTTCTCTAGCCTTTCATAAAATTCTTTTTGTTCCTTTTCCATTGACACCTCCTCTGTGCGGTTCCGGGTCCTTGACGCCCATGCGGGGATGGGGGGCAATATATCCTCAGTTTATAGCAGAACAAATTAAATTAATAAAGCTATAATTCAATAGGATAAATCATAAAGTAAATAGGATTTATTGAATGGCTGCACAGATGACCCCATCCGGTCGCATTTCGTAAGTATCTGTAATCCTGTGGATGGAGCGAAACCCGGAAAAAGCCTATCAGGGGTCGATGTCCGGCGACATGCCGCTCCGGTATCCCTTTTCCCGGGCGGTCATGTCCAGATGGAGGGTGGCCAGGGCTTCCAGCGGGGGATGGAAGGGCCGGGGCAGCTGACGCAGATCTACGGTTTTCATATAAGAACGACAGTTTTCGCACAGGTCCACCCGGTATTCCGGTTCTTCGGTTGTATGCAGATAGGGATGGTGCTTGGGCTCGGCATGGTCGCAATAGGGGCAACGCATACGGGGGGCGGACCAGTCGTGCCAGCAGACAGCGCAAAAAAGGCGGCGCGCGCCCGCGTCGATCGAAAGGGCAGAGAGGACGGGAAGCCCGCCGCAGACCGGACAGTAGCCTTTGTCCCAGTCGCCTGTCGCGTCCAGATGGGGCGACAGATGGTCCCGACATACGGTCAGGGAGGGCTTGATGCTGTTGTAGGCGAAAAATTCGATGACGGCGGATTCGAGGCCGGTCTTTCGGGCCGCATCGGCAAAGGCCGCCTCATCGTCATTGAGAACGGCCCTGAAAAGGTTTTCGGGGTCGATATCGCCATCGGCGACGACTTTTTTCAGCGGGCCCGCATCCACGGAAAGCCCCCCTTCCGGCAGGACTGCCGCGTCGCAGAGGGCGTCGAACAGTCGGCGGGCGGCGGCGAGATCGATGCGGAATTCGGTTTTATCGATGAGGGGCAGGCCCTCTTGCCGCCTGGCGGAAAGGAGGTCTCCGGCAATGGGGATCGGTTCAATTTCGGGGGTGGATGTCGCCTGGGCGATGAAGACGTTGCCGTAAAAGTCGAGCAGGGCCTTGTATGCCGGGCGGGTGGATTTGAGCTGGGAGACGGCGGTTTCGATTTCTTCAGGAGATTTCTTGGATCGGGGCTGGGTCATGTTGTTTTTTCCGGTCCTTTCAACAAGAGATATGGGGTTCAGAATTTGCAGGGGCGAAAAATTTTTCGCCCCTGCAGGCGGTATGCGGACCGGGTCAACGCGTTACAGCCGCATCAGGTGAGTAAACGGTTTCGCCATTTGACGCAGCGCCATGGCCCGGGTCATCCCCGCCGGGCTGCGCGAGGCGATGGCCGATTCATGGTAGAGCAGCGGATCAAATGCCACCAGAAAGATCACGCGCACCGCACCGGGATCCAGGAGCTTCGCGTTGGGGAATTGCGGTTGCACGGTTTTCAGCCGCTTTTCGGCCATGTCGAGGATGTCGTTTCGTTCCCCGAACTGCATGGCGCCGGTGGGACAGGTCTTGACGCAGGCCGGCTCCAGGCCGTTGTGAACCCGGTCGTTGCACATGTCGCATTTGGCCAGGGTCCCGTCTGCCGCGGCACGGGGAATGTTGTAGGGACAGGACTCGATGATCTCTTCGGGAAATAGCGTGCGCGTGCGCTGCGTATACAGCACGGCCCCGGTCATCTCGTCGGTATAGATGGCGTCCGGCGCATTGGCGGTTCCCTGGCAGGGGGCGTCGATGCAGTGCCGGCATTGATCCGGGAAGAAAAGCCAGTGGAGCCGGTTATCGACGACCTCCTCTGTCATCCGGACCAGCTTGTAGGTGTCGAAGGAGAGATCCGCCGGATTCTGGTAGCCGCCCCGGTTGGTCGTTTCCTCTGCGGGCAGGTCGTGCCATTGTTTGCACGCCACCTGGCACCCGCGGCAGGCGGTGCAACGGGTGGTGTCGATCAGGAATGATTTGCTCATGGGATCGCCTCCTCTCTAAAGTTTGACCACGTTGACCATGAACGCCTTGGTCTCGGGGATCCGGGTGTTGGGGTCCCCCGCGGACGGGGTCAGCAGGTTGGCGCTGTCTTCGGCGCCGCTTTCCGGCCATCGCCACCCGTAATGCCAGGGCAGACCCACCTGATGGACGACGATGTCGCCGAGCTGGAAGGGCTGGAACCGTTTGGTCACAATGGCCGTGGCCTCCAGTCCGCCCCGGGCCGATGACACCTTGACCCGTTCGCCGTTTTGGATCTCCTTCAGCTGGGCCAGTTGTTCGCTCATCTCCACGAAAACCTGGGGCTGAAGTTCCATGAGCCAGGGCTGGGGGCGGGTCATGAGGCCCGTCTGCCAGTGTTCCACCACCCGGTAGGTGGTGCCCACGTATGGGAATCTGGGGTCGCAGGAGGCGTGGAGATCCTTTTCAGTGCCGTAAAAGGGCGCTGTGGGATTGGTGAGCTGAGCGCTCATAAAGTTTTTTTCCACCGGGCATTCCAACGGTTCGTAATGCTCGGGGAAGGGGCCGTCCGACAGGCCCGGCCCGAAGATCTGGCCGTGACCGTGTTTTCTCATGATGAACGGATGCTTGCTGCCGGCGTTGGGGGCGCCGTCCGCATTGAGCAGCGGCGGCCAGCCGCCGTCGGGCACGTCGCCGACCCATTTGGATCCGTCCCAGGAAATGACCGGATCTTCCTTGTCCCAGGGGTTTCCGTAGGGATCCACCGAAGCCCGGTTGTAAATGATCCGTCGGTTGACCGGCCAGCACCAGGAGAATTCGGGGTACAAGCCGATGCCGTTGGCGGCGTCCTCCTGACCGCGCCGGGCCGCCATGTTGCCCTTCTCCGTATAGGAATTGCAGTAAAGCCAGTTGGCCGAGGAGGTGGACCCGTCGGCCTGGAGAAAGGCGAAGCTGGGCACCAGCGTCCCCTTCTTGTAGCTCGCGCCCTTGATTTCGACGTCCTTTAGAAAATAGCCGTTGATTTCCTTTGCGACCTTGTGGGCGTCGAATGCGCCGTCGGTGGCGTAATCCCATTTCAGGTTGCGGATCGGTTCGACGAATTCACCCCCGCCTTCATAGATCTCTTTGATCTTCCGGCCCAGCTCCAGAATGATGTCGCCGTCGGGGCGGCTGTTCCCCAGGGGTTCGGGGCCTTTGTACCGCCACTGCATCCACCGGCCGCTGTTGGTGATGCTGCCTTCTTTTTCCACGAACATGGCGGCCGGCAGCATGAAGACCTCGGTTTTGGTCGCCCTGGGATCGACGCCCGGCCCTTTCCAGAAGGAACCGGTCTCGTTGTCGAAGAGGTTGACGTTGACCATCCAGTCGAGCTGGGCCAGGGCCTGTCGGGTTTTGCTGGAATTGGCCCCTGAACAGGCCGGGTTCTGGCCCCAGGCGAAAAACCCCTTGAAGTTCCCCTTGTACATTTCGTCGAAAAGGTCCAGCCAGGAATAGTGCGTGCCGTCGTCGACCTTGGGCAGCCAGTCGTAGCCGAAGTCGTTGTCCGGCGTGGCGGCCTCGCCGAAAAAGGATTTGAGAAGGGAAACCGAATACTTGGGATAATTGGACCACCAGTTGGCGCTTTTGGGATCATTGCTCGCCGGCGTGTAGCGCTTGTTGTAGGCTGAAAGCGATGCATCCGAGGCCCGGGGCGTCTTGAGGTAACCCGGCCAGATGTGCCACAGCAGGCAGTGGTCCGTGGAGCCCTGGACGTTGGATTCCCCCCGCAGGGCGTTGACGCCGCCGCCGGCCACGCCCATGTTGCCCAGAAGCAGCTGGATGATGGCCATGCTCCGGATGTTCTGCACGCCCACCGTGTGCTGAGTCCAGCCCATGGCGTACATGATGGTGCCCGCCTTGCCCGTCGCGCCGGTGGCCCCGTAGGTTTTGTAGATCTCCAGCAGGCTCTTTTCCGGGGTGCCCGTAATTGTGGAGACCAGTTCGGGGGTATACCGGGAAAAATGCTTTTTGAGAAGCTGGAACACGCAGTTGGGGTCTTCCAGGGACCGATCCATTTTGGGGACCCCGTTTTCATCGGTCTGGAAGGACCAGGTGGATTTGTCGTAAGCGTTGGCTTCGGGATTATAGCCGGAAAAAACGCCGTCTTCAAAGGCGAAGTTTTCGTTCACCAGGAAGGCGGCATTGGTGTAATGGGCCACGTAGTCTTTGTGAATCAGGTCGTTGTCCAGGATGTACTTGATCATCCCCCCCAGAAAAGCGATGTCCGTGCCGGACCGCAGGGGCGCATAGATGTCCGCCTTGGAAGAGGTGCGGGTAAACCGGGGATCCACGGAGATGAGCTTGGCGCCTTTTTCCATGGCCTTGTTGACGTACTTGAAGGAGATG
>JAABTD010000315.1 GCA_011390065.1 Desulfobacteraceae bacterium
ATCTAAATCATCCACGTTAAGTTCATTCGAAACGCCATCGCCACCAATCTCAAAAGGGATTCTATGATCTGTCTGAATCTCTTTCTCATCAATATTTTCCAGATAAATAAAACATTTACACCCATATTTTTGGATTAGAGATTCTCTGATTTTCTTTGATAGCGCTGTTCTCCCCGATAATTTGTTAAATCGCGCCTTATCAGGGTCTCCAAATCGATAGGCGGCAATTTTTTTGCCATCAGATCCGATTACACGGAACATTTCTATCGGAATGCCGTATTCTCTGACATCTCTGACAGCCCTTGGCGGATGATTGTAGCCATATTTTTCTTTAAGCTCTTCTGTTGTGATCTGACCATATTTTAAGATATGATCAATAACGGTTTTAGGACGTTTCCCGGTGATTGATTGGCATAATTCAATGAATTTTTTTGGGTACTTAGGCATAAGTAAGTTTTTTTTCAACAATCGCTAATTGTTCATAATGTTGTCTCTTGTAGTTTTTGGGCTCGATTTTGATAAGATTTAATAATGTTTCTGAGAGATATAAAGATTCATACGTAATATCTTTTTTGCCTAATAATGTCGCCTGTGAAGATCGCCCAGCTTCCAATTCGATTCTTTTTAATTCAAGCCTGTCGGGCAAATAGTTTCCATATTTTTTATTTCCGCATTTCCCATCATAGCTGATGAGATAGGGTACCCTTTTTTTATTCAGCTTTAACAGAAAACTTATAAATTCATCGTAGTCGATGCCTGCAAAGTATCTGTTATCCTTATCTCTGCATACGCCTTGGTAAGGCGGGTCCATGTATACTAAATCCGTATTTTTAATACCGGAAATCATCTCTTTATAGTCCAGACTGGAAATGATCGTTTTTCCTTTCAGGAGAAAAGAAACACCCCGGATGTTTTTTCTCATGTTTTCAGGCCTTGCTCCCTTTCTTCTTTTGTCGGGACTCTGGTTGAAATATCCTTCGCTATTGTATCTTACAGAGCCTTTCACGCATCGGGACAAAAGATAAAGAAACAATCCAGGATCGTCAGTTTCATTGAACTCCTGCCTTATCCTGTAATAATGTCCAATGCTGTCGGGATGTTGCTGATCCCATAATTGTTCATAATAATCGGACAGTTCTTCAGGTTTGTTAACAATCAGTTCCAGAAGCCCGGATAATGATGCATTGCAATCATTCAACCAAAAATTTTTTGCAATTCCGGCAGAAGCGCATGCAACGCTGACTGCGCTTGTTCCGGCAAAAGGTTCAACCAGCCTTACAACTCTTTCAGGAAAATATTTTAAGATAACGGGCGCCAGGTTTCTTTTGCTGCCCTGATATTGGATTGGATGGGGAATTTTCATATGCTTTCTTTCATTGCGAAGTTCAAGAATGGCATAAGAGATTGATAAAAAATCCCGGAGACGCTTGCCTGACCGCCCCCGGGATTTTTCCATTGCACAACCTTATTCCTGCGATTATTATGCCGCCTTCGACACCCTCACCGCACAAACTTTGTATTCCGGAATCCCCGACACCGGATCCAGCGCCGCGTTGGTCAACTTATTGGCCGCCGCCTCGGCGTAATGGAAGGGGATAAACACCGTCCCGGTCACCGCCTTGTCCGAAATCTGCACCTGAGCCTGGATCTCCCCCCGCCGCGAGGCCACGGTCACCGTGGCGCCGTCTTCGATGTCGAATTTGTCGGCGTCCTGGGGCGAGATTTCCACGAACGAGCCGGGGGCCCGTTCGTTGAGGCCGGCGGTTTTCCGGGTCATGGTGCCGGTGTGGTACTGGTAAAGGACCCGACCCGTGGTCAGGTACATGGGATATTCGTCGTCGGCCTGTTCCGCCGGCGGGATGTGGTCGATGGCGTGGAAGGTCCCCTTGCCCTTGGGGAACTGCCCGGAGTGGAGGATGGGCGTGCCCGGATGGTCCGGCGTGGGGCAGGGCCAGTGGATTCCCTCCACCTCGATCCGGTCGTAGGACAAGCCGGCATAAGAAGGGGTCACCTCGGTGATCTCCCGGAAGATGGCCTCGCTGTCGGCATAATCCATGGCGTAGCCCATCCGTTTGGCGATCTCGCAGGTGATCTTCCAGTCGTCCCAGGCGTCTCCCGGCGGTTCCACAGCTTTGCGGATCCGCTGGACCCGTCGTTCCGTATTGGAAAAGGTTCCGTCTTTTTCCGCGAAGCACGCCGACGGCAGGACCACGTCGGCCAGTTGGGCCGTCTCCGTCATGAAAATGTCCTGGACCACCAGGAAGTCGAGGTTCCGGATGCTGGCTTCGGCGTGGTTCAGATCCGGGTCGGAGACCAGCGGATTTTCGCCGATGATGTAAAGGGATTTCAACTCGCCGCTGTGGGCCTTGGGCAGCATTTCGGTCACTTTCAATCCCACCTTGTCGGACAGGCCCGTCACGCCCCAGGCCTTTTCCATCTTGGCCACGTTGTCGGGATTGTTGACCGGCTGGTAGGCGGTGTAGACGTTGGGCAGGCCGCCCATGTCGCAGGCGCCCTGGACGTTGTTCTGGCCCCGGAGCGGGTTGACCCCGCCGCCCCGGATGCCCATGTTGCCGCAGAGCATGGCCAGGTTGGCCAGGGACTTGACGTTGTCGGTGCCCGTGATGTGCTGGGTGATCCCCATGCAATAGACGATGGACGCGTTTCTGGCGGAGGCGTAAATCCGGGCCGCGTCGATCAGATCCCGGGCCGGGATGCCGGTGATCTCCTCCACATGTTCCGGCGTGAATTTTTCCACCATCCCCTTCAACTCTTCGAACCCCTCGGTCCGATCGGCCACAAACGTCTTATCGTGGAGGTCTTCCTTGATGATGACGTGCATCATGCCGTTGATCCAGGCCACGTCGGTTCCCAGGTTCTGGCGGAGCCATTTGTGGGCGAAGGCGGCGATCTTGATCCGCCTCGGATCCACGAGAATCAGCCGGGCCCCCCGGAACTTGACGGCCCGTTTGACAAAAGATGAGATGACGGGGTGGTTCTCCGTGGTGTTGGAGCCCGTGATGAGGATCACCTCGGCCTCCTCTATGTCGGCGATGGTGTTCGTCATCGCGCCACTGCCGAACGCGGCGGCCAGACCGGCCACCGTGGAGCTGTGTCAGAGACGGGCGCAGTGGTCCACCGAGTTGGTCTTGAGGACCGCCCGGGTGAATTTCTGCGCGATGTAGTTCTCTTCGTTGGAGATCCGGGCCGAGGTGAGCACGCCGAAGGCGTCGGGCCCATGGTCGTTTTTGATCCGGGTGAAATTCTCGGCCACCTTGTCCAGGGCTTCGTCCCATGAGGCTTCGCGGAACTCGCCGTTTTCCTTGATGAGCGGGGTGGTGAGCCGGTCCGGGGAGGCGATGAAGTTGAAGCCGAACCGTCCTTTAACGCAGAGGCTGCCGTAGTTGGGCGCCGCGTCTTCGACGCCGGCGACCTTGACCACCTTGTTGTCCTTGACGTGGAGGTGGAACTGGCAGCCCACGCCGCAGTAGGAGCAGGTGGTGCGCACCTTTTTCACTTCCCAGGGGCGGACGTGATAGCGAACATCTTTTTCCACCAGAGCCGCCACCGGGCAGGCCTGGACGCACTCGCCGCAGAAGACGCAGTCGGAATCTTTCAGGGGCCGGTCGCCGGCGGCCACCACCTTGGCCTCGGCCCCGCGGTAGCCGAAGCTGATGGCGTTGTTGACCTGGATGTCGCAGCAGGCCTGGATGCAGCGGCCGCATTTGATGCACCGGGAGAAATCCCGAACGATGAAGGGGTTGACCGTTTCCATGGGATAGGGAACGTCGGTGCGGGGAAATTGCTCGCCCGTCACCTGATACCGGTAGGCCAGATCCTGGAGACGGCAGTCGCCCCAGGTGGGGCACAGTTCCGGGCTGCTGTCGTCGGCGTGGACATCCAGTTGAAACTGGGTCCAGTCCCGGTCGTCGGAACCCCGGGCCGCGCAGTTGTGATTGCCCGAGGCAAGCAGCAGCTTCAGCAGCATCTTCCGGGATGACGCCACCTTGGGCGATTCGGTATGAACGATCATGCCGGTGTTAACCGGGGCGGTGCAGGCGGTCAGCAGGTTGCGGGCGCCCTCCACTTCCACGACGCACATCCGGCACTCGCCGGTGGGGGTTGCGCCCTTGAGGTGGCAGAGGGTGGGTATATCGATGTCGTGTTTGCGGGCCACATCAAGGATCGTCTCTCCGGGTTGAAAGGGGAGGACGTTGCCGTTGATGGTGAGGGTGTTCTCTTGGTCCATGGTCGTGTTTCCTCCGTCTGGATCCAGATAGTCGGGATGATGGGGGCTGGACGCTGCCCATCCGAATTTATTGGCTACCTGTTTTTAAAAAAATATCGCCATTTTGTCAATCCGCTTATTGACAGGACGGCGGGAAATCCGTTTTTTTCCGCAGGGCCTGGTACGCCAGCGTGCCGATCAAGGCCCCGGTAAAATCGGCGGCCGCGTCGGCCGGGCTGGGGGTGCGGCCCGGCACAAAGGCCTGGTGGATCTCGTCGCCCACCCCGTACAGGACCGTCAGAAGAATACTGATCACCACCCGGACCGCCGTCGCCTGCGGCCACTGAAGTTCGTGGAACATCCGATTGAACAACGCCCCCAGCGGCGCGTACAGCAGCGCGTGGAGGACCTTGTCCCGATGGGGCAGGTCAGGTCCCGGGATTTGCGGGCTTTCCATAGCGGAAAGGAGAAAGATCACGCCGCA
>JAABTD010000316.1 GCA_011390065.1 Desulfobacteraceae bacterium
AAAATATGGGTGTAAATGTTTTATTTATCTGGAAAATATTGATGAGAAAGAGATTCAGACAGATCATAGAATCCCTTTTGAGATTGGTGGCGATGGCGTTTCGAATGAACTTAACGTGGATGATTTTATGTTATTATCCGCCTCAGCGAACAGAGCAAAATCATGGTCTTGTGAACATTGCAAAAACTGGCTTACGCTAAAAAAACCTGAGATCTGTGCAAAATGCTACTGGGCATCTCCTGAAGATTATTCGCATATCGCCATGCGTCAGGTGAGGCGAGTTGATTTGTTATGGCAGGGAGATGAAGTGGAGCAATATGAGTTTTTGAAGGAAAAAGCATCATTTTATGAAAAAGATATGCCTGAATTCATCAAAGAAATAATTAATAAAGCATTGAATACAGATACTTAGAATCTAATACAAACAGCATGATTTTTTCCGGGATGAGTTTTTCTCATGATCCCTTCCCCCTCGGCTTCGCCCGATTCGTCGGCGTCGCATCCAAAGGATCATCCGGCCAGTAGTGTTTGGGATAGCGCCCCTTCATCTCTTTTTTAACCCCTTCGTAACTGCCGGTCCAGAAACCGCCCAAGTCCTGGGTGATTTGGAGAGGCCGTCCCGCCGGGGAGAGCAGATGGAGCAGAAGGGGGACTTTGCCGCCCGCGACCCGGAGCGTATCGGCGGCGCCGAACATCTCCTGGAGCCGAACGGCCAGCACCGGCGTTTCTCCCGAAACGTAATCCAGGGGAATCTTCGATCCGCTGGGAACGGTAATGTGGGTTGGGGCCAGGTTGTCGAGGGCCTTGCGATGTTCCCAAGACAGCATGGCCGCGAGGGCCGCTTGCAGGTCCAATCGCTGAAGATGGCTTTTACGGGTGATTCTGCCGAGAAACGGGGGCAGCCAGTCCGCCAATCCCGCTATCAATCCCTCGTCGGACAGGTCGGGCCAGTCCAGCCCGCCGCCGTCTTCCCGTCTTAAAAACAACACCCGAGCCCGCCAGTTCTCCAGCCGCCGGTTCCAGGGGAGGACCGAAAGCCCCATTCGCCGGATGCCTTCCAGCATGGCTTCCGCTATTTTGTCCGGATGGGGATTCTCGAGTGGATGGTCCCGCAGCACCAGTTCGCCGAACCGCTCCTCGAACCGGGCGTCCACCGCTTCCGTCCGCGGATTCCAGCGAATGACGGTCGTTTCGCTGAAACGCTCCGGCAGGCGGGCCTCCAGATCCTCTAAACGCACCGGCGCGGCCAGGTGAATGCGGGCATCGGTTCCCGCGCCGTCCAGCGCCGCAGCCACCAGATAGGTCTCGGCCGCCAGGGGTTCGAAATCGACGAACCGGGCGCCCCGGCCGCCGGAAAGCTGAAACCGGAGGTCCCCGGATGCCCGGAGCCGTCCCACCCGGTCCGGATAGGCGCGGGCCAGAAGGGCGCCGGCGTCGCGATCCGGGTCTTCCCGGTGATCCGCGGGCGATTTTTCGGACCCAGGGGGTTTCAGCATCTTTTCCCATCGGTCCGCCTGGGCCCGGATGCGGTTCAAGGCGCCCGTTTTGACCGACGCCCCCGCCGCCCGAAACGCCCTCCCCTTGCGCACCGCCTCGACCCGCAACCGGATGTCGGCATCTTTGGCCCCCGGCGGAAAATGGAGGATGTCCCGCTCCTCCAGGATCGCGGCCAGTTCGCAGGCCAGCCGCGTCCGCCCCCACTCCCGGCCCGCCAGCAACATGTGGGCCAGGCGCGGATGGAGCCCCAGCCGGGCCATCTCCCTGCCATGAGCGGTAATGACCCCTGAATCGTCCAGGCCCCCCAACTCATGGAGAAGACGCCGGGCCGACCGGAAAGCGGCCTCGGGCGGCGGATCGAGCCAGTCCAGGCCGTTCGGTTCGGACACCCCCCAGGCCGCCATCTCCAGGGCCAGCGGGATCAAATCGGCGGACAGGATCTCCGGGACCGATTGTGCCATGAGACCCTGGTGCGCCGCCTCGCTCCAGAGGCGATGGCAGACGCCGGGGGACAGCCGGCCGGCCCGGCCCCGGCGCTGATCC
>JAABTD010000317.1 GCA_011390065.1 Desulfobacteraceae bacterium
GGATGTCGCCAGTACGATTTTGCGGCGACCCGGCGCCGCGGGCCGTATGGCCCGGTCCTGTTCCGCCGTCGGCAGGTTTCCGTAGAGCGGGGCGACCGCGATCCCCGAGCCGGCCAGACGCTGGTCAAGAATCGCCGCCGTCCGCCGGATCTCGCCGGCGCCGGGCAGAAAGACCAGAATGGACCCCTCTTCCTCGGCCACCGCCCGCGCCACGGCATCGGCCACATGGCCTTCCATCCGCTTGTCCCGCTGCGACGCCGCCGTATTCGGCGGCAGATAGCGGGTTGCCACCGGAAAGCGTTTGCCGGGGCTTTCGATCACCGGCGCATCCCCTAAGAGAAGGGCCACCGGCGCCCCCGCCAGGGTCGCGGACATGACCAGCATCCGGAGGTCTTCCCGGAAAACGGACCGGCTCTCCAGGCAAAACGCCAGGCCAAGATCCGCCTGGAGACTTCGTTCATGGAACTCGTCGAAGATCACCAACCCCACGCCGGACAGCTCGGGATCCTGCTGAATCCACCGGGTCAGAATTCCCTCGGTCACCACTTCGATCCGGGTGCGGCGGCTCACCCTGTTCTCCAGGCGCACCCGGTATCCGACGGTGCGCCCCACCGGCTCCCCCAACAGGTGCGCCATCCGCCCCGCGGCGGCCCGGGCCGCCAACCGCCGGGGTTCCAGCAGGACGATCTTTTGTCCGGAGAGCCAGCCCTCATCCAGCAGGGCCAGGGGCGCACAGGTGGTCTTCCCGGCCCCCGGCGGCGCGATCAGCACCGCGCCGGTCCCTTCCGAAAGGGCCCGGCGGATCTCCGGGAGCGCCGGCATGACCGGCAGATCCGCCACAGCTTTTGGAAACCGGATGTCTCGATTATCAACTTCGGTTATCGGCAATTCAGGAGAACTGCCTGGCCAGATCGTTGTCGATGACGTAGATGCAGACCTCCTGGGCGCCCTGTTCAGTGTACTGGTATTTGTTGCACAGGTTGTTGATCAGAAACGTGACGTCGTCGCGGATCCGCTTGTCGTAGGTTTTGAAATCCTCCTCGTGGTAGTCCTTAATGGCCTGACGGAAGTTTTCGTTTTCCAGAAACGGATCCAGGACCTTCTCTTTGAGGTTGTAGACGTATCGGTCATAGAGTTCCTTGAACAGGGCGGTTTCCTGGACCTTTTTTCCCTCCACCAGAATCTCCTGGGTCAACGTCCGCGCGGTGTAGTCCTTCTGGGTTTCCGCCCGGAACGCCGCGCGCCGGTCGGTGAAAACAACGGCGCCCAGCAGCCGGTTTTCGATGCCCTCCAGAAAATCTTCGGTGATGTCGAGTTTTTCGCCGGTGAACTTGCAGGTCTCCACCGAACCGATCTCGAAATTGACCGCGAACATATAGTTCTGAATGTCCCGGGCGATGGCTTCCTCGTTGTAATAATAGAGAGATTCTTTCACCTCCTGGAGGATGGTGTAGTCGTACATCCGCTCGAGGGCCTCCAGAACGCTTCCCGGAATCGACGCTTCCAGGTCCTTCCGGGTTTTGGTGAAATAACTGATCAGATGGGACATGGTGATGAGCCGTTTATCCCGCCCGTAAGTGGAGAAGAAATCATTGAAAATCTTGATGGCGTCCCGGCCCGACAATCCGGCTTCACCCTCGGTTTCTGATTCGGCGATGATCTTCCGGCGCCGTTTGGCGGTAAACCGTTTCCGGTCTTCCTCGTTGAGCCAGGTGGGGATAAAGCCGGTATAGATCTCCATCTTGAGCAGCAGGAGGTTTTCGTCGCAGTAAAGTCGGTACTTCCGGGGATCGCCGATCCACTCCAGCAGGGCCTCCGAATGCGTGTTGAGCCGGGAGGCGATGATGACCCGGGCGAAATTGTGGAGGACCCGGGGCAGGAAATGGGCGTCGATGTGGCGGCCGAAGATGTTCCGGTAGATCTCCACCTCGGTCTTGATGTCCAGCACATAGGGAATCCGGATGTATTCGATGCGGTCGGAAAAGGACTGGATATCCTGGATGTTTTTTTTGTCCTCGGGGTTCATGAGGGCCATGAACAGCGAATTGACGGTCTCTTCGATGTCCTCGACCTTGTGGACTCCCTCGGAAATGATGTTGTGGAGTTCAATGAGCCGTTCGATGTTGTGGGACTTGATGTCCATGAGGGCGTAGATGCCGTTGTTGGTTTTTGCGTACCGGGAGAAAATGTATTTGACCTGGTTGCTGTCCCGCAGCAGCATGTTGATCCGTCGCTGGAGCATGGGATTGCTCAAAAATCCCTTGCGAATGGGCTTGTCGCCGGGGTTGAAGACGCTGATCCCTTCACCGAGCCGGCGGTTGAACCGGTAGGGGCGGGCGTAGAGCATCTTGAAGGCTTCCTGGGAGCTTTTCAACCGGTTGAGAAGGGCCTGGTACAGGGAAGAACAGATAGTGCAGGGCTTGTCCTTGAAAATCCATTCGTATTCCTTATCCGTGAACAGCTGCCACTTGAACTCGTCGTTGTCGAACAGATCGTCCAGCAGGGACCGCCGGTAACGCTTGGGAATCATCAGAATCGGGTGGTCGTGGCTGGGACACGGAACCTCCACGAAATCTTCGTTCAGAAGCGGCATTTCGAAGTCCTCGGGAAAATGGGGGTCCCGCTCGTTTTCCGGCGCCATGTCGTTTTCCGGCAT
>JAABTD010000107.1 GCA_011390065.1 Desulfobacteraceae bacterium
TGACCCTGCAAGGCGCTATTGAGATCGTAGTCTATCATATCAAACGAAACAGTATCGCCTACAAATCTCACAGGAAGAGAGCGATAGATGAGGCCCGCGCGCTTGGAATCAATGTGTCGCTGTAGTAATCAAAGGATGATATCCCCATTGCCCGTCGTAAGATATATCCATCCCTTGCTTGCATTCGCCCCAAGTGGGACAAATCGTTCCATCCATATTGATTACAGCCTCCTCTTTGAAATTTTCGGGTTGGTTGCTCCAGATGCGCTTTCGAACGCCATTTTTTACTTCCATCAATTCAAGTATGGATGCCTGATCGTATCTACGCAGATAATCCCCTGCGGTCGTGGGATCAGGAATGATCTTAGCGTCGAGGGCGTCAAGATACGCATCGTTGCCTCTCAGCAGTTCTAAATCTTCAAGGTTTTCACCGCCAGCAATGAGATTGTAGGCGATGTTTAAAATATGGTCTGATTCATGGTAAGGGAGGTGTCTTTTGAGAAGGGTTATCCGGGAATTTATTTCATTTGTCAGACCAATTTTTTTGGACAATTGATGGACAACGCCAATGCCGCCCTGAGCGATTCCGTTTTGTTTCCCGTCTATTTCATAATGAATGTTGGAACCGTTCAACATTGGTTTGGGTTGGTCGTCCCAATTTCTTCTTTCTACTCTTTTTGCTAACTTTTTCTTTCTTCTCGCCAATTTTTTTGCGGTTTTCTTGTTCACTTGAAAAGCTCCTTTCAATTGTTTATAATAAATTTCATTTTACACCATAAACAATTGATAAGTCAACATATATAATTCGTTTTTCTGCTATGATTTCATATAATCGCGCTTTTTTTGGGGTTAGAGGGGTGCAGCCGGGCGATGAGATCGAGGTCCGGGAGAAGAAGACCGGGAAGGTCCGACGCCTGACGCTGAATAAAAATGTCGTGGCGGCCGTTAAGAACCTCCTGGCGTCGAAACCCTATGAACCGGGGGATCATCTCTTCAAGGGTCAACGGGGCGTTTGGTCTGTCCCCTACGTCTCTCAGAAGGTCAAGGGATGGTGCAAGGCCGTCAACCTCAAAGGCAATTATGGGAGCCATTCGCTCCGGAAGACCTGGGGATACCATCAGCGGGTTACATTCGAGCAATCCCTCCCGGTCCTTATGGAATGCTTCAACCACAGCACGCAAAAACAAACCCTGGACTATCTATGTATCCAGGATGAGGAAGTGAAGTCGGTTTACATGAACGAGATTTGACCGACGACCACGGAAATGCAACAAGGAGGATTGAGATTTGAAAGAAGGCGAAGTCATCGCGTTTACGCAAGGTGAGCTGGCAAAAAGACTTGGCCATTCTACGCGGACCATAAGGAACTGGCGGCGGATCAAGGGGCTTCGTTCTCTGCGGATCGGAAAGCGGGTGCTCATTCGCCCGAAGGATCTGGTGGATTTTTTCGACCGTCACATTGAAGCCGGTCCGTTTTTCAAGAAGGCCGACACCATCACCGGGTTGGTGGACAGCATCATCGAAACCGTCAAATAGGGCTGGATCACTTCCAGGGGGATGAATCGATGGGCGTTTCCATTCGAGAAAAAGAGAAGGGCTCCGGGGTCTTTTGGGTATTCGTTCGGCATCGGGGCCGGCGGATCAGCCGGAGGGTGGGCGACCTGAAAGCCGCCCGGAAGGCAAAGGCGCTGATCGAGGCGGAGCTGATCCGGAATCCGGACCTTGTTTTCCAGAAGGCCGAACCGGAAGAAGCGGCCGAACCGCGGCCGAAACCGGCGCCGGTTTCCTTCAAGACCTATTCCCTGATTTGGCTGGAGGATTATATCCGGGCCGTCCGTCGCCGGAATACTTATGAAAGGTACAAGCAACTTCTGCGGGACTACATCGACCCAATCATTGGCAAGCAGGATATAACCGCCGTCAATCGCGGGCACATCAAGAGCCTTCTCCTGGATCTGAATAAGCGCGGGTTCTCCGCAAGCCATATTTGCCTTACAAAGGACGTGATAAGCGGGGTGTTCAACTACGCCTTTGACGAGGAACTGGTGGAGAAGAACCCCTGCAACCACATCTTGAAGCATCTTGACCTGGAGCGGGACAAAACCGGGGATATTCGGCCCCTTCGATCATGAGGAGACCCGTCATTTCCCGGAGACCTGCCGGGAGTGTTTCCCGGACGACTACCCCTTCTTCCTGTGCGCTTTCTCCACCGGGCTGCGCCTGGGGGAGCTGCTGGCCCTGGAGTGGTCAGATATCGACTGGTACAGAAAGCGGATGGAGGTTTCAAAGTCTTTCGGCCGGCAACGGATCGAGCGGCCGAAGAACAAAAAAAATCGATGGGTGGACATCTCGGACCACCTGTTCCCCGTACTGCGGGATCTTCATACCCAGCGCAAACGGGAGGCGCTGGAAGCTGGGACCGGGGAAGCCATGGCCGTGATTTTCCACCGGGGAGGAAAACATTTTCCCCAAAACTCCATCCGTCATATTTTTAACCGGGTTCTGGCAAAAGCCGGCCTTCGGAAGATCCGCTTCCATGATATCCGACATACCTACATCAGCCTCTTGATATCTTCCGGGGCAAAGCTGAACTACGTCATGGAGCAAGCCGGGCATCACTCAATCAAGATGACCGTGGACCGATACGCGGACTACATCCCCAGCGGGGAAACTTCGGAGGTGAATCTGTTGGATTTTGTGGGTGGGAAGGGGGATGAAAGGGTTTTTGTGAGGGGGGAGTGAATTTAAGGGTTGACAGGTAAAAAAGTATAGGAGTATAGTTGGTTAAAACTGGATCGGATATGAAAAAGAAACTCACCATCGAATTATCAGAAGACATACACACTCGGTTGAAAATGGCCGCTATCACCCAAAAGACGACCATGCGACAACTGTTGACGGAGTGCGTGGAAAAAGTGATTCGATGCCATGAGGAACAAGCGGAAAAGGATCAAGACGACTGATCTTTGAAATAAAAAGCCCGTCAGATGTGGGGACATCCAACGGGCTTAGAAAGTGTCATCCGAAAAGGGCGGATAACACAATCAGATGATGAGCTTTATTATATGCTTATCGCTGCTTATGTCAATCATGCCCTTGCCGGATGTCTCTATTCAGCAAGGGTTTTTTGTTTCATCGCCTGGGTTGAAACTGGCACCTTATCGGCACCCTGAAAGCACCCGGAGAAAGTCAAACGGCTAAATCGTTTTTAGATTCAGCCGCTTATTTAAGGGTGGTGCCGAAGGGGAGACTCGAACTCCCACCGGGAAACCCCGACTAGACCCTGAACCTAGCGCGTCTACCAGTTCCGCCACTTCGGCACTTTTTTTGAACCCTTTTTTAAACCCGCCATCAATCTTGAAAAGGATTGATTTCGTGTTTAATGTGGTCTATATATATTTTTTTGTTTTTGATGTCAAGCCAATTTTAAAGGTCGGACGCGGAATAATGGAACTCGTTGAAGGTATCGAAAATATAGAAAAACCCTATAAGAATGCGGTGATTACCATCGGCAATTTCGATGGCGTTCACATCGGGCACCAGGCCCTTTTCCACGAGGTGATCGAGAAGGCGGACGAGATCGATGGGACCGCCGTCGCCATGACCTTTGAGCCCCATCCGCTGCGGGTCCTCAAGAACAACGGCACGCCGCCGCTGATCACCCTTTACTAACAGAAAACGGAACTGATCGAAAAGTCCGGCGTGGATGTGCTGATCTGCATTCCTTTTAATAAAGAGTTTGCCGCCATCAGCGCCGACGCGTTCGTGGAAGACATCCTGATCGGACGGATCGGCATGAAGGCCATGGTGGTGGGCGGCGATTATTCCTTTGGGCGGAATCGGGAAGGCAACCTGGACTTTCTCCGAAAACGATCCGGGGAACTGGGTTTCGAACTGATCATCGCCGACTGGATCCAGCCGCCCAATGCGGGCGCCAACGGCGCCCGCCGCATCAGTTCCACCCGGATTCGGGAATTCGTTGAGGAAGGCAATATGGCGGATGCCCGGAAAATGCTCGGCCGCGACTACCAGATTCGGGGAGAAGTGATCAAAGGGCGGGACCGCGGCGGCAAGCTGCTGAATTGTCCCACCGCCAATATTCTGCTTCAGGACGAACTGACGCCCAAAACAGGCGTTTACGCCGTAACGGTGGAATGCGACGGTCAGAAGCGCAAAGGGGTTGCCAACATCGGATACAGCCCCACCTTCGACGATTACCTCTATACCGTCGAGGTCCATATTCTCGATTTCGACCAGCGCATTTACGGAGACCGGATACGGGTGAATTTCGTCGAACGCATTCGTGATGAAAAGAAATTTTCGGGGCTTCCGGAACTGTCAGAGCAGATTAAGAAAGACATCGAATACGCCCGGCAAACGATTTCATTGTAATTGGCCCCCGTTGACGGATCGATATCTCCATGAACCGTAAAACCGCCGCCTCGCTTGTTTTCGGGTCGGCGGTGTCGGCTGCGGCGTTCTATTTCGCTTTCAGAAACGTGCCATTCGACGATCTGATGGCGTATCTTCGCAGGATTAATTATTGGTGGGTCGTCCCGGCGGCCGTCGGCATCATGGCGGCATTCCTTCTCCGGGCGCTGAGATGGCAGTATATCCTGAACAGCAACCCCGCCGTCAAAACGGTCGAATTCGCCGGCGCCTATCATCCCCTGATGATCGGCTTCATGATGAACAGCTTACTGGCCGGGCGGGTCGGCGAAGTGGCGCGGCCCTTGATCCTTCGTCGGCAGGAAAAGATCCCTTTTTCCACCGGATTTGCCACGGTGGCGGTGGAGCGGATCTTCGATGTGTGTCTCATGGTGGCGCTTTTTATTTTGGTCATGGCCACCGTCACCATCAGCCCCCAGTTGGAAATCGAATTTCGCGGCTTCATCCTCGACCGGGATATCCTGGTCCAATTGGGCCGGAACATGACCGTGCTGGCCCTGGCAGCGCTGATTTTTATCGTGATGATCTGCATCAGATCGGTGCGACGGCGGATTAACCGAATGATTCTGGAGGCCCCCGCCCTGTTGTTTTTCACGTCGAAGCGTTTCCGGAGCGCGGTGCGGGAACGGGTGAGCCGACCCATCGCCGGAATGGTGGACAATCTGGAATCCGGATTCGCCCTGATGAGAAACCCCATAAGGATCGCGGGATGCATCGGACTGACCGTACTCATCTGGGCGTTGCAGGCGCTCACCTTTTATCTCGTCATGTTCGGAGCGCCGGGAATCGATATCACCTTTATGGAGATGACGGCGGTGATGATCATCATCTGTTTTTTTATCGCGCTTCCTTCTGTTCCGGGTTACTGGGGCATCTGGGAGGCCGGGGGCGTGTTCGCCATGCAGCTTTTCGGGGTCCCGGCAAAGGAGGCGGCCGGGTTTACCCTGGCCAATCATGCCGTCCAGATGTTTCCGGTGTTCATCGCCGGGATCATTTCGGCATGGATCATCGGCATCAACGTCATCACCGTTTACAAAGAAGAACCCGACCCCGCCCCTGCGGAGGTCGGCAACAAGCTTTAGCGAACATATTCTTATGGATACACTCGAAATCATTACATTTCCCAACAAGCTGCTCAAGCAGCCCACCCAGCCGGTCGACAACATCGATGACACCATCCAGAAGCTCATCGACGGCATGGCGGACATCATGTACGCCGCGCCCGGCGTCGGCCTGGCCGCCATCCAGGTGGGCATGGACAAGAGCATCATCGTCTTTGACGAGGGGTTGGGCAACGGCGAGAAATCTCTTCGGACGATCATCAACCCCAAAATCGTCTGCCAGGAAGGGTCCATCATCTCCGAAAATGAAGGGTGTCTCAGCGTGCCGGACTTCCGCTCCGACGTCAAACGGTGCGCCGCCGTGGAGGTGGAAGGCGTCGATCGGGAAGGAAAGCCGGTCAAATATTCCCGGGATGATTTTCTGGCGGTGGTGCTTCAGCACGAAATCGATCACCTGAACGGCATCCTGTTTATCGATCATCTGTCATCCCTCAAACGGCAGCTCTACACGCGGCGGGTGATGAAGCAGCAGAAAAAAGGCAATGAATAGGAACAACGGCCCCAGCCGGCCCCTGGACATCGTTTTTATGGGCACGCCCGATTTTGCGACGCCGGCTCTGTCGGCGCTCCATAGCCTTGGTGAAAGCCGCTGCAACATTCGGCTGGTGGCAACGCAGCCCGATCGGCGAAGCGGCCGGGGACGAAAGCGCCACCCCCCGCCGGTAAAGAAGGCGGCCCTGGACATGGGATATCCCGTGGCGCAGCCCGAATCGGCCGATTCCCATGCTTTCAAGGTTCAACTGGCGGCGTATTCGCCGGATCTTCTGGTGGTGGTTGCCTACGGTCAGATCCTCAAAAGGGATGTGTTGCGCATCCCCCGCCTGGGCGCCGTCAATATCCACGCCTCTCTCCTGCCCCGATACCGGGGACCGGCCCCGATTCAGCGGGCCATCATCGACCGGGCGCCGGAAACCGGCGTCACCACAATGCTGCTGGACGAGGGGATGGATACCGGCGACATCCTGTTGATGCGCATGACGCCCATCGCCCGGGATGAGACCGCCGGCGATCTGCACGACCGTCTGGCCGGAATGGGCGCCGACCTTCTGCTGGAAACCATCGACGCGCTTCAAGACGGCACGGCGACGCCCCGCCCCCAGGACCCTGACGCCGCCACCTACGCTCCCATGCTGGGCAAAGAAGACGGCCACATTGACTGGTCGGCCGATGCCGAAACCATCGAAGCCCTTATTCGGGGCGTGACGCCCTGGCCCGGGGCCTTTACGTTCCACGGAGACCGGCGGCTCAGGATCTTCCGGGCATCCCTGGCGACTCGGGATGCGGATGCGCTTCCAGGCGCGGTGATTCCGGGCTTTTCCGACGAACTGCGGGTGGCGGCCGGCAAAGATGCGTTGTCGATTCTGGAGATCCAGGGCGCATCAGGCAAACGGATGGATATCGCATCGTTTCTCAGGGGGCATGATCTGCCGGTCGGAACACGATTCAAATGACAAAGACCGTCAGCGGGGCCGGCAGCGGTACGGATGCCAGATCCGTCGCTCTGTCCATTCTCAACAGGCTCGACCGGGAACAGCGACACTTGGATCAGGTGATGGAAACGGCCCTGACCCCGTATTCCCTCCCCCGCCGGGAGATCACCCTGGTTTACGCGCTGGTTTACGGCGTCCAGCGGTGGCGGGGCCGATTGGATTACATCCTTTCACGATTTTCCAAAACCCCGATCAGGAAGATTGATCCCCCTATCCTCAATATTCTGCGAATGGGCGCCTTTCAGATCCTGGAACTGGACCGGGTCCCCGATTCGGCCGCGGTCAACACGGCCGTGAACATGGCCAAGGCCATCGCGCCGCCTTGGATCGCCCGCTTTGTCAATGGGGTGCTGCGGAATGTCGCCCGTCATGGCCGGGATGTCCGGTTTCCGGATACGGAGAAGGACCCGGTCAAGGCCATTTCAGCGGCAGCAGCGTTTCCCGACTGGCTGGTCCATCGATGGGTGGGGCGGTACGGCGCTGAAGACGCCAGGGCCCTGTGCGACGCCGCCAACACCCTGCCGCCGGTCACTCTCCGGACCAATACCCTCCGGATCCACCGCCATGAATTGATGGTTGCGCTGGAAGGCGCCGCCGCACAACAAATCCCAACCGTTCGGGCGCCCGATGGCATCGCCCTTTACGGCCTGCGCTCCGCCGTATTCGACCTGCCCGGGTACGCCCAGGGCCATTTCCAGGTCCAGGACGAAGCGGCCCAGCTTGTGGCGCGCCTCGCGGCGCCCCGGCCGGGGGAACGGGTCCTCGACGCCTGCGCCGGTCTGGGCGGAAAGACCGGCCATATGGCCCAGCTCATGAAAAACAGGGGCGAGATTGTGGCCGTCGACCGGGACAAGACGAAACTGGACCGCTTGCAAATCGAGATGGATCGCCTGGGCGTCGCCATTGTCATCACCCGGCGGGAAGACCTGGATCACAGGCCCGACCCCGCCGTCCTGGGAACTTTCGACCGCATTCTGGTGGATGCCCCCTGCTCCGGCCTGGGCGTCCTGCGGCGCAACCCCGACGGCAAATGGCGCACCCGTCCCGGAGATCTTGCCCTCCATCACCGCCGGCAGACCCGATTCCTCGACCATCTGGCCCCTCTGGTGAAACCGGCCGGCCGAATGGTCTATGTTGTCTGCTCCTTCGAGCCGGAAGAAACCGATTCGGCAACCGAAGCGTTTCTGTCGGCCCATCCCGAGTTTCGCATGGTTTCGGACTCCGGCGGTCTGTCTCAACCCGCCCGCTCCCTTATCGACCCGGAGGGATGCTTCCGCAGCATCCCCAAATATGCCGAAGACGGCGCAATGGACGGTTTTTTCGCCGTCTGTTTCCAGAAAGAAGACACCCAATGACGCACGCGAAACGCATCGCCCCCTCCATCCTTTCCGCTGATTTCACCCGGCTGGGTGAAGAAATCAGCGCCGTTGAAACCGCCGGCGCCGACTGGATTCACATCGACGTCATGGACGGTCATTTCGTGCCCAACATCACCATGGGACCGCTGATCGTTGAAGCGGCCCGCCGGGCCACGAATCTGCCCCTGGACGTCCACTTGATGATCGAGCATCCGGATCGGTTCATCGCCGATTTCGCCGATGCCGGGGCCGACTACATCGCGGTTCAGGCAGAGACCTGCACCCATCTCAACCGGACCCTGCAACTCATCCGGGAGGCGGATGTCGGGGTCGGGGTGGCCCTCAACCCGGCCACGCCCCTTTCGGCCATCGAGTGGGTGCTGGGCATGGTGGATTTCGTTCTGATCATGAGCGTCAACCCGGGGTTCGGCGGGCAGGCGTTTATCGAAAACAGCCTGGACAAAATTCAGACCCTCCGGGCTTTGCTGAACGAACAGGGACGGACGACCCTGATTCAGGTGGACGGGGGCGTGAACGAGAAAACCATCGGGCAGGTGGCCGGCGCCGGCGCCGATGTGCTGGTGGCCGGATCAGCCATCTACGGATCCGAAGATTACGCCGATACCATCCGCCGGTTCCGGCGTCTGATGGCGGCAACGGACGAGAGCCGGGAGAAATAGCCCATGACCGCCGACATCCCCGAACCCCGTGTGCTGGTGCTCCACGGCCCCAATCTCAACCTCCTGGGGAAACGAGAGCCGGAGATCTACGGCAGCGCGACCCTGGCTGACATCAATGAGAAACTGATCCGCAAGGGCCGCGAATTGAACCTGACGGTGGAGACCTTTCAGTCGAATCACGAGGGGGCCATCGTGGACCGGATCCAGTCGGCCATGGACGGCTGCGACGGGGTGATCATCAATCCGGCCGCCTACACCCATACCAGTGTGGCCATCCGGGACGCCCTTCTGGCCCTGTCGGTTCCCATTATTGAAATTCATCTTTCCAATATTTACAAACGGGAAAGTTTCCGGCATCATTCCCTGATCCGGGATGTCGCCACCGGTCAGATCGCCGGCTGCGGCGCTTACGGTTATGAACTGGCGCTGCTGGCGATGAAAAAAATCGCGACATCACAAGCCACTACCCACAAAGAGGCCCATCATGACAATTAAAACTCCAATTCACTCCTTCTGCCTGATCGTCGCGGTATTGATGACCGCCCCCCTTGCCTTTGCCCAGGGGGGCGGTCCGGCCCGGGTCGTGACCGACACGGTGACGGAACGGATGATCTCCCCTACCACCCGCATCGTGGGGGTGGTGGATTTCGACACCCTGTCCGGTCTTTCCCCCGAGGTGAGCGGGCGGATCGAAGAAAGCAACATCGAAGAAGGGGAAGTGGTCAAAAAAGGCGATACGCTGGTCCGTCTCAATACCGATCTGCTTGAAAAAGATGTGCAGATTCGCCGGAAAGAGGCGGAGGGGATCGGGGTGAAGATCGCCAATACCCGGAAAAACCTCAAGCGGTTCGAGACGCTTTTCAAGGAGGCGGCGGCCAGTGAAAAGGCTTACGACGACCTGGCCGACAGTCTCCGGGAACTGGTGATCCAGCAGGAGATGGTGAAGACGACCATTGAAAAACGGAAGCTGGAGATCGATAAAAGCGCCCTCACGGCCCCTTTTGACGGCATGGTGCTGGAAAAATTAAAAGACGTGGGCGAGTGGGTCTCCCCCGGGGTTCCGGTCTGCACCCTGGGCTCGATCACGGATCTTTTTGTTCAGGTGGCGGTTTCCGAAGACCTGGTGGAATACATTCAACCGGGCCAGGAAGTGGTGCTGGTGATCAACGCCCTCAAGCGCGAGTTCACGGGCAAAGTGACCAATTTCGTGCCCATCGCCGATCCGGCCACCAAGACTTTTGAGATCAAGATCGCCATCCCCTATTTCCAGGAAGCGATCCGAAACATGTCCGCCACGGTCAATGTCCCGGCCGGAAAAGCCCAGAAATTGCGGATGATCAAGCGGGACGCCGTGGTCCGGAATCAGGGGAAAACCTTTGTTTACACCATCAAGGAAGACAAGGCGTCCATCCTGCCCGTCAATATCGTGGGATACGAAGGCGAATATGTGGGCGTTGACAATCCCAACATCCAGCCGGGCATGCCGGTGGTGGTGGACGGCAACGACCGCCTGCGGCCCGACCAGGATGTAACAGTGGTGGAAAGGTAATTTACCCATGGATTTCATCCGATTTTCCATTTCAAAGCCGGTAACCGTTACCGTGGGCATTGTCCTGGTGGTGCTGTTCGGCCTCATCGGCATCAACCGCCTGCCCATTCAGTTGACCCCGGACGTGGAAAGCCCCCAGATCACCGTCTCCACCATCTGGCCCGGCGCCACCCCCTATGAGGTGGAAAAAGACATCATCGAGGAGCAGGAAGATGTGCTCAAGGGGATCCAGCGACTCACCCTTATGGAGAGTTCAGCCTACAACAGCCGGGCGGAAATCACCCTCACTTTCGAGGTGGGCGCGGACATCGATGCGGCTCTGCTCCGGGTTTCCAACAAGCTGGACGAAGTCCGGGCCTATCCCGAGAACGTGGAAAAGCCGGTGATCGACGCGTCGGGCGCCGACAGTTCGCCGGTGATCTGGATGGTGTTGAAGACGCAAGAGGGCGATCCGGAAAAGATCAAGACCTATCGGACTTTTTTCGAAAACGAGGTCCGTCAGTATCTGGAGAGGGTGCCGGGAGTGGGCGACCTCTTCGTTTTCGGCGGGTCCGACAAACAGCTCGAAGTGGTGATTTCTCCGGAAAAACTCGCGCAGTTCAAGCTGACCATCAGCGATGTGATGGCCCGGATCGACTCCGCCAACCGGAACGTCTCGGCCGGACTCCTGGGGTTGGAGAAGAAAAACTATCGGGTCCGGACGGTGAGCGAATTCAGAGATGTGGATGACCCTCTCAACGTGCTGCTCCGGGATGACGGCATCCGCCGGGTCTACCTCCGGGATGTGGCCGAAACCCGGTTCGGATACGCCACCAACGACGTGACCGTCATGCACGACGGCATTCCCGTCATCGTGGTGGGCGTCCGCAAGCAGCAGGGGGCCAACGTCATCGAACTCACCGATCGAACCAAACAGGTAATCTCGGAACTCAACGAGGGAATCCTCGCCGACAACAAGCTCTATTTCGATATCGTTTCCGAGCAGACCCCTTACATCAACACCGCCATCGGTCTGGTGCAGAAAAACGTCATTATCGGCGGCTGCCTGGCCCTGGGAGTGCTGCTGCTCTTTCTGCGGTCCGTCAGTTCCACCCTGGCCACGGCGATCGCCATTCCCATCTCCGTCATCGGCACCTTTGTCTTCATGTGGGTGTTCGACCGGTCCATTAACGTGGTGAGCCTGGCGGGCATCTCCTTTGCGGTGGGCATGCTGGTGGACAACGCCATCGTGGTGCTGGAGAACATCGACCGTCACCGGAAAATGGGCAAGTCCCCGCATCAGGCCTCCTACGACGGGGCCAAGGAGGTCTGGGGCGCGGTGCTGGCCTCCACTTCCACCACCGTGGCCGTATTCCTTCCGGTCATCTTCATGCAGGAGGAAGCCGGTCAGCTTTTCAAGGACATCGCCATCGCCATCACCTTCGCCATTATCATCAGCCTGCTGGTGTCGGTGTCGGCCATTCCCACCATTACCAATATCTTTTACCGGATGTCCAAGGGGAAAAAGTCCAGGGGCCAGGCCGTCGGCCGGGCCGGCGACAAACTCGCCGGCGGCATTATGGCGCTCTCGCGGCTGACGCTCCGGAATACGGCCACCCGGCTTCTGACCATCGGCCTGCTCACCACCATGGCGGTGTTCATCGTTTGGCTGCTGCTGCCCAAGGCGGAATACCTGCCCCAGGGCAACCGGAATCTGATTCTCAACATCCTGCTGCCGCCGCCGGGATATTCCGTGGAAAAACGTCAGGAGATGGGCGAGTATATCTTCAAGGCCGCCAAACCCTATTATGAGGAAGACGACAAGGACGGCATTCCACAGATCAAAAATATCTTCTATGTGGGGGCGGACCGGATCACCCTTTTCGGCGCCATCAGCGAACACGAAACCCGGGCCGCCGAAATGATGCCCCTGTTCACCCGGATCATCAATTCCATTCCCGGCGTTTACGGGGTGTCCACCCAGGCGGGGATCTTCCAGAGCGGCATCGGACGGGGCCGGACGGTGCAGGTCAACATTTCCGGGGACGACATCGACCAGATCCTCGTGTCGGCCCGAACCCTGTTCGGCGTGATCCGGGAGCAGTTGACCCCCCAGGTGCGGCCGGTGCCGTCCCTGGAAAACACCTACCCGGAGGCCAATTTCATCCCGGACCGTTCCAAGGCCATGGCCAACGGCATAACTGAAACGGAATTGGGGCTTTATATCGACGTGATCATGGACGGCCGGAAGGTGGGGGAATACAAGCCCCAGGGGACCAAAAAGATGGATCTGGTGATGCGGGGTTCCGAGGAGAACATCCGGATTCCCGAAGACATCGCCGGCAGCGTCCTGGCCAACCGCGACGGCAACCTGATCCGGATCGCGGACGTGGCCCGACTCGAGTACGGCCAGGGGATGATGCAGGTGGATCACCTGGAGCGGAGACGCAATATCACCCTGGAGGTCACGCCGCCCATCGAAATTCCCCTGCAACGGGCCACCGAAATCATCGAAAACGAGATCGTGCCCGGCTTGCGGGAGGCAGGGCAGCTTTCGGGCGTTTCCGTCAGCGTGGGCGGCAACGCGGATAAGCTGGCCGAAGCCATGAAGACCATCGGCGGCAATCTGATCCTGGCGGCCATTATTGTTTATCTGCTGATGGCCGCCCTGTTCGAGAACTTCTTCTACCCGTTCATCATCATGTTCTCAGTCCCCCTGGCAGGGGCCGGCGGCTTCATCGGCCTGACCCTGGTGGACAGGTTCGTCGCCCAGCAGGCCTTCGACATCGTGACCATGCTGGGATTCATCATCCTGGTGGGAACCGTGGTGAACAACGCCATCCTCGTGGTTCATCAGGCGTTGAACAATGTGCGGTACGGCGGGTTCAAGGGAATGGAGGCCATCCATGAGTCGGTGCGCACCCGCATCCGTCCCATTTTCATGTCCACCACCACCAGCATCTTCGGCATGTTGCCCCTGGTGCTGTCCACCGGGGCGGGCAGCGAACTCTACCGGGGACTGGGCAGCGTGATCCTGGGAGGGTTGGCCTTTTCAACTTTTTTTACGCTCTTTGTGATCCCGCCGCTGCTCTCCTTTTTCATCGGTTTCGAGAAACCGCGGTTCGAGGAAAAGATGGGAGAACCATCCCAGAGGTCTGACGCGGCGGCGATGGATGACCTCCCGGTCGCAGCTTGCCGCCGGTAACGCCCGGGATGTCCCCATGTGTCGGGCTAACGGATTTTGATCCAGAGCAATCGGGCCGGTTCATCTCCCGGATTGCGCCACCCGGACGGAATCGAGGCCGTCAAGTAGACAACGTCGCCGGGATTGACCATATGGAGGGTCCGGTCCAGTTTGATCTGGAGTCGACCGGCCAGCAGATACCCCATCTCCTCCCCCTTGAAGATAAAAAAGTGGGAATTGAGCTTGGCCCCGGCCGGGATTTCGATGAGACAGGGTTCGGCCCTGGGGTCGAAATCGATGGGCGTGAGCCGTTTGGCCGCGACGTCGTTTCTGGCAAGATAAGGGAAATGGAGCGGGGTGGCGTCGGATGCCGGAAAAATCACCGGCTGTCCGGCCCCGGGGATATTCTGGAAGAAGGCGCTGACCTCCACGGACAGGATCTCGGCGATCTTGATGAGCGCCGGCAGGGAGGGGTAAATGAGGTCGTTTTCCACCTGAGAGATGTTGCTCGGCGTTACCCCCACCCGTCTGGCCAGTTCCGTCTGGGAAATGGACCTCCGGGTGCGGAGTTCTTTGAGGCGCGCTCCCAGATCGATTTTTGATGAGGTGGACCGTTCGGCGTCGAAGACCACTTGATGGGAATGGTCGGGCAGCGCTTTGGACCAGTAATCAAAAGGCCTGTTGCGGGCCTGGCTGTCCCGGTTTTCGGCTTTGAGGATGCTCAAACGCGTCTTGCCGCGACGGATGGACAGATCAATGGCCACCTGAGCGATCTGGTTGATGCGCGCCTTGAATCGCTGGGAATGGGCGGCCTTCTCAATGATCCAGTACGCCACAGTATTGAGTTCATAAAGGCGCGGGCAGGAGTGGGCGTAAAATTTCAGAAGGGCTTCTTCTCCGCCCCACAGATCCTGCATGCCGGTCAGGCTCTCAAAGACGTAGCGGACATCCCCGCTCAGGGTCTGGTGGACTTTATAGAACATATCGATGAACAGATCGATATCACCCGGAGATTCCACCGGAACAATGCGGCAGGGATGGCGTCCTTCTTCATTCTGATAGAATTTCAGAAACACGTCCGATCCGGCCCCTTTGCCGTAAGTGAAGCAATCCAGCAGGATGAATCGTGGATTTTCAGCCAGGGGGCCCAGTTGCCCCAGCAGGTTTTTCGGAGACCGGTCGAAGACGGCGTAGACCAGGTATTGTTCTTCCGACAGAGAAGCCCGGATGAAGTTCCTGCAGAAAACAGGCGTCAAACTTCCGGCATCGTCATACCACACCACGTTGTCGCCGATGAACAGCCCGCCCAGGAGGTGATCCAGCTGGGGGACGCCGGAATCGATTCGTTTTCGTTCAGACATCGTGCCTCCTTTTCTATATTCCTTTGAAAAACCCGACGCAACTTGGACAGCCCGTTCCTCCTGTTTTCAGGAAATGGCGTCTTTTCCCCGCTCTCCGGTTCTCACCCGGATGGCGTCTTCCACCGGCTCGATGAAAATCTTGCCGTCGCCCACTTTGCCGGTGCTGGCCGCTTCCATGATGGTGGCGGCGACGCGGTCTGCGAGCGCTTTTTCCACGACCAGTTCGATCTTGACCTTGGCGACAAAATCGACCGTATATTCCGCACCCCGATAGACCTCCCGGTGTCCCCGCTGACGACCGTAACCTGTTACCTGTGTAACGGTCATGCCTTTGATGCCGAGATGGTTCAAGGCATCTTTGACCTCCATCAGCTTGACGGGCTGGATCACCGCTTCGACCTTCTTCATGTCGTTCATGCCATCGCTCCCCTTCTTTTCATTTAAAATAAACTTTCCTTTATATTATTAGAAAAACTAATTGTCAATTTCCGATTTATCAGGGCGTAAATCAAAAATTATGAGAGAAAAATTTGAAATAAGATAAGTTAATGTTATTTATCGGCTGAATATTAATTCTAACTTGACACAACCGCTTTTTAAACGATAAATAAATCGGAATTTTGTCTGAAAAGGCACAGAATCGGGGGAGAAATCCTGAAATTATTTTCACTTATCCGGAGGAGACGCACCCAATGAATCTTCACAGACCCAATTCCAACGAGGCCCTTCAAACCAAAAACCGCTCCCGCAGCGTGGCGCCCCAGTCGGGCATCTGCGCCCGCTGCGTCGACGGATGCAAAGGAAATTGCGACCTGTTCGTTTCAACCTTTCGCGGCAGGGAACTGCTTTATCCCTCCCCCTACGGGTCGGTGACCGCCGGAACAGACAAGGACTATCCGGTGGATTATTCCCATCTCAGATCGGAAGAGC
>JAABTD010000318.1 GCA_011390065.1 Desulfobacteraceae bacterium
CGTTCCGACGGCTGTATTTTTCATCACCATCGCGGCGATGCTCGCCGGCATGGCGATCTGGGAGGTGGTCTCCCCCACCATCGAACGGCGGGGACTGCTCCCCATCGCCACCACACGGGGGGACCGGCTCTTCATCGGACTTCTGGGCAGCGGCTACCTCGCCATCGCCTGGATGGGTCTGACCGAGTGGAACCTCTACCTGAGCATCCCCGTCTATATCGGCTTCATCGCCCTCGTCATCCGATACGGTTAACTTCCGTTCGCGCCGGCGGGAGCGTCAAGAAACGGCAAGGAGTGAAACGTTTTATCAACCCCACGCATCAAAAAAAGGAGGAGGCATGCGCAGTTCCAACAGAAAGCGGTTATGGTTCGTATCCACCCTGGCATGGGTTCTGGCCCTGGCGCTGATCGTCGGCGCCGGCACGGCCGGGGCGGCCGATTACAAGGCGGCGGCCAAAAAGTGGATCGACGAGGAGTTCCAACCGTCCACCCTCACGAAAAAAGAGCAGATGAAGGAGATGGAATGGTTCATCAAAGCCGCCGAACCCTTCC
This sequence comes from Desulfobacteraceae bacterium, assembly GCA_011390065.1. Lineage (GTDB taxonomy): Bacteria > Desulfobacterota > Desulfobacteria > Desulfobacterales > JAABSP01 > JAABTD01. Next base: position 553 of record JAABTD010000318.1, read on the forward strand.
GGGGCATGGACATCCGGGTGGTTTCGGAGACCATTCCCACCCACGAGTATGAGTCCAAGACCCTGACCCAGGCCTTCAAGGAGATCACCGGGATAAACGTCATCCACGATCTCATCCAGGAAGGCGACGTCATCGAAAAACTCCAGATCCAGATGCAGTCGGGGGAGAACGTCTTCGACGCCTACATCAACGACTCCGACCTCATCGGCACCCACTACCGGCACGGCAACGCGGTCAATCTGACCGACTGGATGGCCGGCGAGGGCAAGGATGCGACCCTACCCACCCTGGACATCGACGACTTCATCGGCAAGTCCTTCACCACCGGCCCGGACGGCAAGCTCTACCAGTTGCCCGACCAGCAGTTCGCCAACCTCTACTGGTTCCGCTACGACTGGTTCAACCGGGAAGACCTCCAGAAACAGTTCAAGGAAATCTACGGCTATGAACTGGGCGTACCGGTCAACTGGTCCGCCTACGAAGACATCGCCGAGTTCTTCACCGAGCACGTCAAGGAGATCGACGGAAAGCGCGTCTACGGCCACAACGACTACGGCAAGAAGGCCCCCGATCTGGGCTGGCGCTTCACCGACGCCTGGCTCTCCATGGCCGGCGCCGGCGACAAGGGGCTGCCCAACGGCAAGCCCGTGGATGAATGGGGCATCCGCGTGGAAGACTGCCGGCCGGTGGGCGCCTCCGTGGCCCGGGGCGGCGCGGCCAACGGCCCGGCGGCCAAGTATTCCCTGCGCAAGTACATGGAATGGCTCCGGCTCTACGCGCCCCCCGGCGCCCTGGGCATGGACTTCTACCAGTACCTGCCCGGCCTGGCCACGGGCAACGTGGCCCAGCAGATCTTCTGGTACACGGCATTCACCGCCACCATGGTGGAACCCGGCCCCACCGTCAACGAGGACGGCACGCCCAAATGGCGCATGGCCCCTTCCCCCCACGGCCCCTACTGGGAAGAGGGCATGAAGCTGGGCTACCAGGACTGCGGGTCCTGGACCCTGCTCCAGTCCACCCCGGTGGAGCGTCGGAAGGCCGCATGGCTCTACGCCCAGTTCTGCGTGGCCAAGACCACGTCGCTGAAAAAGACCCACGTGGGCCTCACCCCCATCCGGGACAGCGACATCCGGCATGAATCCTTTACCGAGCGAGCCCCCAAACTGGGCGGCCTGGTGGAATTCTACCGCAGCCCGGCCCGGGTCTCCTGGACCCCGACCGGCACTAACGTCCCGGACTACCCGAAACTGGCCCAGCTCTGGTGGCAGAACATCGGGGAAGCCGTGGCCGGCGAAGTCACCGTGGACACCGCCATGGACAACCTGGCCGCCGAACAGGACCGCATCCTCGAGCGCATCGAACGCGGCGGCTTCCTGAAACGATGCGGCCCGAAACTCAATCCGGAAAAGGAAGAATCCTACTGGCTGAGCCAGCCCGGCGCGCCCAAACCCAAGCTGGAGAACGAAAAGCCCCAGGGCGAGACCGTGAAGTATGACGATCTGTTGAAGGCGTGGAAGGAGGGGGGGATGAAGTAAAACCCCGCTCGTTTGATTGAATCGATTGAAAGGGACGGGGCGCTTCGTGCGCCCTGTTTCTCTGTCTGAACCCTGATTCACTTGATTAAGGGATTAAAGGATTTCGGATATCCTCCCTCATCATCTTGACAAAGATACGTTCAGCCAGCAATCATGAAAATCCCTGAATCAAGCGAATCAGGGTTCAGACCGGAGTTATTGCTTTGTTGTTGTGTACCCTTTTAAATTCAAGACTCCTCCCGCCAAAATTGATCAGCAGCCCAACTTCCATCTGAAACGCTTCCAGATAGTTTTTGGCCTGAGCAAAATGGACGTCCTCAAGCTTTGACAGCGCCTTCAGTTCTACCATGATGCGTGTTTCCACAAAGAAGTCCACTCGGCGAGACCCGATTTCATATTTGCGGTAGTAAACAGGCATCTCCTTTTCCCGTTCAAACTGGAGGCCACCCAGTTTCATCTCAATCGCCAGCGCCCGTTGGTAAATGACCTCCTGAAAACCGTTTCCAAGAGCGGAATGAACGGCCATGGCGCAACCGATGATCCGTCTGGTAATCTCCTCGTATTTCATCCCGAATTCCTCACACGATCAAATCATGTCAATCCGCTAATCATGCGAATCAAGGTTCAGACAGCAGTGCATCGAAAATCGACTCATCCATTCTTCCGCTCCACGTTCAATTCCGCCACTTCCAGGCAGTGCAACGTCCGCCCGTCGATGGTGAGCTGCCGGTCGCTCTTTCGGATGGCCACCCGGAGGTCGAACAGATCCAGGGATTCCCGGTCATTGATGCCGGTGAGGTAGACGCACTGGATGCCCATGGCCCGGGCCACCTTGAGCTGGGCGTCGAGGAAGTCGGAGCGGTTGCAGACGCCCAGAGGGTTGTCGAGCACCAGGAAGGCGGGGATCTTTCCGTCGGGCTGGTTGCGCCGTTTCTTCCGCATGGAGATGAGCAGGGCATAGAGGAGCACGGCGGTGGTGAGGGCCTCGCCGCCGGAGCCCAGGTCTTTGCCCACGGGTTCGTAGTTGCGGCCGGTGTCATCGCATTTGAGCAGCCGGATGCCGAACTCCTTTTTTCCCGTGGCGGCGGCGAGGAGTTTGTAGAGGAGTTCCGCTCCCAGGCGGTTGCCGACCCGGGGGTTGACTTCGGGGATCCGGTCCTGTTCGATCAGTTCGTGGAGCCAGTTTTCCACCGACGTCCGGAACACGTCGGCGTGCGTGTTGAAATCGAGGCGCGCGCCGGCCCTCAGAATGGGATTGCCGCCGTAGATGAAGACCTCCTCGGGCAGCTTCTCCTGGGCCGCCGCGTGAAGTTTCTGGTGGTATTCCCGGCTCCGCTGGATGAGCATGTCGATGAGGTTGTTCATGATCCGCTGGGAGATCTCCAGGTCGCTTTCACAATTTCGCGCGATGTCGTCACAACGGCCGACGATATCTTTAGCCTGTTCGCCCAAAGATTCAGTGTCATGACCCTTTAACTCATCGACTATGGCGGGCAGCTCCCGGCCGAAATGCTCGCCCTTCAGCTCGGTGTGGAGCCGGTCGAAGGCCCGACTCATGCGGCGGCGGGTTTCCTCGACGGCCTCCCGGTCGGCGGTTTCGGCCTTCATCATCTCGTCCGCCCGGTCCCGGATGATCCGGACGGCGCCGATCCGCTCCTCGCCGCCCATCGGGTCGGGCCAGTCGGTTCGGGGGGATTGCGCATCCCAGACCGGCGGGTAGGCACGGGTCTCGGCCATGCCCAGTTGAATCTCCCCGCGCCATTTCCGGAGGTCCTCCAGCTTCCGGGTCAATTCCCTGTACCGCGCCTCCAACCGGGCGTGCTCTTCACGACGACGGGCCTCTTCGGCCTGGAACCGGTGCAGGAGGCCGCCGAGGTCCACCCCGGCCAGCTCCGCTTCGTCGATGTCCGGATGGACGCCCTCCCCTGCCTTTTCCGCCAGGGCGTCGGCCAGTCGCGCCAGTTCGGCCCGAAAATGGCGGAGGTCGGTCTCCAGTTGAACCCGTTTGTCCCGGAGGGACTGAATCGTTTCCGTCAGCGCCCGGGCTCGGGCTTCGCGCTCCGACGCGCTCCGGGCCGCCCATTTTTCAGCGACGGCGTCGTCATGAGGATTGTCGCGGCGAAAGACGGACAGCCGTTCTTCCCGGTCCCCCAGGTCCGCCTGGAGATCGGCCAGTTCCTTCTGGAGGGCATCGATTCCCAGTTCGCCGGCCGTGCGGCGCAGGTCGTCACGGGCGGAGTCGTAGAGATTGCGGATCGTCTTCAGGTCCATATCCAGGGCCGCCCGGCGATCCGCGCCCGACACGTCGTCCTCCCGGGGACGGACCACGTCGCCGGCCCGCTCATCGAGGCCTTGGCGCCGGGCCTCCAGGACCCGGACGTCGCCCTTGAACCCCATGATCTCCTCGTCGAGCCGCCGGACCCCGGCCCGTTCGGCCTCGATTCCCCGGGCCAGTTCGTCCCGCCGGGTTCCCAGGGCCGCCTTCTCGGCTTCCCAGGCGGACAGGTCCGCGTTGTGGGCCAGCCACCGGTCCACCCCGTCCTTCCATTCTTTCCGCTGGGTCAGGGCTTCGGCCAGGGTCCGGCCGGTGGCGTCCAGTTCGGCTTTCCGCCCG
>JAABTD010000319.1 GCA_011390065.1 Desulfobacteraceae bacterium
CGGTCTTTTCGAGGATGGTCAAAGCGGCGTCGTGAAGGGTCTCGATGTCCTTGGGGGCCAGCGGCTTGTAAATGCCTCCGGTGAGGCCTTTGAGGTTCATGGGGTGTCTCCTTTTTGGATGTCAAACAGTCGGGTTTAAATGTCAAACAGTCGGGTAAACGCCGTTTCCCCGGCCGGCGCCATGTTCCATTCCGCGCCGGCGTGGAGAAGGCCCTCGGTCATGTCGCGGCCGTAGCCCCGGGAGCAGGCGATGAGCACCACGTCCCGGTCTCCCATTCGTCCCAGGTCCATAATCAGGCAGGGGACGTGGAGGGCCGGCCCCTGGATGAGGCGGGGCGTCGTTTTGGCCGGGTCCTTGAGATCCAGGGAACATATTTTTTCCATTACATCATAGATGTTGGGGCCGGTCAACGCCGCCAGCAGGGAGGCCTCGGTCACGTCGGTCAACGCCGGGTCCTCCGGGAGTTCGGGCGGGTCGCCGGCCAGATGCCAGATGAGCGCCTGGGTCCGGTTCCGGCGGCAGACGGCCGTTCCGTTTTTCAGTGTACACGTGTTGGGCGCGGATGGGATCGGGGTTCCGGCGATGTCGAACCGGGACAGATCGCCGTCCTGAAGGTCCCATTTGGCCCGGTGGCTCAGGTCGATGAGGTGAAGGCCGTCGCCCTGGGCCGCGTATTCGAGGACCACGGTCCAGCCGTCCCGGACTTCGGTTTTGACCGGCCGGGCCGAAAACCGGACCGGGGATTGTCTTTGGAGCATGTTCATCTTTGCTTTCCTCCTTTACATCCGCATCCGTTTGCCGTCCGGGTCGTAAAACGGCATGGGGACGATTTCGCCGTGGATGAGGTTGCCCTCGCAGCCGTCCTCGAAGATCGCCAGCCGGGTCCCCTCCGGGGTCAACTCGTCCTCCACCAGGGCCATGCCCACGGGCATGTCCAGGGTATGGCTGTACCGGGCCGTGCAGACGTAGCCCCGGATCCGGTCGTCCACGATGGGCGAGCCGTCTTTGGGGGGCCGGTCGGCGGGTTCGGTCATCTTGAAGCCGACGAGCTTGAGCCGCCCCTTCTGATCCTCGGTCTGGCGCAGGGCCACGGCGCCAACAGTCTTGGCCTCGGGCTTGTTCCGGTCCCAGAGGAAGCCCAGCCCCAGGTCCAGCAGGTTGGTCCGCTGTTCCGACTCGGAGCCGATGATGACATGGCCCTTCTCCATCCGCAGGGTGTTCTGGGCTTCCAGGCCGAAGTTTTGGATGCCGAATTCGGCGCCCGCTTCGGCCAGGATGTCCCACAGGGCCTGCATCCAGGAGGAGGGGACGTGGAATTCATAGGAAAGTTCCCCCACGAACCCCAGCCGCATGGCCCGGACGAGGATGGTTTTGTTCACCGTGAATTCCCGATAGCCCATGAACGGGAAGGCGTCGTTTGAGACGTCGGCGTCGGCCACCTTCTCCAGGACCTTCCGGGCGTTGGGGCCGGCCAGGTTGATGACGCCGTAAGCGTCGGTGAGGTTGACTAGGTGGAAGTCCCAGTTTTCGTATTTGGTGTGAAAGCGGAACCACTCCACGGTCTGCCCGGCCCGGCCGGTGGAGGCGGTGAAGTAGAAGTCGTTTTCGCCCTGCTTGACGATGACGCCGTCGTCCAGAAGACAGCCGTCGTCGTTGCACATGGCGGCGTATTTCATCCGGTTGGAGGGAATCTTCGTCATGTCGCCGGCGTAGACCCGCTGGAGGGCCTTGACGGCGTCGGGACCGAAGATCCGGAACTTGCCCAGGGTGGAGGCGTCGAGCATACCGACGTTGGTCCGGACGTTTTCGATTTCGGCCCTGGCGCCTTTGCTTTTTGAAAAGACCCGGGCCCGGTTCCAGACGGCGATCCGCTCCATCTTTCCGGCGGCCGCCTGGGAATCATGGACTGGCGTCCGTTTGCTCATGTCGTGGTTGGTTCCGGCGTATTCCGCCATCAGGGGCGGGACCAGGGGCGCGCGGACGGTGGTGGGCCGGGGGTGCTTGTCCGGCGACGCCGTCGTCTGGGCTACGAAAAGCGGGAGGTTGTGGCCGGGGATTCCGCCCTGTCCCGGACCTGTGCCCGCGGCGGTGAACCGCTTGATCAGCTCCGGCACGTCGAACCCCTGGGCCATGGCCTGCCTGACGTTCTTGAGGGTGGCGTCTTCGTCGAAGCAGATAAAGGTTTTCTTGCCCTTGACAGGCGCGGTGACCAGCTTGGAGCCCCGTTCCGGTCCCGGCTGGGACGCCAGGGCGGTTTCGGACTCCCGGACGGCGTCGTCCACCCGCTTGCCGCAGTCCACGGCGGCCCGGAGGCCGGCCAGCCGGCCCGAGGTCTCTATGGAGAGCGGGTCCTGCAATCCCATGATCCGGCCGCCCGCATGGGTCTTGGGCGGCAGGTCGGTGGGGAGGAAGAAGCCGGTGTGGTTGTCGTAGGCCAGCCTGGCGCCGGCGGTGTCGAGCGGGCCGGTTACCGGGGTGAACCCGGCCGAAGCGACCAGGACATCGCAGCTGAACTCCTTTTGGACCGTGCCGGTGATGGTGGAAAAGATCGCCCGCTTGAGGGTCGGTCGGCCCTGGGCCTCGGCAGCCACCCATCCCTTTAAATAGGGGATGCGTCGGTCCGCCAGCGCCGCCGCCAGGGCGGGGTCCTGGCCGTCCTCGCGGATGTCGGCCACGCAGACCACCCGTCCCCCGAGTTCGGCCAGATCGAGGGCCGCTTCCAGCCCCAGATCATGGCCCACGCTGAAGGCGATCTTTTCGCCGGGCATCAACCCCCATGTGCGGGCCAGCCGGTGGGCGCATCCCACCTGCATGACGCCGGGCTTTTCGTTGTTTTCAAAGAGCAGGGGCCGCTCGATGCACCCGGTGGCCGCCACCATGGCGCCGGCCCGGATCTGGAGATACCGGCTGTCGAAGGGGTCGTCATCGCCCCCCTGCTGGACCGCGGTGATCAGGTTGTCGTGGTAGGCCCCGGTCATGGCGGCGCTGGTGAAGACCCGGATCGTGGGGGCCTTCTCCACCTGATCGGCCAGTTCCCGGGCCCGTTCGTAGAGCAGTCCGCCGCCGGGATGGGCCGCGGCCCGGTAGTCGAAGAATCCGCCCAGCCAGGGACGGGCTTCCAGCAGGATCACCCGCAGCCCGGCTTCGGCCGAGGCCAGGGCCGCGCACATGCCGGCCGGCCCGCCGCCCACCACGCAGACGTCGGCCCTGGGATACAGTTCGTCGAAGACGCCGGTGATCTTGAAACCGGGGGCGATGGCGCCCAGCCCGGCCTGCTTCCGGATCCGGTTGATGGCCAGGGGCCAGACCGGGGCCGGCTTGTGCAGGGTTTTATAATAGAAGCCGGCGGGCATGGCGAAGCTCAACGCGTCCATGAACCCCAGCAGGTCCCGCTCGGCGCTGCCCACCACGTTCTGGGCCTTGACGGTCATCCCCGCTTTGGCGGGGACCGTTTCGGTGCGGACGTTGGGAACGCCGTCCACCGACATGGTGGTGTTGCTGCATTCGCCGTCCAGGCTGTAAAGGCCCCGGGGGCGATGGTATTTCAAGCTCCGGCCGAAAATGCGGACCCCGTTGGCGTAGAGGGCCGTGGCGATGGTGTCGCCGGCCGCCGCCGGATGGGCCTTTCCCCGGTAGTGGATGTCCCGCCGGGATTCCGGCCGGATCCGCAGGGTCGGCAGATGGGTCAGTCGATTCATGATATGTACCTCGCTTTTCCCGTGGTCACTTTTGGGCCGCGCTGTCGGGGCCGTCGGTTTCCAGGCCGGTTCTGGTGTCGCGATGGGTGGTGAACCACGCGCCGCAGCCGTCCCGGTGAAACCACCATTCCTTCTGGACCCCGGCGACGCAGCTGTTCATGTGGACGTAATCGCACCATTGTTCGGGGGTCAGTCCCGCTCTGTCCGGCCGGGGGCCTTTGTCCTCTCCGCCGTACCGGAATTCATAGCCGTTGCGCTCCCCGCAGATGGGGCAGGTGAGGGTCAGCGACATGGGATCTCCTTTCTAGTTGTCCGGGCTGTAGTTGACCAGCGCCGCGGTTTCGCCCATGAGCCGGTGTTCCTGGAACCGCTTCAATCCGAAGGGTTTCAGGATGTCGGGGCATTCGCCATCGGCCATGAACCGGGCCATGTACTTGCCGGTGACCGTGGAGGATTTGAAGCCAAAGTAGCCCCAGCCGCAGTCCACGTAATAACCTTCGATGGGGTCGTTGCCGTCCATGATGGGGGCCATGTCCGGGGTCATGTCGGCCAGACCGGCCCAGTGGCGCATGAACTTGACGCCCTTGAGGCAGGGCAGCATCTCGGTGAGGGCCTCGGCCTGGTGCTTGATATAGTAGGCGGTGGTGTCGGTGGTGTAGTTGGGCCAGGGGTCCATGTGGGCGCCGGTGGCGATTTCGCCCTTGAGGGTCTGGTTGCCGTAGCAGTGGTAGGTGCCGGACGAGACCACATGGTCGAGGAGGGGCTTCAGCGGCTGGGTCACCATGGCCTGGATGGTGAGCACGCTGATGGGCAGCCGTTGTCCCAGAAAGGCGTGGGAGAGGGCCGCGGCGTAACCGCCGGCGGCGTTCAACACCCGGGGCGTCTGGATCTTGCCCCGGTCGGTCTCCACCGAGACGACCTTTCCCTGGGATGTGCCGATGCCGGTGACTTCGGTCCCCTGGTGGATGTGGGCCCCGCGTTTGGCCGCGCCCTTGGCC
>JAABTD010000320.1 GCA_011390065.1 Desulfobacteraceae bacterium
TATCTGCCCGCTGTCGGGGTCGATCACCAGCATGATGGCGTGGCTGTTATCGAACAGCGTTTGATAGAGATCCGCACCTGCACAGGGTGCAATTTTTTCCAGCCGGGTCTCGGCCCGGCGGCAGCGGCGTTCCAGTTCTTCGTATGTCGGCTTGTTTTCGATCATGAATCAATCGATCTCAGCCGTTTCCGGATCCAGGGCGTTTCTGACGGCTATGGCCAGATCGCTCCGCAGAACCGGTTTGAGCAGACAGTCGGAAAATCCCAGTTCCCTGGCGCGATCCGCGTCCATTTTTTCGCTGTAGCCGGTGCAGATGATCATCGGCAGGTCGGGGCGGATGGCCTTGACCTCGCGGGCCAGCCGGTCGCCCGTCATGTGCGGCATGGTCATATCGGTGAAAATCAGGTCGAATCGGTCCGGTCCGGCGGTGAACAGCGCCAGGGCGTCGGATCCGTCTTCGGCCGGAACCACTTCGTATCCCAACCCTTCCAGCATTCGCCGGAGCATCTCCAATATGGGCGGTTCGTCATCCACCAGCAGCACCCGTTCGGATCCGGTCGGGAAGGTCGGGCTCCGAAGCGTCTCATCCGGCATGGTTTTCGATGGGATCAGGGGAAAAAATACGTTAAAGGCGCAACCCCGTCCGGGGTCGTTGTCCACGGTGATGAACCCCCCATGATCCCGGATGATGCCGTCCACCACCGCCAACCCGAGTCCGGTCCCTTTTCCCGCGTCCTTGGTGGTGAAATAGGGCTCGAAGATGTTGTCGAGGATGTCCGGGGCGATGCCGCCTCCGGTGTCCGCTACGGTCAGACGGACATGCCGGCCCGGTGCGGCGTCGGGATGCCCGGCGGTCGCTTCTGTTCCGACGTCGGTCTCGCTCAGTTCGACCCGAAGGTCGCCGCCTTCATCCCACATGGCGTGGTAAGCGTTGGTGCACAGGTTCACGACGATCTGGTGGATCTGGGTCAGGTCGGCCATGATCGACCCGGTATCGGCGATGTCCTGCTGAATGTCGATGGTGGTGGGGATGGTGGCGCGAATCAATTTGAGCGCTTCTTTGACGATGGGGTTAATTTGTATGGGTTGCAGGGATTTTTCAAATTTACGGCTGAAGGTCAGAATCTGCTGAACCAGATCCCGGGCCCGCTGGGCCGATTCCAGCACCTTCCCGAGGTTGCGGCGGTGCCGGCTGTCTTCCGGCAGTTCCTCAACCGTCATTTCGGCGTATCCGATGATGGGCGCCAGGATGTTGTTGAAATCATGGGCGATGCCGCCGGCCAGGGTGCCGATGGCTTCCATCTTCTGGGCCTGACGGAGCTGGTCTTCGAGTTGTTTTCGCTCCGTGATGTCCCGAACGATGGTCAGGACGCAGGCCGTCTCATCGAATTCAATGGGCGACAGGGCGACTTCCGCCGGGAAAATCGACCCGTTTTTTCTTTTCAGCCGGGCCTCGAAGGCCATTTTCCCCAGGCGTTTGAACTGATCCCAGAACCGCCTGCCCTCTTCCCGTTCGGCGTAATCGGGATCCAGATCCTTTGCGGTCAGGGAGAGCAGTTCCTCGCGGGAGTATCCGGTGAGGTCGCAGGCTTTCTGATTCACATCGATATAGCGGGCGTTCTCGTCTTGGATGAAGATGGCGTCGCCGGCTTGCTCGAACAGACTGCGGAATTTGGCTTCGCTGTTCCGGATCCCCGCCTGAGCCCGGCCCTTCAGTTCGAGATCGCCGGGGAGGACGGGAGGGGAGGCAACGGCCCGTTGCGCTTCAAGGATCTGTTCCAGTTCCCGGACCCGGCGTTTCAGATCGTCGTATGTGGGGGCGTCTTGCATGGCAGCACTCTTCAAGGGGGATATCTTTATTTGTAAGCGGGCATCGGAAGGCGCGCGTTAACCAATGAGGCATTTCATATCCCTTTGCATACGACATCTCATGATTTTTGTCGAGACCCCTTTTCAACGGGCCGCGGCTCTGGGGCCGCCGGGAGAAAGACCTGGAACCGGCTTCCGGACAGGCGCCGGCGACAGGATTCGGAAAGATCCAGGGGGCGGGGCTTGCCCGGTCGCTGGCCGAGATAGTCCAGCATCAGGCCGCTCATCTCCGATGCGTAATGAACGGCGCGCATGGCTTCAGACAGGAACTTTTGATCCGGCCGTTGACCCAATACTCGGTTTCCACCGTGCCGCCGTCAACCCATGCCGGGGTATGGGCCTTTTCCTGCAGCGATGTCTTCCCCGGCGGCGCGAAGTCGAAGACCCGCATCCGCAGGAGGTCTCTCCGGACGCATCGACGATGGCCTTGAACAGCGCCAGATCGGCCGCAACCGCCTGATGCGCCCGGGCGCTGGATTCCAATTCCACGATCCGGGCTTCCAACGCCTCTCGGGTCGGCGCCGGTCGGACTGATTCTTTTTGAGACATTGAAAGTTCCTTGTCGGCTACGCACCCATGATCCCAAATGGGAAAATCATTTTCAAAAAAGGTTGAATCAACTTGAAACAGATATTAGAGTTTTGAGCGAATGGTGTCAAAAAGTTTAACGCCGTCGAGGCGCCAAAGAGGGTGCCGGCTCGGCCAACTGATGCAGACGGGCCTGAAAAATGGTAGGATCAATCAACGAAAGGAGATTTTTTATGACCATTGCCATGACCCCCATCGGCTATGTCCGAACCGACGCGACCGATCCGCCCCGCCACTGGAGCCTGTCGGATGTGGAAGGGACTCTGGACATCGATGCCCGTTACGCCGAAGGGCTCCGGGACATCCTGCCCGGACAGCGGATCATCGTGCTGTTCCACTTTCATAAAAGCCCGTCTTTTTCGGACCGGCTGCTGGTTCAGACGCCGCCTCACATGGACAGACCTTTCGGCGTCTTCAGCATCTGTTCCCCGCGCCGGCCCAATCCCATCGGGTTGTCGGTGGTGACGGCGACAGGCGTCCGGGGCAACCGGATCGACGTCCGGGGCATCGACATGTACGACGGCACGCCCATTTTGGACATCAAACCCCACATCGACGGAAAAGAAGATTGCCCCAGCTGCACCGGCGGGGAAGAAACGCCATAAGGAGGAAACGGCATGATCTGCGACGCCTGCAACGCAACGATTCCGGAGGGCGACGACCATCCCCACCAGAGACGGACCCTGTGCGAAGACTGCTGCATGGACGCCATGTCTACCGTCAAAGCCTGCGATCCCTGGGCGGTTTATACCGCCAAAAACCTCGAACAGAGTCAGGGCGGCAAATCCAATCGTGAACCTGCACCGTCTATTCCCTCCTTGCCGCCCGTTGATGGAAAAAAATCATCGCTTTTCCCTTGCCGCTTCTTCCAAAATCCGTTTGGGGTATTAGATTATGGATATTGCGGTTTCGTTTGGAAAAACGGAACGCTCCCTTTTGGAACTTAACAAGGGGCCGGGACTTTTTCAAGTCGGGCGTCGTCGGCATCCGCAACGGTTTGTCGGGATGGACCGTTTCAAATACAGGGTTTACCGTATTGATCTTTTGGCTTAAATCCGAAAAAATGAAAGGAAGTCGAATTGGAATCAAGGCAATGCGACAACAGAAAGAGAGGTGGTGAATGAGAGTACCGCTGGAGATAACGTTTCGAGGCGTGTCGTCGGATGAGGATTTAAAGGAACTGATCAACCAGAAGGCCGACAAGCTCGACAGAATCGCCGACCATCTGATCAGTTGCCGGGTGGCCGTGGAGCTGAAGCAGAAACATCCCCAGACGGGCAACCCTTACCGCGTTCGGGTCAATCTGCGGCTTCCCCCGGGCCATGAACTGGTGGTGGACAGCGGCGAGACCGACGGGGACATCCACGATGATCTGTCGACCGTGGTGCGGGACGTGTTCGAGACCGCCACCCGACGGCTGAAAAAACTCATCGACAAGCAACAGAACGTGGTCAAGGAACATCCCCAGCAGGAAACCAGCGGCATCGTCGTCCGGGTATTCGACGACAAGGGATTCGGGTTCATTAAAACCATCGACGGCCGGGAGCTGTTTTTCCACAGAAACAGCGTCCTGAACGATGACTTCGACCGGCTGACGCCCGGCGTCGGCGTCCGATATGTGGAAGAGGCCGGCGAAAAAGGCCCGCAGGCGAGCACGGTTCAGATCGTGGACAAGCCGGGGGTCCGGGCGGACAAGGCCGGAGAAGAGAGCGTCGTGGAACCGCCCGCCGGCTGGGAAAAATCATAGGAAACATCTGAATAAGTGCATAAGAAAGGGGCATCCGGTCCGGGTGCCCTTTTTTTGCGTGAAGTCGAAACGGGAACGCCCTATAGTCGCCGAACCGGCATGGTCTTGGCGCGCCTGGCGAGTTGTTCGCACTGCGTCCGGGTTTCCCGGAAAAAGGTCGCCGGTTCAGGGTTGAGCGCCGATTACGTCAACAAGGGACCGATTCTGGTGGATCAATCCATCACCCGACCACGATTCAACCGGTAAAAGACGCCATCAACGAAATCCATCCCATCTGGCTGTAGCGAAAGGACATCCATCATGATCCTCCCCGGCAGGTCGGTCATCGCCGCGATCCTCGGCGCCGCGCCCTTGGGCGCATGCCTTACGACCTGACCGGGAAATGGCGCTTTCCAAAGCCCGCGGACGGGAATGTGGCCATGGCGACGGTGGTTTTGGAGGTGAAGGCGGGGCGTCGTTATC
>JAABTD010000321.1 GCA_011390065.1 Desulfobacteraceae bacterium
CTGCCGCCTCCAGGGCCGAAGCGATGTGGGCCGAGTTGCTGTCCACCAGGGCGCCGGACCGGATCTCGTCTCCGGTGGCCAGAATCTCTGCGATCATGTCTTTTTTCCGCCTTTTTCGCCTTTTTCGGGCAGGGCTTCTTTGACGGGCGGTTCATCCCCGTTTTTCAGGATGATCCGGGCATCCACAATGCTGATCCCTTTCTGGTAAGCGATGATGGGATTCAGATCCATTTCCTTGATCTCCGGATAGGATTCGATGAGTTCGGAGCACATGAGCAGGCTCTGTTTCAGGGCTTTTTTGTCGTAGGCCGGTTCTCCCCGGACGCCGTCCAGGATGGGCGCCGACTTGATGTCATCCATCATCTTCCGGGCCGAACGCTCCGAGATGGGCAGCACCCGGAAAGCCACGTCTTTTAAAATCTCCACCATGATGCCCCCCAGGCCGAACATGATGATGGGGCCGAACTGGTCGTCGATCTTGGTGCCGATGATCACCTCCAGGCCCCGCTGGGCCATGGGCGACACCAGTATCCCCCGGATATCGGCGCCGGGTGAATAAGCGGCGGCGTTTTGCAGGATCTCCTCATAGGCGGCCCGGACGTCGTTTTCGTCGACCAGGTTGAGGCGGACCCCGCCGGCGTCGCTTTTGTGGAGAATATCGGGGGAGACGATCTTGAGGGCCACCGGCGCCCCGATCTTCTTGGCCGCCGCCACCGCCGCATCGGGGTCCCTTGCCAGCACATCCTTGAATTTCTGGGCGCCGTGGAGCTGGAGCAGTTTTTTGGCCTCGTGTTCCAGCAACACGTTCCGGCCCGCCTCCCGGGCTTCCCGGATAATGTTGTCCCCCTCGGGTTTGGCCTTGGCCCGCCAGTTGAACACGAAATTGGCCTTGGCGTGGTAGGAATCGAGAAAACGGCCGTATTCGGCCAGCACGCCGATGGACTTGCAGGCCACGTCCAGGGAGTCGTAGACCGGGATGTTGTAGTACCGGAGCAGATGGAGCGGGTGGGGGATTTTGGAGGCATAGAGGCTGTGGACCACGATGGGCTTTTTCCGCTTCCGGACTTTCTTGCCCATGCGGTGGGCCGCATCTTCTTCCTTCAGGGCCAGGCTCTTGGCGAACCGGATGCCGTACCCGCCGAAAAGGCCCACCAGGAGCAGCCCCCCGACGTTGGGATCTTTCAAAAGGATCTCGGCGCAGTCGGCGAAGATGGTGGGGTCGGCGTCGGTGCCGCCGGCCACGTCCACCGGATTCCGGACCGCCGCCGCCGCTGGAAGGATTTTCCGGAGCTGGGCCTGGGTTTTGTCCCCCAGCCGTGGAATGTTGACGCCGAGGTCCGTCAACAGGTCTGCGGCGATGGTGGCGTGGCCGCCGCCGTCGGCCAGGACGGCCACGTTGTTGTTTTTGATAGGCGGCAGGCTGGAAAGTGTTTCCGCTGCGGGAAAGAGCTGGTCCGAACGCTCGATCACCATGATGCCGGCCCGCTGGAAGGCGGTGCGGGAAACTTCGGAGATGCCGGCCAGCGCCCCGGTGTGGGACCCGGCCGATTTCGCCCCGGTGGCGGACCGGCCGCTTTTGAGCAGGACCACCGGCTTCTGGAGCGTCGTCTTGTAAGCCTGCTGAAGAAACTTCCGGCCCTCCCGCATCCCCTCCACGTACATGAGGATGGCCTTGGTGTCCTTGTCTTGTCGGAAGAATTCCAGGTATTCATGGAATTTGATGTCCGCCTCATTGCCCACGCCCACGTAATAGGAAAAGCCTTTCTGGCTTTTCAGCTTGGCTTCAGTAATGAGGGTCAGGGCCATGTTGCCGCTCTGGGAGAGAAGAGCGATTTCCCCCGAGGGCGCATCCTGGAGCCCCACCAGATTGAGATGTTCCTTCAGGTTCATCATGCCGGAGGTGTTGGGCCCGATGAGGCGGATGCCTTGTTCCCTGGCCGTTTCGACCACCTCGTTTTCAAGGCCGAGGCCTTCCTGTCCGGCTTCGCCGAAGCCGCCGGCGATGATGACCGCTCCGGACACCCCTTTTTTGCCGCAGTCCCTGAGAACCGCCGGGATGGTCTTGGCCGGGGTGGTGATCAGGGCCATGTCCACCGGCCCATCGATCTCCGATACTTTGTTGTAGCATTTGAACCCCAGGATGCTCTTTTCCTTGGGGTTGACGGGGTAGATGACCCCCTCGTAATGTTCGTCGACCAAGGTCCGGATGGCCTGGTAGCCGCGTTTGGTTTCACTTTTGGAAGCGCCGACGATGGCCACCGATTCGGCGTTTAAAATTTTATCGAGGGACATGGAAATGGTTCTCCTGTGTTGAAAAATAGAAACAAAAAAGTCGTTATTTTTTTCGGTCCTCAAAGGTCTGAAGCGAGGTCTGGCGCTCTTTGGTGGAGACGCAAGCCAAACAGGCTTCGACTTCGAAATCCATCAAAGCGTCCAGGCTCACTTCTTGGGCCATATGGAGCCCTTTTTTGATCATTTTGATGGAAAACGAGGAGTTGGCGGCGATCTTGGCGGCCATTTCACGGGCGGTTTCCATGAGGATGTCGGCCGGAACGGCCTTGTTGACCAAGCCGATCCGCTCCGCCTCCTTTCCGTCAATGTTCTCGGCGGTGAAGAGCAGCTCTTTGGCCTTGCCCGGTCCGACCAGATCCTGGATCAGGCGCATGGCCCCGCCGGTGACGGAGGACGTGACCCGGGCCTCCGGGGAGCCGATCTGGGCGTCTTCCGCCGCGATGCGGATGTCGCAGGCCAGGGCCAGCTCGTAGCCCGATCCCAGGGCGTATCCGTTGACCGCCGCGATGGTGGGCTTTTCAAACCGAATGATCTTTCTGGAGGCTTCCTGGAGTTCTTCCAGATAATCCCGGTACGCTTCGGCGGACCGGGTCTTGGATTCCTTCAGGTCGGCGCCGGTGGAAAAGGCCCGTCCCTCGCCGGTGATGATCAGCGCCTTGATCGTCTCATCGGCCCCCGCGTCGGCCAGGGCCGCTTGGAAGTCGATCCAGAGCTGCTTGTTCATGGCGTTGAGCACCTTGGGGCGGTTGAGTTTGATGGTGGCGATCTTCTCCGATTTTTCATAAATGATGCATGCGAAGTTCATGGCGTTTTGGTATCCTTGATAAAATTGGATGTGGATGAATAACGTAAAAAGGCCCGGGTGCGTCTCCGGGCCTTGGTTTCGCTGTCGCTATGGCCGGCTCTACCGATGGATGGCGAGTTGCTGTCCCGGGTGGATGGGATTCCGGCGATCGAGACGGTTCCACCGGACCAGATCGGCGACGGAGACGCCGAAGCGGCCGGCGATGCGACCCAGGCTGTCTCCTCTCTGGACGACATAGATAATTTTTTTTTCCTTCGAAACCCGGGGAGATTTAGGTTCGGGTTTTTTCGCTTCCCATTGGGCGAGAAGCCGAGCATAGCGTTTGCTGAAGCCGTTGGCGCCTCCCGATGGCACCCGGATGGAATAGGTTCCCAGGGGCATATTATTGCCCCGTATTTCCGGGTTCAGGTCCTTGATCTTTTTGAAGTAGACGCCGGCGGCCTCGGCGATGAGACGGATGGGCGTCTCGTCCGGGCAGGAGACGTGGACCACGTCGGTGGGGATGGGAGCGTAGTAATCTTCCGGATTGAGGTGGTAGCCGAATTTTTCAGGATTTTCCAGGATCAGTTTGACGGCTGCGATTTTGAGGATGTGGCGCTGGGTCTCCTGGGGCAGATAGAGTTTGTAGAAATCCCGGATCCGCTGTTCCTCGATCCGTCGCCGAAGACCGGCCTCTCCCATGTTGTAAGCGGCTACAGCCAGGGTCCAGGACCTGAATTCGGCGTAGAGGTCTTTATAATAGCGGATGGCGGCCAGGGTGGAATCGGTCAGATTGCGGCGGTCGTCGAAGTCCCGGTCGATGGTGAGGCCGTAGTTGACGCCGGTCGATCGGATAAACTGCCAGTAACCGACGGCGCCGGCATGGGAGCCGATGTGGGGCAGCAGGCTGCTTTCGATGACCGCCGTGTATTTGAGATCGTCGGGGGCCCGGTTTTCCCTGAGGGTTTTTTCGATGTACGGCATATACCGGCCCGTGCGTTTGAGCCACAGGATGACCTGGGCCGGATTGTTCAGAAGCAGGATGATTTCTTTTTCGAACCGCTCCTTGACGTCCGGATCATTCAAGGGCACCGGCTCGCCGCAGAAATCCAGGGGATCATTGATGCGGGCGGCCGCCAGCAGCAGCTGGATGTTCGACGGCGGACCGGCGGCGTACGATGGCCGTGCGCCGAACAGGCCGTCGAGAAAAAGAAACAGGATGGCCGCCGCACTCAGAATCGAGGTCAGTTTTCGCATTGTCGCGTCCTTTGCCCGGGGGATTCCTTCCGGAAGCATTGGGTGGAAGTGGGGGTCGTCAATGGAAGATGTGTATCACAAACAAATCGGCCGCTCAACGGGGAAGCGTAGAATTTTTTACCGTGTTGAACGAGGTGCAAAGCCATGGAATCCCTCCTGCGAATGATTTGGTGGCTTGTAATTTGGCTGCGTAACCGCTATAGTAAGCCCTTTTTGCCGAATATTATAACGGTATTCAGTTGCCATACGCAAATTTTTTCTGGAGGAAAGTCCATGAGAATCGTAACGCGAGCGGATTTTGACGGCGTGGTCTGCGCGGTCCTGCTCTTTG
>JAABTD010000322.1 GCA_011390065.1 Desulfobacteraceae bacterium
AGACGCCAATGGCGGACCCAGAGAAGGGGACGACGGCCTGGCGCTTCGCCCGGGCGGTCCCAACATGGAACGCGGCCGTCTCTACATCGTGGTGGAGGGCGGGGACGACGCCAAGAACCTGCTCACCTACAACCTGCCCCTCAATCTGGAGGAACCCCAGCCCAAGGCGGATCAGGCCATCGAAAATACCAAGGTTGCACTGGCCTACCACCGGGAAGCGGATCGGTTGCTGCTGGCCCTGGAGGACGGCTACCGGCTGCAGATGGTGAGACCCAACGGCCAAAGGAGCGACGTTTTCCGCATCCCCGCCCAGATTCAGCCCGTGGATGTGATCGTCGATCCGAAATCGGGGCGGGCCTGTGCCCTGAACTTCATCAGCAACACCCTCACGGCCATCCCGGCCAAGGAACTGGAGGTGGACGAAAGATATCTGTCCGACCTTGCCGAATACCGGAACGAGATTCTGGCGGCCTTCTACCGGCTGGCCGGCGGGCTTCTCCAGTATCTCAAGGACTGTTTCTGCCACCACCTGCTGGTGAAATGCCCCGACTGCGGAGACGACGACGTCATCTATCTGGCCACCGTGGAGATCCGCAACCGCCGGATCGAAAAGATCTGCAATTTCGACAAGCGCAAATACGTCAAATCTTTCCCTACCCTCGATTACTGGTTCTCCCTGATCCCCATCTGGAAACTGCTCAAAGAGGGCGTTTCGCGCCTCTGCTGTCTGGCGATCCCCAATATTTTCGACCGGTACCGGGAAACCGCCATCCAAAAGCCGTCCACGGGGGCCATGACCCACAAGGCGTCTCCCAACGTCATCAAGGCCGGGACGACCCGAACCGGCATCCGGCAATATCAGCGGACGGATTTCGGCGCCGTCTGGCGGAATCAGGCCAAGGGGATCCAGCTCACCGGAAAACTGGCCAGGGACAGCGCGCTCCAGGCCGCCGACATCGGCCCGCTGAAAAAAGACGGCATCCGGAAGCAGTCCCTCATGGACAGCCCCGTGCCCGACGCGGTCAAGGAGCTGCAGAAAAACAACATCGAAGTTACGGCGGTCAAGGAATACAAGCCGGAAATGGCCGGTTCCCACATCACCCAATACCTCGGCACCCCTCAACGCATCGATCCCGGCGGCAAGGTGACCCTCTACCAGAAGGACGGCAAGGTCATGTTCTACGCCATGGAAGAGGAGGAACCCGCGGCGTTCACGGGGGTTTCTGAGAGCACAAAAGCCGAACTGGCGGCCCTGGAAGGACGGAAGGAGGCCCTGAAGGATTTCAGCGAAGTGCGGGCCGAGCTGGCCAGAGTGGAAAACCGCCGAGAAGACGTGGCCCGACTGACCGCCGTCAAAACCGAGTTGTCGGAACTCCAGGCGGAAAAAGCCTCCGTGGCGTCGGAGCTGGCGGCCCTCAAATCCCAGATCGAATCGGTGCGGGCGGAACGGAAAGAAGAAGCCCAAAAACTGGCGGAAATAGACGCCACGCGCAAGGCGCTCTCCGACAACATTTCAGCCATGAACAGCAGCCTGACGGAACTCCAGTCGATGCACAAGGAACTTCGCGTCGAGATCGCCAAGGATCGGCCTGTGAGGGAGGTTTCCGGCATCACGCCGGAGATGGACGCTCAGTTGAGGGAAATGGGGATTCGGACGGTCGGGGAGCTGTCGAAGATGAATGCCGAGTCGTTGTCGGGGCGGACAAATATAGAACTTGGCAAAGCAAACCAAGTAATTGATGCAGCCAGGAAAAAGCTGACTTTCTAAACCCTGGAGGTCGATATGCAGACGTTAACCCAAAAGGATAAAACGACTCGAAAGGCCGGACCAGCCAGTTCAGGGTCGCATACCCCATCTTTCTGCGGACAAAATGACTCGGTTCGGTCTATTCTGCGTGCGCGACGCGCCCCATCGTCTTCAAATCAGGTCCACCGTAGGTTCGTAACGGAAATTGACATGCTTTCCAAGGAAGGCGAAGCACCAGAAGCCCCCCACCTCGACCAAGCCTCGCCAGCGCCAGCGGCCCCCGCTGCGGCAGGCCCGGCCCGCCCGACGAATTTATTGCAGCTACTCACAAGCTGGTCGCCCGGAGCAAATCGCTATGGATTTCAACTAAAGTTCCGATGCAGAAGTACTTCTGGCGACGATAGAGATCTCCAGAGCCAAGCGCCGAATCTTATTTGGCGCGAAAACGTTTCGTACTCCCAGAATGATTTTTCACACAGGATCAATCCACCAAACCCGACCATCCTGCCCCCTGGCGGCGTATCTTTCGCACCTGCAAACACAACGCGTCGAGGTCAAAATCTACTCGAATTCGACAATGTAACCGACACGCACTGGATGCCCACCTCAACTGTAAGGTCTGGCGATTTCCAACCCGCCGGACCACGGTCACTCCCAGCGGTCATGGAAAGCCGCCAGACCTATCAATACAGTCCAGACGGCGGCAGTTCATGGAGGTATTTTGCGGGCGCCTTCACCATTAGAAGAACGCTTTTCAGGGATGGAGGCAACCTGAAATTCCGCACTCAGAAAACAGGCGTTCACACCATTACGGAAAACTATAAACCCTGATGAGCAGTTCCGATCATTTTAACCAGCTCATAGACCGATTTGAAACACGGGACGATTCTATCTCGGGGTTTGCCAACCGACTGCGCGAGCTGGGCATAATAGTTTGCAGCTTTGAAAATTTAACTTCGAGTCAAACGCGGCCTTTAACCCTCACAGGTTTAACCATATCAGAAATATTGGACCGCGCAGTCCGGCAAAATCCCGGATATCAATGGATCGAAGTAAGCCCCGGATTAGCCAACCTCTTTCCGATGTCTTCGGTCCTCGATTCACCGGCGCCTAATCTAAGGATATTTTCAAAAGGTGCATGGCGTCTTTTGAATGAAGATCTGAATATCGGAGAATTTGGCATACAGATCTACGAAGAGTTTGGGGGTCAAGATGGACCCCCAATAACCATCGTCCTTCAAAACACCGATCTTCGTTCCGCGCTCAACGCTGTCGTAGGGCAATTGGATCGGCTGGCATGGCATATTACTGGACGGCCCGACGCATACTATCTCAGTTTCACGGTGGCGCCCTTTCCCCGCTCTTCCAGGGAGAGGGCGCCATAAAGCTGTTTCTCGTTTTGTGTATTACGGGCGAAGGCGATGTCCGTGGCGCCGCCGGCGCGTTCGAGCCCCTCGCTGCCGACAGCCTCATCAGCGGGTATGCGGATCTGGACCATCTCCTGGCCGCCGACGACCTGAGTTTTCAGTCGATCCTGATTCATTTCGTCACCGAGCATTTTCAGGCGCCCGATTACGAACGATCGATCGGCTTGATGAAAATCTCATCCTCGCCATTCGGAAGTATGCCTTCAAACCGGAAGTGGCGGCGGGAATCCCCATTTTCCGAATCAAAGGGGCGGTGCTCGAAGGTTTGTCTCCGGCATTCCCGTTGTTGTCCGAACAGGTGTTGCCGTCGGCGTATTCCGGCGCGCCGGGTTCTTTGTTCTGGCTGCCGGATCGCCCATCACCGATTCAAACGCCAGTCATAGGGCGTATAAGACAGGGTTGTGCGGTCCGCGTTTTCGGCGGCCCATGCCGCCGTCTCGGCGTCGTAAAGATAGGCTGCGATATATCGCACCAGGCCCGCCGGGTCCGTCGGAAAATCTTCCGGATACCATTTGAAGATCTCGGAAACGCGCAGGGTTCGGCGGTCCTTGTCCACCGCGGTGGTCCCGTTGATGAAAACCCTTGCGGAGGTTTCCAGCTGATCGTCGATCCGGTCGGCGTCGTAGGCGTCCACGGGCGGGCAGGTGCGGCTGGCGCAGACCAGGGAGAAGTGGATTCGCGGGTCGAGGGTCTCCACCGCCAGGGCCTGGCGGGGATCGCCGCTTTTAAACCGCCTCCGAAGCCGTTTCGGGGGCACGGCGTTTTTCCGGAGGATGCCGTGTTCGATGTCGTTTAGGGCGTATTCCCGTCCGCCGATGACGTAGATGGTCCGTTCGAAAAAGAAGGGGACCTCTTTTACGGAGTCGGCGATCCCCAGCTCGATGACGCCGTGGATCACCAGGGTATTGTAAACATTGACCCAGAAGGCGATCTTCTCCGGGTCGGTCGTCAGCCGGGCCGGGTCGAAATCCCGCAGGGCCGCCACCGCATCCAGGAAATCGCCGTAATAATCGGATCCCGCGATGAGAGGGTAATCGATCCGCCCCGCGTGGCCGTCGTAGAACTGGCCCCGCAGGGTGGTCATGATCCGGCGGACCGCCTTGCCCGGATCCGCCGCGGCGACATCCGGTTTCCGCGATTCTTCGGGCGACAGCACCCGGGGCGTCACCAGCAGCCGGGCCTTGGTGAACAGGGAAACCGGTTCGGGCGTCGGGCGGGGTTTCCGGGCGTTCAGGTATTCCAGGACGGCGATGGCGTAGCCGATGTGGGAGAAGGCCTGGGGGATGTTGCCGGTGATCTCCCGGAAGCGGGGATCGTACTGTTCCCCCAGCAGGCCCAAATGATTGGCGAAGCGATGGACCTCGCGGAGGTGGCCCTCGGTCTCGTCCAGCCGTCCCTGCCGGACGAGGCAGCGGAGATACCAGAAAAAGCAGATGAGAAATCCGTGTTCCTGGCCGGGGAGGCCGTCGTCGATGGTGTAGCGCAG
>JAABTD010000108.1 GCA_011390065.1 Desulfobacteraceae bacterium
CGTTAGTCGGCGGCTTTTCGGTTTTTGTGACAAAACCCTTGGAAAATGGTTGCGCCGGACCGGATTTTCAAGGTTCGAGGCAGTTCCGGAACAGCCGCGCCACGGTTTTTCGGCATCGTCTGATCCGCTGGGTCAACGTGTTGAGCTTCAGGCCGAGGTCCCCGGCCAGTTCCGCTCGCGTTTTGCCGGCTTTTTCGGATCGATAAAGCGCATCATACAGACGGATACACCCCGTGTCGTCGGTTTTCATCAGGGTTTCGAAACATTGCCGGATGGCGATCTCCAGTTCGGCGTCCGCGGCGGCGTCGTGGGCCGTGTCGGTTTCCATGGCCAGCCGTTCCCGCCAATCCGGCGGCGGGGTCCGTCTGAAGTAATCCGTCCGTTTGTTGCGGTAGATGCGCCAGATCCAGGTCGAGAGCCTGGCGCCGCTCCGGCCTTCGAACCGATCGATGTCTTTGACGGCATGTTCCACCGTGGCGCTGAAAATGTCCGAGCGATCCGCCGGAGAGATGCTCGTGTACCGCGCGTCAAGGTGATTCGCGATTTTTCGGAGCGTCTTCCGGAACGATTCGCAGAATCCCCTGGCATGGATGCCGCATCCGGCGCAGGTCCGGTCATTGATCGGGCAGTCTATGCAGGGATGCGTAATCATGAGAGCATACCCATCATACGGGGAATTTCGTTTCCGATCAACCGCTTTACGGGAATGGGGCGGCGGCTTCGAATATTCCTTGTCACTTTTTTCTCCGGATTCACGACTGTTGGGTGGAAAAAACGGATAACCGTCAACAGAGGAGGAAAAGGTATGGAACCTGTGATGCACCATCGGGTGAAAATCGTCTGTGTTATCGCTCTGGCGTTCGTGTTTTGGAGTTGCGGCGGCGAAACGAAATCGGCAAAACGCCACGCCGTGCCAAAACCGGCGGCCGTGGACGGCATGGAGGACGTCGGGGAGACCGGAAGGGCTCCCATCGGCGGTGCATCTCCCGCTGTTCACGGCGGGATCGGGGATGCGGCGGGCGGCGATCCAACGGATATTTGCCGCGTCGCCGAAAAGAAGAGTGGGTATTCTTCAGAAGGCAAAATCGACCCCTTCAAGTCGCTCTATGCGGAAAAACAGGATCCCGATCCGGGGTATAAAGACGGACAGCAGAAGGGAAAGCCGCCCCTGAGCCCCGTCAACGACTGCGGCCTCACCCCGTTGACCCGGGTCGGGTTGGAGCAGTTGAAGCTCGTGGCCATTCTGAGGGGCGGCGCCGGCGACTATGCGCTGGTGGAGGATGCATCCGGCAAGGGGTATGTTCTCAAAGACCGGGTATGCATCGGCATTCATTCCGGCCGGGTGGTCAAAATCCAGCCGGACGCGGTCGTCATCCAGGAGCGGTTCAGGGATCGGGAACTTGTGGATGGCGAATGGCGGCCGGCGGGGATACTCACCCGGGAGCGTAAGTTGACGTTTCCGAGTAGAAACGGCGTCTGATAAGTCCGCTGCAGGGGCGGTCGCATCATTGCTGGGAATCCAGGACCGTGTCCCGGAGGTAACGGGCGACGGCATCCGCGCCGTTGGGCCTGGCTTCCTCGACGCGACCGATGGACAGCAGGTCGTCGAGCCGGGAGATCCAGGCGCCGGTCTCGAAATCCTCCGGGGAGATGGCCATGGACGGCATCCGGTCTTCCATGAAGGCCACCAGGCCCGGCATTTCGGGGAATCCGGGCCGGGGGATGTAGCCGAAAGGGACGCCCGCCTGGAACGCTTCGGCGATGGTGCTGTAACCGGCCTTTCCCACCAGCGCGTCGCAGGCGTTGATGAGATCCGGGTGGTAAACGCCGGATCGCTGTGGCAGCAGCAAAAGGTTGTCCTCGATCCGTTTTTCGGACGCGCCGCCGGGGATGACGAACCGCACCTCCGGCCGGGCCTTGAGCCGTTCCAGGAAGCCGTACCGCTCCTCGATGCCGCCCATGGTGACGACGACCATTTGCTGATCGTCGCCGATGGACAGCGCCTTTCGGACGTTTTCACGAGATTTCCGCAGTTTCCGGCTCATGGGCGGAACGGCGAGGTCCGCTTCGCTTTTCCGGCATATGGGGTCGGTCTGGATGTGGACATCGGCGTTTGCGAACACCTTCCCCAGGTAATCGATGTGGCGTTGAAACCGGCCATTCCATTGAGGATATCCTGCATAGAGCCAGTCCCATGTAAAATTCTCCACAAGCACTGACGGAATCCCCGCCTTTTCCGCGACCGCGATGCCCAAAGGCGCGATGTCGCAGATGACGAGTCGGCAGCCCAGGGACGACAACTTTCCGGCCAGATCCGATGTCCTCCCCGCCTCGAAAGGCAGAAATTCATCCAGGGCCGAAAGGGTGGCGTCGAGGTCTTCGAGGAGCGGCGAGGTCTGAACGAATCCGATATCCGTTTTCAAGGGGTGGTATCGAAACCGGGCCGAGAGGGAATCGTTGAAAAACCACTCGGGGACAGTGGTAAATATGTCAAACGTCGCGTGCGGCATCATTCCGCCAAGGGCGTCCATCAGCGCGGCGGCCCGGGCCGCGTGGCCGAATCCGTGGGGAGAGATGAAACATGCGATGGTGGTCATGGAATTTTATGCTTCCGGGTTTCTTCCTGGTCAGGCCGCACGGTCTCGTTAACGTAAACGCAGTTCCGCCCGCAGGATTTGGCGCGATAAAGCGCTTGGTCGGCGTGGCGGATAATCCGGTCGGGCGGGAGGTCGGGGCGGGGAATGAGGGCGGCCACGCCCGCGCTGATGGTGACAACGGGCATCGCAGTAGAGTGCTCATGGGGGATGGCCATTTCTTCAACCGCAATCCGGATGGCTTCGGCGACATGGATAGCGCCTTCGATGGGCGTGTCGGGAAGGATGACCGCGAATTCTTCGCCGCCGTATCGGGCCGCCAGATCGCCGGGCCGTCGGATGTTGTCTGCGATGGCCTGAGCGATGTCACGGAGGCAGAGATCGCCGGCCAGATGCCCGTATCGGTCGTTGTAGGGCTTGAAACAGTCCACGTCCAGCATGATCATGCACAGGGGTTTGTCTGTGCGGGCGAGCCGCCGCCACTCCCGTTCCAGGGCTTCATCGAACCGCCTGCGGTTGGCCAGGTGCGTCAGGGCGTCGACGATGGCGAGATTCTGAAGTTCCTGGTTGGCGCGTCTCAGTTTTTCTTCAGCCTTCTGACGGGTGCGGATTTCCTGTTGCTGATCGGAATAGAGGCGGGCGTTGTCCAGGGCGATGGAGGCCAGTTCGGCGAACCGGCACAGGAGTTGCTGCTCTTCCTGGCCGATGCCGGCTTCATTCCCGAAAAATCCCAGGCCGATGACGCCGACTACATCGGATCCTGCCATGAGGGGGATGCCGATGGCGGAGCAGAGTTCGTCGAAACCCCTCTCCGGAAGACGTCCGGACCAGGCCCTGTAATCCTCGATGAAAAGCGGTCGGCTTTCTTCCCATACCTTTCCCGACAATCCTTCTCCGCGTTTGATCCGGAGGCGGTCGACGAACGGTTCATAGGCCCCGATGCCGATCCGCATGACCATCTCGTCCCCGTCCACATCCAGTACATACAGAAATCCGTTTTCGGAACCGATCAGGCCGGCGGCCCGCTCCACAATGGTCTCGAGGAGGGCTCCCATTTCCAACCGGTGAATCATGCCGAGGGTGGTTTCCTGGAGCGCGGACAGATAGGCGTTCTGCCGGCGGAGGGCGGTCTCCATCTTTTTTTTCTGTCGCAGGTCCGCATTGGCCCGGATGAAGAGAAACACCACCGTAGCCCCCAGAAGAACACACAACAACAGAATCAGAAACCGATTGAACCGCATGAAGGGCGTCCGGAGATTGTCCAGCACCGCTTCCTGGTCCAGGACAGCATACAGATGCCAGTCGGGGCCGTGGGGCAGGTTGACCTTTTTGATCATAAAGGTTTTGCCGTCCCGGTCCCGGGCCCGGTCGTCGGCCAGTTGTGCCAGCCCGGTCCATGGCCATGGACCCGTGCCGAACTGACGGGTGGCGGCTACTTCCGCTGTCTGTTCAATTGTTGGCCGCCACAGAAAATGGAGCCGCCAGTCGTCGCGGCTGGCGGCAAAAACGAGGTCGTGGAGGCCGGTCAGAAACCAGTCGCCGCCGTCGATTCCGTGCAGGGACGCCTCGATGCCGCGCATCCTTTCTTTGATCACCACCACCCCCGCCGGCGGTTGGTTCTGCTCCAGATAAACCGGGTGACTGTAGTAAATGCCGCGCTTGTCGGACGTAACGCCCAGGGCCATATACACATAAGAACGCCCTGACAGGGCTTCTCTGAAATAGGGCCTGAAGCCATAGTTTTTGCCGACGAAGCTGTCCGGCGCGTTCCGGTTGGACGCCGCGATGGTGAGACCGTCCGGCGCGATCAGGTAGCAGACATCCACCCCCAGCGCCCTGGCGAAAATGTCGAGGTTGGCGTCTGCAAGGGAGAGATTCGATGCATTGGGGGCCGCCAGTGCGCGTTGGATGCCCGGCAAACCGGCCAGGGCTTTGACCGATCTCAGATTTTCAGACAGATAGCTGCTGAAGCGGTTTTTGATGGTTTCTGTCTGAAGGACGACGCGCTTTTGGACATCGTCCGAAAGCGATTTTTTCAGCGAGGCGTAATAAATATACCCGACAAGGACGGCCGAAGAAAGGGAAAGGACGGTCAGAAAAAAGAGAATGAACCGGAGTTTGGATTCGGGATGCGACGCCCGTTCCGACGGTGCTTCACCGGTTCGTCTGCGCGCCGTTTGCAATAGCTTTTCTTCGGATCTCCGTTTGTCCAATCGGGGTCTCTTTTCCAGGAAGTCCGCTGTTGAATGATCATTCTGCTGGGCAATGTCATGCTTAATATACGTCTTATATGTCATCTATCGGGGGTTTTGCAACCCCCTTCTGAAGCGGGGTCATGAAAAATGGACGGATGCCATTGTGCGGCGGGGTGAAAAAAATGACGGAAGGGGGAACCCCTTCCGTCATCGCTCCGGGTCCGGCGTTTTTCAGATAAAGTTGCTGGATTAGCCCTTGATGATCCGGGGCAGCATCATCTGATGATGTGGACAGATGGAGTTGGGATTCTGATAGGCGGCGCCGGCAAAGGCTTCGAGGTAGCCCCGCATCTCTGTCATCTTGACGATTTCATCCACCAGGCCGTGCCGGGCGCAATAGATCGGCCGCGAGGTGTCGTAGTATTTCTGGGCCAGTTTGTTCATCTCTTCGATGACCGGTTCCAGGGGACGGCCCGCATCTTTTTCCTTGACCAGGCGCCGGGAATAGGTGGCGGCGGCGGCGGTTTCACCGTGCATGACATAGATTTCGCTGGTGGGGATGCCCAGAGTGAAGGCGTTGTGCCGGTTGGCCGTGGGGCCGCCCATGACGTAGTGGGCCGCTGCGGTGCCTTTCCGGAGGAGCACCAGCATCATGGGGACGCTGGTCTGTTGGATGGAATAAATCAGGGACATGCCCAGCCCGAGCAGTTCGGCCTTTTCGGCGATGTTGCCCACGTCGATGCCGGTCGTGTCCTGGAACCAGATCACCGGCAGGCGGTCCCGCCCGCAGTGGGTCACGAATTCATTCATCTTGATCAGCCCCTGTCGATAGAGTTTGCCGCCGATGCCGGGGTAGTCGGCGTATTCGGGATAATCATCGCCCAGGTATCCCTGTCGGTTGCCGATGACGCCCACGGGGAACCCGTCGATCTTGACCAGGCCCGTATAAATTTCAGGCCCGTAATCGGGCCGGTACTCCATGTGTTCGCTGCCGTCCACCAGGCGGGCCAGGACCTCCTCAAAGCTGTAGATCCGTTTCTGGTTGTAGGGGATGAGGCGGTAGAGGTCGTCGGCGGAAAACCGGGGCGGTTTGGGATCGGCGACCCGGAAGAATTTGGGATTGTAAGCGGGCATGTCCCGCATGAATTCCTTGAGGCCGTCCAGCACGCCAGTCTCCTCTTCGTACACATAGCGGAAAAAGCCGGTTTCATCATAATGGATGTCCACCGTTCCCGGCGGCGTGGCCTTGAATTGCTTGGCGGCGTTGATCAATTGCTCCGCCCCTTCCTGGTCGAAATATCCCTTGGGGGACATGCCTGACAAGATGCCGCCGCCGCCCACGGCGATGTTGCAGTTCTTGTGGGCGAAAAGAACCGTGGGGCTGATCCCCTGGTATCCGCCGCCGGCCGGGTTGGTGCCGTAGATGCCGGCCAGGATGGGAATGCCCATCTGTTCCAGCTCGGCGTGGCGGAAGAAGGTCGTTCCGCCGCCCCGGCGGCCGGCGTAGAACTTCTCCTGCTCGGTCAGCTTCACGCCGCTGCAGTGGACCAGCCACACCAGGGGGATGTTGAGCAGCTTGGCCATGTTGGTGACCTTGAGGATATTTTCGGACTGACCCGGCAGCCAGGCCCCGGCCATGACCTTGTTGTCGAAGCCGATGACCACCGCCCATTTGCCCGAAATCTTGGCCAGGCCGTCGATGACGTTGGTGACGCCTTCCTCGTTTTCCTCGGGGTTGTAGAGGGTGTGCAGTGGCCGCCAGGTACCGGGATCAATCAGATAGTTGAGTCGCTGCCAGACGGTCATCTGGCCTCTGGCGTTGATTTTCTCCTCGGGAAAGCCGGCTTTTTTGACTTTCTCGACGGCTTCCTTGACCTCGGCTTCCACTTTCTTGATCTGCTCGACGTTCTCTTCGGTGCTTTTGATCTGCCCTTCGTTCAGAGCGGCGCCGAACTCCGGCATTTTTTCGAAATACGGTCTCATGTGATGGCTCCAGTAACGGTTCGATTGAAATAATACTGCATTTTAAATTGTTAGGTAATCATCAGGATTCCGACGGCGGCCACATGCCGCGTTCTTCCAGAACGGACCGCAGGGTCTTAAGGGCGACATTGGTCGCCGGAACCCCGGCATAGACCGCGGTCTGGAAAATCACCTCCGCGATATCTTCCGGCGAACAGCCGACGTTGAGCGCCGCCTGGATATGGAGCCGCAACTCCTCCGGCCGGGAAAGGGCGGTGAGTGCAGCCACTGTGGTCAGCTGTCGGGTGGTATGGGGAATCTTTTCCCGGGCGTACATCTGCCCGGTGATGAAAAGCGACAGGTCCTTTGCCATGCCCTTGTCAAATGCCCGCCATAATTCATAGGGGCGCTCGTCTTTCACGTCTTTAAAATAAAGCGCCGCCGTTTGCTGGGTTTTTTTGGTGAGGTCGTCCGCCATGTTCTCCTTCCCATCGATCGGTTAAAACAAAACATATCGTCAGTTGCACTGGTCAAGGGACTGTAGCCGATCTATCATGATTTGTCCAGAATTGAGATAATTCTTTTATGAATCCTTCTTTTTAAGGGATGAATCCCATAGTCCGCGGCAGCCACAGCACCACGCCGGGCATATAGGTAATGATCATCAGCACGGCGATCTGAATGATCATGAAAGGCATCACCGCTTTGGAAATATAGATGATGTCCCGATTGGCGATGGCGCCGGTGATGTAGAGGCTCACGCCCATGGGTGGCGTACAGTAGCCGATGGCCAGATTGACGGTGAGGATCAGCCCGAAGTGAAGGGGGTCGATGTTGAAAGCGCTCAACATGGGCAGAAAGACGGGCCCCAGAATAAGGGTGGCCGAGATGATGTCCATGAACATGCCCACCCCCAGCAACAGAATGTTCATGGCCAGCAGGAACACCACCGGCGACCGGATGCTGGAAAGGACCGCTTCTGTGATCTGGCCGGGGATGCTCTCCAGGGTCAGGTACCGGCCGAAACAGGTGGCTCCGGCGACGATGATCAGCAGCGTCGCCGACGTGACCGCGGAGTTGACGGTGATCCGTTTGATGTCGGAGAGCTTCATGGATTTGTGGATGAACAGCTCCACGATGAAGGCGTAGACGCAGGCCACCACGGCGGCCTCGTTGGCGGTGAAGGCGCCGGAGAAGATCCCGCCGAAGATGATGACGATGAGCATCAGGGACCAGAACCCCTCCTTGAGCACGGCGAGCACCTCCATGAAGGTGGGGACGGGCATCCGGGTGATTTCGGTCTTTTTCCGGTAGAAAAAATAGGTGTAGACGCAGACGCCGGCCATGATGAGCACGCCGGGTAGGAACCCGGTCAGAAACAACCCTTCCAGGGAGACGTTGGAGATCATGCTGTAGAGGATCATCCCGATGGACGGGGGGATGATGACCCCCAGGTTGGGCGACGTGGTCATCAGGCCCAGGGTGAATTTTTCTTCGTAGCCGTTGTCCAGAAGGGCCGGGATCATGAACCCGCCCAAGGCCACCACGGTGGCCACGGTGGAACCGGAGATGGCCCCGAAGAGCCCGCAGGCCAGAACGCCGGCCATGCCCAGGCCGCCAGGCAGCCAGCTCACCAGGGCGTTGGCCACCTTGATCAGTTTTTCCACGATGGAGCCGGCGGTCATGATGTTGCCGCAGAGGATGAAAAAGAGGACCACCACCAGGGCGAATTTGTCCAGGCTGCGCAGCAGGGTCTGAACCAGGAGCAGCGTCGGCAGATCGGTGAAAAAGAGGAAGCTCAGGAAAGAGGTGAAGAAAAGGCACATGAAAACGGGAATGTAAGTGGCCATCATCCCCAGAAGGAGGAGCATGACGATGAGGTTGGACATCTCCATTGGCGAGGGGTCTCCTAAGGCTTCAGGTTACACGGTTTCTCGGGACGCCAGATGTTCCAGCACATCCGTATGGATCACCTGGAGCGTTCTGATGAACATCAGGACGCCCATCAGCGGCAGGGTGACGTAGAGGTAGACCAGCGGGATGCGCATGATGATGGTTTTCTGGCCGGTCATGACCTGGAGGGCCGCCATTTTCCAGCCGTAATAGATCATCAGAACGGAGAAGATCAGGGTCGCCAGGAGGCTGAAATAGTTGAGGGGCCGCTTCAGGAAAGGGACCAGTTGGACCAGCGCGTCGATCTTGATCATGGAGCGGTTTTTCACCGCCGCGCTGCACCCGATCAGGGTCGTATAGATGATCACGATCCGGACCAGTTCCTCGGACCAGGCCAGGGTGTGGTTGAACCCGTATCGCAGAACCACGTTGGCGAAGAGGGCGAGCAGCGCCGCGATGACGGAGATGAAAAGGGTCCACTCCTCGAAAAAGGTCAGGATCTTGTCGATCACATCGAATGTTTTGCGGATCATGGCGGGATTCCTAGAGGTTTTGGGGATTCTGCCGGAAAGAGAAGGGGGCTTTTTGCAAAGCCCCCTGTGCGGCATATCGGAACATGCGTATTATTTGGGGGAATACCCCATGTACTCCTGAACTTCCTTGAGGAAGTTTTCCGGTTTGTAGTCGTCGCCCGGATAGATCCGGTTGATCTCCTCGGCGTATTCCTGGTGGACGGCGTCGCCCTTCCGCCTCAGCGTGGCCATCTCCTCGTCGGGAAGCGTGTAAAATTCGATGCCGGCCTCCTCGGCCATGGCGATCTGATCGATCTCCTGCTGTTTGGTCTCCTCCCGGATCCGGGATGAGACGTCGTGCACCACCGCCGTAAAGGTCTTCTGAAGGTCTTCGGGCAGGGAGTTGAACCAGGCCTTGTTGAAGATCCAGATAAAAAGCCCCTGGGCGTAGTTGATCCGGGTGTAGTATTCGGCCACCTCGAACTTCTTGGTGATGTTGCAGACCATCGGTGTATGGTCGAGGCCGTCGATGACGCCTTGTTTCAGGGCCACGGGCACGTCCGGCCAGGGCATGACCACCGCGGTGAGGCCCCACTGTTTGTAGAGGCGCTGGTTGACGGCGGCCTCGGCGATGCGGAACTTGACCTTTCCGGCGTCCGCCAGGGTTTTGACGGGCGTGGTGGTGGCCCAGCCGTAGTTGCCGTAGCCGGTGATGTCCAGCCCCATGATCCCCTGGTGGTCCATGGCGTTCATGAAATGGTCGAAGAGTTTGCCGGAGTTGATGAATTTGTCCAGTTTGTCGAAAGAGTTGACGAGAAAGGGGAGGTTGATCAGGCCGAACCGGGGCCCCAGGTTGGTGGAAGCCACCGACGAGACGGCCATGCCCTGGATGGCGCCCATCTGGAGCTGGTTTAGCACCTCCACTTCGCCCCCCAGCATGGAGAAGGGTTTGTAGTCGAGATAGATCTTGCCGTCCGTTCGCTTCCACAGTTCGTCACGGATGGCGAAGCCGGCGTAGACGCCTTTGATGACGGGGTGGGAGACGTTGGAGACGATGCACTTGTACTCCGCGCCGGACGGGTCGAAGCTCGGTTTCCATTTGTCCAGGGCCGGTCCCGCCGACAGGGCGGGCGCGGCCGCCAGGACGACGGCGATCAGGGCGGCGACGAAAAGGGTTGACACTTTTCCGGGATTCATCTGCGGGTCCTCCTTTTTTGGAATGATTTCCAAATTAGTAAATGCCATTCATTAAACGAATAGCTCTGTATAGCTATATCGCAGCTAAGATGTCGCTTGTCAAGAGAAAAACGCCGGGCATAGGGTCAGCGGGTCCAGTACTGGTGGGGGTCGAACCGGCGGATCATGGCCAGCTCCCCGGCGGTGGGCGGCGGCGTGGTCCGCGGGTCCGACGCGCTCCGCAGGGCCCATCCGGTGTTGTCCCGGATCGTTTCCGGCGTCGCGCCGGGGTGGACCGAGGCGAGGACCATCTCACGCGTGTCCGGCTCGAAGCGGAGCACCCCCAGGGTGGTGATCACGGCCGACGGGCCGCCCCGGGCCAGCCCGACCCGCCGCCGCCAGTCGCCGCCGTCGCCGTAGCCGGGGGAGGTGATGTAATCGACCCGGTCCACGAACCGGTGTTTCCGGTGGGCCATGATGATGATGTGCCGCCGGGCCAGGCAGGCCAGGTCGCAGGCGCCCCCGGAGCCGGGCAACCGGGTTTCGATTCGGTCGGGACGGCCGATGAGCGTCGTGTTGAGGTTGCCGAACCGGTCCACCTGGGCGCCGCCGATGAAGCTCACATCCACGTCCCCCCGGCCCAGCAGGGCCATCATGTCGGCGGTGTCGGCCAGCCAGTGGGACCGGCGCAGGTTGGGCAGATCGCCCATGGTCAGGATCGGTTCCGAGGCCAGGGATTCCCGGATGATCCCCAGTTCGTAGACGCCTACGGCTTCCGGCGCATGGAGGCTTTTGGCCACGAGGAATCCCAGCAGGGGCAGTCGCATGCCCACGAAGACCACTTCGCCGTCGGCGATCTCCCGGGCCGCGGCCGCGACCATGAGTTCGGCCAGGGTGTAGTCGCCGCCGGCCGTTTTTGTCGGTTCAGCAGCCATAGTCCACCGGTTCGGAATAGTCATGTTCTTTGATGGCCAGTTGGGCCATACGCTCCCGGCCCAGAAGCTCGGCGTAATCCTCCGGCGACCCGACGCCGTCCACCCATTTGGCTTTCCACTCGGTGAAATCCTTCGGGGTCTTGCTCGCTTCCCGGTAGTCCAGGAACGCCTGGTGATCCCGGTTGTAGTGCCCCGGAACCGGGGAGGGGTGGGCCCCCCAGGGGGCGTGGACCACGGCGCCGACCCGGAATCCGGGGACGACCACCCGGTTGGGATCGCTGGTGATCACATCCGGATCGACGATCTCCTCGGCCGTGAGGATGATGTTGTGGGCGGCCAGGCAGGCCTCCCGGCTGATGCCCAGGTTCCCCCAGGCATGGGCGTGGCCGTAAACGTCGGATCGCTGCACATGGAGGACGGCGACGTCGGGTTGAATCGCCGCCACGGCGGTCAGCCTGTCGCCGGTGAAAGGGCAGGTCGTCGTCTTCAGGCCCGGGTTGGTCCTGAACAGGTCGCTGCCCAGGGCGGTCCGGGTCGGCAGGAAGGGGACCCCCATGGCGGCGGCCCGCAGGGCCAGCGAGACGGTCAGGTTGGTATGGTCCTCGGTCTCCAGTCGCCCGCTTTCCACGGCCCGGCGGAAGTTGTACCCCGACCCGGTGATGACGTTGCCCACCCAGGCGGCCTGGACTTTCCGGACGCAGCCGGCGCCGATGATCTGATCGAAAAGAATGTCGGAGATGGGGCCGACGAGGGTGAGATCCCGGCGGCCCTGCCGCATGATCTCGTGGCCGGCGGCAAAGGGGATGACCGATTCCAGGGACGCGCCCATAACGATGCGGCTGTTGTCGGGGATGAATCTTTCGATGGCGTCGGGCAGGCTGAGTCGTTTCTCTTTGGGCACCGTCAATCCTCGCAGTTAAACTTGCCCTTTATTTTAATGGATGGGTGGAGACCCTGTCAACAGGTTTCGGGCGGGGTCTCTTGAAGGTGAAAAATCAACGCCAATTCGGTTCATGAGACAACTCCGTCTCCAGCTTCGCCAGTGTGGTTTCGAGTTCTTCGACGGCAAGGATGGCAAGCGACTTGTTGGGCGTTTGGGGGCGTTTAAGAAGTCGTTGGATCAGTTGGATTTTGCCAATGAGTTGGCCTTTTTGCATGCCTTTTGCATCGAAGTGTTGTTGGAATTGTGGCGAAACGCCATCGGTCTCAAGGGGCGGGTGACAGCGGACACCGGTCGAAAAGTGCTCCAGCCCGTGGCGCTCTGGCTCCATGGCGAGGAAAACCGCACCCGGGCCACTGCGAATGAGTTGACGCCGGTCATCGAACCTTCATTGAAATCCGTGGGATGGCCCCATGGACCGAAGAAACGAGCTGCGGGCTCCAGTACGCAATTTGCTGAAAAAGTTGGAAGTAGATCCCCCCAAGACTGTGGTAAATATACAAAATATCGATAAAAACAGCCCTCGCCCCGAATAATTCTTGTAGGTAAACACTGAATCTCATTCATTCTCCGAAAACGCGGCCCACAGCCGCTCTACGCCGTTTTGCGTACCTACGCGTCCGAAACCCAAGGTAGGGCGCAGCCGACTATGGCGGGCCGTAGGCGGAGCCGCTCGCCAAAGTCGGCTGCGTCCCGGAGTCGAACGGAGCGCGCGGGGGGCGAGTTAACACTTTCCCTCAGTTTCCAGGGTTCAATAGCTTCAAAGTCGGCCTATAATCCGCTTTCTGTCGTCGGTAAAAAAGAAAACAAGTCCGGGGAAATGCTTTTTGAAATATCCGCGATGGTTCGCCGCCACTTCTTGGGCAGGGCCGCAAATATCTCGCTCAGGCGGTCCCGGTGATGATCGTATGATAGGCAAAGTTCGCCGATGCTTTGGGCGGCCATCAGGTCTTTTTCTTTTTTGTCGGGATTTTTGCGTTTTGGGCTGATGAGGATTTTATGGAGGACAAAGGCGGCAGGTTCCGGAATCCACACGGTAAGCCCTTTGTCCGTGATTTGGGTTTTATAATCCTGAAGCATCTTGAGGTAGGCCAGGCTTTCGGCGTTGATATTGAGCTTTTTGATGTCTTTGGGTATGTTCAGTCCGTTCAAGACCTCCTGGCGCTGGAGTTCGGTCAGAACTTTGGCCAGAAGCTCATAGTTTTCTTCCATGGATGATTTTCCCGATATCTTTCAAATCGTGGTTGACCTGTTTTAGTCTGGTCTCGTAGTGTTTTCTTTCGTTAACCTGTGCAAGCACCTTTTGCGCCTTTTCCGATGCCATGGGGCCGATGTAATCAAACTCCACCTTGCCGTCTTTCCGTCGCGCCAGGTAAAGGTATTTCCGATCTTTTCGTTTTTTGACGGACACGGTTCCCTTTGGGAACGATTCGATTTTGTCCTGGTATTTTTGGGAAAGGGCCTTTAAACGCTGGTGTTCATCGTTCATGACCTGATGGATGTAACCCATATCCGTCTCCCGGTCGGTTGCCTAACACAAATATCCTTATATTTACTGAGTTAGGCAACCAATGTCAAGGTGTTGTCATGGGGTCGCTGGTGGGAATTCACCAAAGCGGCGGACGCCCGGCGAAGGTCCCGCCATGATTTCAATACCCGCCTCGGGTTCCAACTTGCTTTGCGACCAAGTCATTGAGCCGGCGAGAAATAAGGATTCGGAGCATCCTGGGCCTTTAGATGCGGCGGCAGTTGTAAAAAAGGCTCAAAAAGATAATGCTGAAGAGGATAAAATGGACCCATTCACCCTGGCGTTTACATCCGGCTACCTCGGCAATCTGGGCGCGACGCTCACCGGAAATATCCTGTCGGAGGCCTGTCGGAGAATAAAGCGGGCTATCTCCGGCGAGGAAATAGAGCAAGCATTTAACCGCTGCATCCAAACTGGCATCGTGGCGGTTGCTCAATCCGCCGTCTCCCAGGAGCCCGAAAAAACCGAGTTGCTCAAAGACATCCTGGACCGCTTTTTCCAAAACCCTGATGTGGGCGGCGAACTATCGGAGATCTTAAACGGCCGGGAACCTGATCGCGAGCAGCTTAACCGTCTCTTCAAGGAAGCTGGTTACGATCCCAAAACCCTACCCGGCATACAATTTGATCTTGCCATTAACGCC
The DNA here is from genome assembly GCA_011390065.1 of Desulfobacteraceae bacterium. GTDB lineage: Bacteria > Desulfobacterota > Desulfobacteria > Desulfobacterales > JAABSP01 > JAABTD01. The sequence continues at coordinate 14,379 of JAABTD010000108.1, forward strand.
TTTGCCGCCGCCTTCCTATCGGCCGCGACACTTGAACAACCCACTGGGAAAACCGGATCATCCGTGACCCTAACGGCGGTTGCCATGTCAAGCCCAGCGTCATCATGAAACTGGGGCTGAAGGTCCACGCGCTGAGAGAGCCCCTGGAGCAAATCGCTCTGACCGCCCATGAACGACAGGAAAGCGAATCGGATAACCGAACCGGTTGCGCCGACATTCCACGGGAGGATCTGCGCGAGGAACTGGCCGCCAAACTGAACGGTTCGCTGGACAAAGCCGAAGAAGTGATCGACTACATCCAGAACCGGGCCGGTCTTCTGCAAGCCAAAGACAACCGAACGTTCGCTTTTCCCCATCGCACTTTCCAGGAATATCTGGCCGCTACCGGCGTGATGCGGCGCAGCGATTTTGAAACGTTTCTCAGGGATCGGATCATCAGGGATATTTCATGGTGGCGGGAGGTATTCCTCCTGGCCGCCGGCGCATCCCGGAGCACGCCGAGAATCATCTACGATCTGGTGGATACGCTGATTCCGGACGACCCAAAAGACAAAGACCCAACTCCCGAGATTGTCCAATATGCCCGACTGGGCGCTCAGGCGATGGGAGAGACCGATTTTCTCCGCCATGTCGATTCGGAATCGCCGCCCGGACGATATGCGAAGATCCACAAGCGGATGCAGGATTGGTTGCTGATCGGCATCAACGCTGATAATATTTTGTCCGCTTTGGATCGGTGCGGAGCGGGGGACGCGCTCAACTGGGTCGGCGATCCGCGATTCAATCCGAAAATTTTCCATTTGCCCGATGACGATCATCTGGGATTCGTTGAAATTCCGGCGGGAGAATTTCTCATGGGGGACGGGAAGGATCAACACACGCTTAATCTCCCCGACTTCTGGATCAATCGGTATTCGGTCACCGTGGCCCAGTTTCGGGCGTTTGTCGAGTCATCGGGCCAACGGGCGGGCAATGAGCGCAGTTTGCGTGGGATAGACAATCACCCGGTGGTCCATGTATCTTGGCATGAGGCGATGGCATATTGCAAATGGTTGACAGACGCCCTCAGACAGAGCCGGGACGCCCCGGAGCCGATAACTTCATTGTTGAAAGAGGGTTGGCGGATATCGCTGCCCAGTGAAGCAGAATGGGAAAAAGCGGCAAGGGGCGCGGATGGTCGCATTTATCCCTGGGGAAATGATTCTCCCGATCCGAACAAGGCGAATTATGAGGGCACGGGGGTAGGGGGAACAAGTTCGGTCGGATGTTTCCCCGGCGGGGCAAGTCCATTCGGTCTGTTGGATATGGCCGGCAATGTTTGGGAGTGGACGCGCAGCATCTGGGGAGTAAAGTTTTCAGAACCGGATTTCAAATATCCTTATGATTCTGGTGATGGTCGGGAGGATGAATCGTCAAGCGCGTCCCGGAGTCGAGCGGAGCATCCGGGCCGGGGGCTGAACCCCCCGGCAAGAAAGGGAAGCCCCCTGAAGGGGGCTCGGAAGGTGATTGGAATAAATTCTGTTTATAACGGATTTTGGGGAGCCCCGTTCTAATTCTGATCTATCGAGATTGAAGGGAAGCCCCCTGAAGGGGGCT
>JAABTD010000323.1 GCA_011390065.1 Desulfobacteraceae bacterium
CGGTGAGCAGGGTCAGGGTGCAGGTTTGACCGGGGGCCTCATTCTCCAGGGCCTCTTTCAGAAACCCTTCGGCCCGTGCCCGGTCCGTTGGCTTGAGCACCCGCCAGGGCAGGGTCTCCATCAGACGCTCCCGATCCCGGCCGCTGAGGCGCTCGGCAGCGGAATTGACGAAGCGGAAGCGTTCGGCGTCGCAGATGAAGATGGCGGAGTTGGTGTTTTCAGCCACCATCCGAAACCGCTCCAGGAGCCGGATGTTTTCGTCCTTGTGACGGGCGGCTTCGGTCCGGGCGCTATCCCGGCCGGCCTCGGCGGATTTGCGGGACGAGATGTCCGATACGGCGGTGCGGATCGCCTCGATGCGTTCGCCGCCGTTCAACACCGCCGTGGACTCCACGCGCACGGGGATGAAGACGCTCTCGCCCGCCAGCAGTTCCAGTTCGCAAACCTGGCGCCCCAGTTCGGATTTCACCGCCTGGAAATGGGCGTAAAATGCAGGCCGGTGGGGGGGCGCCACCAGCCGGGAGAACTGTCGGCCGATCATCCCCCGTCTCGTCGACTGCGCCATCCGGGCGCCCGTCAGGTTGACGTCCTGAACAATGCCGCTCTCGTCGAGAATGAAATAGCCCATGGGCGCCGCTTCGAAGAGTTCCAGGTAGCGGTTTCGCTCTGTTTCCAGTTCTTCCCGGCTCCGCTGCAGCTCTTCCTTCTGGACTTCCAGCTCGGCCTGGTGGATGTACAGCTCGTGGAGCAGCTCTTTGAGTTCGAGTTCGGAAAAATCCCCATCCGCGGAACGGGTTCCGGCCAAATACCTCTCGGCCATTTTCCGCAGGGTATCGAGATCGGTTTTCTTTTCTGTCATGGCGCTGGTTTTTTGGGTCGGGTTTTTGTTTTTGAGAGTTCGGGTTGAATCGGGGCGCCCCGGCCGTGCCGCCTTGGAATGAAATTCCAAGGCTGAATCATTTCAAACCGGCTAAAGCCGGTTGGGGCTGCAACAATCACCGCGGCGACCGATAGCCCGAGCCGGCTTTCAGCCGGCTTTTTTTGATTCAGCCTCGGAATTTCATTCCGGGGCGATTTCATTCCGAGGCCCGCTCCTCCATCGCCAGCAAAATCTTCTCCGCCTCTTCGCTTTGCCCGGCCAGCCGTCTTGTGTTGAGGAGAAAGCGGCGGCGGCCGAGGCCGGGGAAGTCTTGCTTCAGGGAGAAATCGCTGAAGAAATGGCGGTCCTTGATCGATTCTTCCAAAAGCTTGCGCAGGTCGGGGTCGTCCCAGGCCCCCTCGTTGAGGTCGAAGAGGCGCCGGCCCTCCACGTCTTCGGTCCGGAGGCGGAAGGTATCGTAGAAGGCGTAGTTGGCCGTCTCCACCTTCAGTTTGCCGTCGAGCACCAACAGGGGCTCGCGGATGGTGTCCACGATGGCCTCGGCGTATCGCCGGGCCGCTTCGGAGGCCTTCAGGGCCTCTTTTTTCTCCTGGATGTCCAGGAAGATCATCACCACCCCTTCGATGACGTTCTCCTCGGTCCGGTAGGGGAGCACGCGGAGCTGGTACCATCGGCCGCCCTGGATCCTCACTTCCTCTTCCCGGTACGCAAGGGTGGAGAGGACGTCCGAAGCGATGTCCGTCAGGTCCACGCCGTTTCCGTCCAAGTGGGTGGAGATGTCGCTCAGGGGACGGCCTATGTCCGAGGGGATGACCTTGATCAGCTCCTTCAGTTTCGAGGTGAACCGCTGGATCTTGAGGTCGTTGTCCAGGAAGAGCACGGGGACCTGGAGGTTGTCCAGCAGGTTGCGCATGTGCTTGTTGGCCTCGGACAGCTCGTCGATCTTGGCCTGGCGTTCCGAGTTGACCGTAGCCAGCTCCTCGTTGAGGGACTGCTGCTCCTCCTTGGAACTCTCCAGCTCTTCGTTGGACGACTGGAGTTCCTCGTTGGTGGACTGAAGTTCCTCGTTGGTCGATTTCAGCTCTTCGTTGGAGGTCTGCAGTTCCTCCACGGTGGTCTGAAGGTTCTGCCTGGCGTCCCGCAGTTCCTTTTCGGTCTCCCGGTCGCCGGGTTTCTTCCCTTCGGCGTCCGAATCGTCGCGCGGTTCTTCCCGGGGGCCTTTGTCCGTCAGGGTCACCAGCAGCAAGCCTTCCATCCGGTCCTCCCGGCCCAGGGGGATCACCTCGCCCGCCACCCGGTGCTCGTCGCCGTTGACCCGCACCCGCACGTAGTCGAAGTCCACTTTTTCGGAAGCCGCGGCGGCCTTGTGGATGGCGACGGGCATCTTGGGCTTGAGGCCGTTTTTGGCCATCTTGAGCAGGTTGTTGGCGGCGGCCGCCCCGCCGGGCAGTTCCAGGAACCGGCTCGTTTTGCCGTACACGCTGAGGATGTCGCCGTCTTTGTCGATCACCAGACTGGTGGGGGCGACGTGACGCAGCAGGGCCTGACGGTGGAGCGCGGCGATGTCTTCCTCCCCTTTTTCTTCCGGGTCCCGGTCCCCCTTCCGGCCCTGGCCGCGGCCGATCCGGAGAAACTCCTCCCGGGCATGGCTGCCGGGTTTTCTGCGGTAGATGCGCATCTTGGAGACCTCCGCGTCGAACAGGTCGGTGAACGATCCCACCGTCTCGGAACCGCCCATGAAGAGCAGCCCGCTTTCCTTCAGCGCGTAGTGGAAGACGGGGAGCAGTTTTTTCTGGAGGCCCGCATCCATGTAGATGAGCATGTTCCGGCACGACAGCAGGTCGAGGCGGGTGAAGGGCGGGTCCTTGACGACGTCGTGGACGGCGAAAACCAGCATCTCGCGGATCTCTTTTTTCACCCGGTAGCCATCCTCCCCCTCCTCGAAAAACCGCTTCAGCCGCTCCTTTCCCACATCTTCCACGATCCCCCAGGGATACCGGGGATCCCGGGCCGCCTCGATGGCTTCTTTGGAAAGATCGGAGGCGAAAATCTGCACGTCGAAGCGCCGGTCGAGGTCTTCCATGCACTCCTTGAGGAGGATGGCGATGGAATACGCCTCTTCCCCGGTGGAACAGCCGGTCACCCAGCACCGGACGGGCCCGCCGTCTTCGGGCCGGTCCGCCAGCATCTCTCTCAGACGGCGTTTCAGGGCATCGAAGGCCTTGGGGTCGCGGAAAAACCGGGTCACCAGGATGAGCAGCTCCCGAACCAGGGCCTCCACCTCGTCGGGGGACCGCTGCAACAGATGGAAATATCGCTTCGGGTTGTCGATGTCGTGGACCGCCATGCGGCGGGCCACCCGGCGGGTGCAGGTGGAAGCCTTGTATCCGGAAAAATCTCGGCCGGTGCGGCTTTGCACCAGGGAGAAGATGGACGGCAGCACGTCGGGAATGTCGCTTTTTTCCGGAGGGACCCGGCTGTGGCCGGCGGCGTGCCGGACGTAGTTGGCCAGTTTGGCCGGCATGTCGCCGGGGGCCAGCACGTCGTCGGGGCTCACGTGGCGCAGGGCGTTTCTGGGCATGGAGTCGTACCGGGCCGAATCCGGGTCCTGGGCCAGGCAGAGGCCCAAGGCCGCCTTGATCTCCCGAAGGCCCGCCGACCCGTCGGAGCCCATGCCCGACAGCACCACGCCGGCGGCCCGGTCCCCCAGATTCAGGGCCAGGGACTTGAAAAAAGCGTCGATGGGTCTCATCTCTTCCGTCGTTCCGTCCGACGGTCTCACGGTGAAGGCCCCGTCGTTGAAGCCCAGGATGCCGGCGCGGGGGGCCAGGTAGACCCGGTCCGGCCGGACCCTCATGCCGTCTTCGGCCAAAAGGGTCTCCAGGGCCGACCGCTTCCGGATCAGGTCCAGGAACCGGCCCCCGTCCCCCTCCTTGCTCCGGTGGCTGATGAAGACGTAGGCCAGCCCGCCGCCGGGTTCCAGGGCCTCCAGGAACTCGTAAATGGCCTCCAGCCCTCCGGCGGACGATCCGATGCCGGCCACGAAAACATCGCCGTCGCCGGACGTTTCAGCCGCGTCGCCCGTCTTTTCCGCCGGCTCCGTCTTTTCCGCCGCCTGCACATCGTCGCCGGCCCCGGCGCCGGCCCCGGAGGGCGCCGTTTCCTCCTCGCCGGCCCCTGTTTCGCCGCCGACATGCGCCTTCAGCTCCGGATAATCCGACAGGGCGTCTTCCAGCGGATACCGGGCATCCCCCCGCTTGAGGGTCAACCCGTAAAGCTGATCTTGGGACAACGCCCGGGCCGCGTCCACCAGTCGGTAGACATAGACGCCGTCTTTTCGCTCCCGGGTCACGAAACGCCCCAGATCGCACCGCCCCGGATCGCTGATCTTCTTCAACCGCCCCCCGATGTCGGAGGCCTCGACCTCCCGGCCCGACGCCTTCGACACCGCCCCGGCGATCTCGGTGGAAGAAAGGGCGCCCCCGTCTTTCAGGGCCGCGACGATGTGTTGGGTGAGGGATGTTGACATTGGATAAGGATGCTTTCTAAAGAGAAATTTCAAAGAAACAAATGCTTATCAGGCAATTGCATTACCTGAGAATGCCCTATTTTCGTTGTAGGGTCAAGTTTAATCAGGATAGGCGGGTTGGCGGAAGCTCCCTCCCCCTCGACGGGGGAGGGCCGGGGAGGGGGAGGTTGGATCAGAATCAGCCCCGCCGGGGAATAAATCCCCCGGCTACAGGCAAAACCCGGCTAAAGCCGGCTGCAACCC
>JAABTD010000109.1 GCA_011390065.1 Desulfobacteraceae bacterium
GCCCTGGCGCAGAAGGAAAAAGACAGGGCCGGCGGCAGGGTCGGGGAAAAGCGGAGATCGACCCGGGGGTCCATCAGGACCGGGTCCCGCAGGGGATGGCCCGAAGGGGCCAGCGCCAGTCGGGTCGCCCCGAGAGCGGCGGCGAGCGCCGCGGTTTCCCTGTCCTGTCGCCGGAAGAGACCGTCGGCCGCGGTCAAGGTCGCCGACAGCAAGATCGTCGCCAGGGCGGCGGCCAGCAGTTTCCGGCACAGATCGAGTCGATCCGCCGGGGAGGTTCGCTGGATCATGTCGTCGTCAGGGGGTCCCGGCGGGAACAGCGGTTTTTCCGGTGATGGCCTGCCATTTTTTGTCGGTCATCTCCGACAGCCGGAAGACGGTCTTCCCGCCATGACGCGATTGAAAGGTTTCCAGTTCCTTTTGGGTTGCAAGGGGAACCAGGGCCGGTCCCATGGGTCCCACCACATCCGATCCGGCCACCCAGAGAGCGTCACGGGCATCGATGGGTTTTCCGGTGAAATAGGATTGGACCACGGGCCGCTTGAGCGCATCTGCGTCTTTCCCCAGAAAAACCTCCGGGTGCATCCAGGAGCGGATCAGGCACCCGGTTGCACAGAAATAAAAGGTTTCCCCGTTTTCCAGTTGAATGGCGGCCGCGAATTTAGGGTGATGGACCACCTTCATGGCGCAAACCGGGCACCGGTCTGTGGGGCTGGCCTGGAGCGCAAGGTCCGCTCCCAGCGGTTTCGCCCCCGGCGCGGGTCCCGATTTTTCTCCGGCCCCTGCCGGAAAAGCCAGGAAAAGGGATGCAAGCATCCAAACAAAAAGGCGCGCTATTTTTTTCATTGCATTTTTCCCCTGATGTGTGAATGGTGTCGGGTTATGGAACACGTCAGCCTTTACGCCATGCTGCTGTTAGGGCTTCTGGGGACGGGCCATTGCCTCGGCATGTGCGGTCCGCTGGCCTTCGCCTTTCCCGGTCAGACGGGGCGGCCCTCGGCCCATCTCGTTTACCATCTGAGCCGGATCGCCGCTTACGGTCTGGTCGGCGTCCTGCTGGGCAGCCTGGGAGCAGGGCTGGCCGGCGTCGCCGCCAGGACGGGCGGGGATCATCTCCTGTGGGTGGCCCGCATCCAGGTCGGATTTTCCCTGGCGGCTGCCGCTTTTCTCCTGCTCTTCGGCCTCAACCACTTGGGATTCCTGCCCGAACCCGAGTGGATGTCGGCCGCCTCGCCCACCCGGATCCCCGGATATGGCCGGATGCTGCGCCGGGCCATGACCGAAAAGCGCCCCCTGGCCATGCTCCTGCCCGGTTTCTTCAACGGCCTGCTCCCCTGCGGCCTTTCTTACGCCGCCTTTGCCAGAACCCTGCCCGCCGGCGGCCCGCTGACGGGCGGCCTGATGACCCTGGTTTTCGGCCTGGGCACCCTGCCGGGACTGCTGCTCATCGGATATGGGGCTGCGTTTTTCGGTCGCCGGTACCGGCAATATTCAGACATCCTGTCAGGGGTGCTGATGATCGGCATGGGGATGTCGCTGGGGGCCGATGCCGTCGGGGCGATGCTGTGAGCCGGTGCGTCAGGCGAATTTGCCCCCCGCTGCTTCCGTTTCCGGAAAACCGGATCGAATGTCCGGATATTTCACGATCAGAATCGCGGCGTCCGATCACTGTCCGCCATGCCGGGCCTTGACTTTTTCCCGATCGATGAGGCCGCCGGCGGTCTTGGGCAGTTCTTCGACAAAATCCACGTACCCCGGCTTTTTGTAGCGGGCGATCCGGTCGGCCACGAACACCTTGAGGTCGTCAGCCGTCAGCGTTTCCCCCGGCTTCAGGACGCAAACCGCCTTGACGCCCTCGCCGAATTTGGGGTCCGGCACGCCGATGACCGACACTTCGCTGATGGACGGGTGCTGGAGAATGACCGCTTCCACCTCGGCCGGATAGACGTTCTCTCCACCCGGCTTGATCAGCTCTTTTTCGGGTTTCCTGCCGGCAAACACCAGGTATCCTTCCTCGTCGATGCGGCCCAGGTCGCCGGTGTGGTGCCAGCCGTTTCGGAAGGTCCGGGCGTTCAGCTCATCCTGCCGCCAGTAGCCGTTGAAGACCAGCGGGCTTTGGACGAGGATCTCGCCGGCTTCGTCCACGCCCAGTTCGTTGTCGGCCTCGTCCACGATCTTGAGCCGGACCAGCAGGCACTGCTTTCCGGCGGTTCCGGGTTTTTCCATGGCGGGCGACAGGGTCGCCAGGCCGGTGGTTTCGGTCTGGCCGTAGAGGATCCAGAATCTGGCGTTGGTTTTTTCTTCAAAGGGCCGGATGTTGTCGGGGCCGTCCAGACCCAGCACATGCCGGAGGGAGGAGAGGTCGTAGTCGCCGGCGTTGATCTCCGACACCAGCCGGGAGAGAATGGGCGGAAACGAGCCCAGGAGGGTGATCCGCTCGGTCTGGGTCAGCCGGAGGGTCAGCTTTTCGTCGAATTTCTCCACCACCACGTTCTTCCCCCCCACATGGAGGGTGGACAGGGCCAGATTGAGCCCGGTGATGTGGAACAGGGGCAGCATGTTGAGGTAAGCGTCTTCGGGCCCCATCCAGAAAGTGGCGGCGATCTGGGTGTTGCCCACGGCGATGTTGTTGTGGCTCAGAACGGCGCCCCTGGGTTTTCCCTCCACCGCGGCGGTATAGATGATGCAAAAGGGGTCGTCGCCGGTTATGGGGGCGGGGGGAAACAATTCAGAGTCCATGAGATCCGACAGGTGGGGAACATCCCCCTCGGCCCTGTCGAAGCGGATCAGGGACATATCCGATCCGGCGAGTTCTCTGGCCCGTTCGAACTGGTCAGCGTCCGTCACCAGCATTTTGGGAGAGGCGTCTTCCAGGATATAGCGGATCTCTTCTGCGGAAAGGCGCCAGTTGATGGGCGCGACGATGAGGCCCAGGGCCGCGGCGGCGCCGAAAAGGGGGAAGAACCCATGATGATTGAGGGCCAGCGCCGCGATCCGGTCGCCCTTGACGAACCCCCGGGCCGCCAGCCCGGCGGCCAGCCGATCCACCTCCGCCAGCAGCGCCTTGTGCGTGATGCGTTCCCCGTCGGCGGCGACGACGGCAATTTTGCCCGGATAAATCCGGGCGTTCCGCTTGAAGATGTCGTAGAGGGTGAAGCTGCGAAGACTCATGGGGAATGCCTCCTTGTTGTGGGATCTAATGGGTTGTGGGATCTAATGGTAGGTGGGCCGATCTTTGTCTTTGTCGCCGTCGATCACCCGGAACCGGGCCTTTTTCCGCTTCAACCGCCATTCCAGGTACATCATGTGAAGCCGGCGGTAATCCAGCGCATGACGCGGCCCCATCAGCCATAGCCAGCCGAAAAGGATCCCGCCCAGATGATAGGCCCCGTTGGGGTTGGCCTTGGCCAGGAACGTCAGCAGGGTGATCAACAGGGTCCCGTAGCTGATGTATTTCGCCCGGATGGGGATGATGAACATCAGAAGGATGGTCGCATTGGGATTGAGGAGCCCGAAGACGACGATCAGGGCCAGCAGGCTGGGCAGCATGCCGCCGAAGGGAGCGGCGAAATCGGACATCAGGCTGAAGGCCAGGCCGCACAGGGCGGCCCCAAGGGCCGCGCCGTAGAAAAGCATCAGGAACTGCCGGCTGCCCACGGCCCGCTCCACCGGCGCAGAGAAAAAATAAAAGACCAGGCAGTGGATGAGAAAGGCCAGGGGGGCGGTGGGATCATGGATAAAAGGGTGGGTAAGGATCTGCAGGAAATGGAAATCCGGTTGGCCCAGCGGGTGAAGAAAGAGCAGGGAAACCATGGGGGTCCGGAACCAGTGAAAGAAAATCAGCTCGGCGACATAGATGGCGGCGTAGAGGATGAGCATTTTTTTGCCCAGAGGGGTAAAACCGGCGCCGAAGGTGAAACCGGCCTGGATGGGACGGCGAGGGGTCATTGGATATATCTCCTGTGTCAAATGGCCTGTCGATTCAACCGATCAGTCTGTTTTTACCACATTCCCATGTGGATGTACAGCCCCCGCAGCCCATCGCTTTACCGTTGACAACCCCGGCGCTGCTTGATAAAGATCGCTCAGAAAGTTTCAAGAATTCATACACCACCATGAAAGGAGGTGAAACAGATCATGAAAAAGTCCATCCTTTATGTTATGGCGATCATGGGCATTGCCGTGCTGTTTGCATCCACCGCCATCTACGCCGGAACGAAGGTATCCGATGTCGTCAAGATGGAGAAAGCGGCCTACAAAGAGCATACCAAAGGAATTGTGGAATTCTCCCACAAAAAACACGCCGAGGATTACGCCAAAAAGCATCCGGATCTCTATCCGAATGGATGCGGCGACTGCCATCACAACGACAAGGGAGAGCCCCTGAAGAACCTCAAGGCCGGCGACGATGTGAAAGATTGCATCGAATGCCACAAAAAACCGGGCGAGATGCCCCGCGACGAGAAGAAAGCGCTTCGGGACAAGAAAGCCTCCCGGGAGGAAGTGAAAAAGGCCGAGCTGGAATACCACGCGGAGGCGATCCATGAAAACTGCAAAGGGTGTCACCGGGAATTCAAAAAAATGACCAAATCAAACGCAGCCCCGACCACCTGTACGCAGTGCCATCCCACGGAAAAAAAGTAGTTCTGTTGCGATTTGATTGAGATAAGAAAGCGGCGCTCCCGAAGAAGGCGCCGCTTTTTTATGTCAGACAAACATTTTGCGGCGTCTTGTGGCGGACGCCCCTCAGATCCTTGCTATGCCTGCTGCAGGGCGTCTTTCACCATCCTCCCCAGCTCCGCCATGGTATAGGGCTTTTTAATGACCCCCCGGGCTCCGAGTTGACGGGCTTTGAGCACGTCCTCGCTTTCTGAAAACCCGCTGGCGATAATCGCCTTCTGGTTCGGATGAATCCGGATGATCCGCTCGTAGGTCTGGCAGCCGTTGATGCCCGGATCCATCAGCATGTCCAGCACCACCAGATCGACCGGCTTTTCCTTTACGTAATCCACCGCCGACTCGCCGGAGCCGACGCACGCCGCGTCATAACCCAGCGCCCTCAGCATTCCGCCCGTCACCTCCAGCAGATGAGGCTCGTCGTCCACCACCAGGATGCGCTCTCCCCGACCCTTCAAATCGGCGATCCCAACCCGCTTTTCAACCTCAACCGCTTTCCCTTCCGATACCGGAAAATAGAGATGGAAAGCGGTCCCCTCCGGGCCGGTTTCCACCAGGACCGTCCCGTCGTGGTCCGCCATGCTGTTCCAGACCACCGCCAGCCCCAGGCCGGTGCCGCTGAACCCCATGACCTTCCGGCTGTAAAACGGCTCAAAAATGTGTTCCAGGTCCTTGGCGTCGATCCCTTTGCCGCTGTCCTCCACGCTGAGAACCGCATAGTCTCCCGCCCGGATGCCGTTGATCCGGGCGGTCGCCTCATCCAGCCGCCTCGGCCGGGTCGAGATGATGATGCGGCCGGGGCCGTCGATGGCCTCCATGGCATTGGTCGTCAGGTTCATGATGCTTTTCCGGATATGGATCGGAGAGCAATCGACGGGAGGCAGTCGGGGATGGAGTCGCGTGGCGCAATCGACATCGGCATGGCGGGCCGCCAGTCTCCGGTGCTCCGGCGAGTCCAGATATTCGGCGATCAGGTCGTTCAGATAGGTCGTCTTTTTCACGTTGGCCACCCCCCGGGCCACCGTCAGCAGATCCGACACCACCGCCGCGGCCCGCTCTCCGGATTCCTGGATGGCCTTGATGGACCCCCGCAACGGGCTGTCCGGATCGAGCTGCATCAGCAACAGTTCCGGATACCCCACGATGCCCGAAAGGATGTTGTTGAGATCGTGGGCAACGCCGCCCGCCAGCAGGCCGATGGCTTCCATCTTCTGGGCCCGCTGGAGCTTGGCTTCCATGGCGTTTTTTTCCATCTCCGCCTGTTTCTGGGCGGTGAGGTCGTCATAGACCGAGACCATCTCGCCCGAAGGCAGCCTTGAGACACGATTTTCACGCCAGCCGGACAACCGCCCATCCGAATAGAAGCAAAGGGGATGGTGAAGGGATTCACCGGTTTTCCAGACGCGCTGGAACACATCAAAGAGCCCGAATTCAATCACCCCGGGAAAGACCTCGGTGACCCGCTTCCCGATCAATGCCTCCCGGTCGATCCCTTCGATCCGTTCCACGGCCCGGTTCACATCCAGGAAAACGAAATCCGACCCGTCCGGCAACGGTTCATAAATGGCCACTCCGCTGCCGGAATGTTCGAACACCTGGCGGAACCGCTTTTCACTGACGGACAGCTCGGCGGTGCGCCGGGCCACCTTCCCTTCCAGATCGTCCACCAGGTCCCGGATGCGGGCGGCCATCCCATTAAAGGTGCGGGCCAACTGGCTCAGCTCATCGCTTCCCTCTTCGCTGCTGCAAACTTCCAGGTTCCCCTTGCGCAGCTCCCGGGCGGAACGGGTCAGGTCGACCACCCGCCGCGTGATGCTGATGTTCAGCATCCGGGCAATGACCAGGCCGATCATCAACCCGACCAGGGTCATCGCCGCCATGACGACAATGGCCGTCCCAAGGGCGCGGTCGATCCGCTCCCGCCCCTGCCGGACTTCCTTTTCCGACAGGGAGGCCAGGGCTGAGGAGACCGGTCCCGCAACCGCCGCCTGGAGGGCGAAATCGTTGAACTTTGATTTGATGGCGACATCGGCCTCCAGGATCTTCCATGCCGTCGACTGGCAGCGGTCCAGCAGAAAAACGATGCGGGCCTTTTGCGCCCCTGTGAGATCCGGTATCGTCTCCAGCGCCTCCCGCAGCTCGAACGCCGCATTGAAAGCAGACTGCATCAGAAACCGTTCCCGGGTGATCCGGTAGGATTGGGCAAAAGACCTCATTGACTCGAAAAAATGCACCAGCCGGCCGACCGTGGCGACCAGGGAATGGAGCTGATCGAAATGGGCGTCCAGTTGCGCTTCCAGCCCTCGCTCCGGCGCAGCCAGCGCGGTCACCAGTTCAACAGACTCAATCGACGTATCCGCGAACCGCTCCGCAAGGGACAGGTAGAGATTGAAATCGGTTTGGCGTTCCCCCAGTTCACCGTCCACGCCGGCCCCGGCGATCCGGTTTTTCAGGGTATGGCTGAGGGCGATCACTCGGGAAATCTGCCGCACCGACGGCTGGGCGTAGGTCTCGTGGGCCGCCGCCAGGCCGATCCGGGGATACTGGAGAAAAAAATCGCCATGCAGACGCCGGGCCTTTTCCATGCCCCGATCCATCTCCAGCACCAACCGATGGATTTCCGAGCTGTTCTGGATCGATGTGTCGGCATTCCGGACAAAGAGAATGGCGACGCAACCGGTGACGGCGATGGCGGCGATAAGGGCCAGCAGCAGTCCGACCCCCAGAGAGAATCGGGTCGTGATGCGCATCCTCTGCAGATATCGGGACACACGGTTCCGGAACGTCATGAGGGCGCCATTTTCCAGGGGTTCTCCCTATTCTGAGGGTCTATAGGTAAACAGCACGTTCGACTGGAGGCCTTCGATCCCCGCCGTCGGATCATCCAGCCGAAGGACGTCGAAGACCGGACGCGCACAGTCGCCGAATTCGTTGCAGGCCAGTGTTCCGACCACCGCTTCGGCGTTCCTCGCAGCATAAAGGGCATCCCGAAGGGCCTGTCGGCCGACATGCCAGCTCCCGTCCGGGGACCGCGCCGCCGCCTTCTCCAGGGCCGACATCAACAGATTGGCGGCGTCATAGGCGTTCAGATAGTAGCTTGCCGCCGGTTGGGTTCCGTATTCGGCGGCATATAACCGGTCCAGCCGATCGACGGCAGGGCCGCGGGGGCGGGAAGGACCGACAAAATACATGCCGACGCCCAATGCGCCCACATCCCGGATAAAGGAATTTTCGATCAGGGCGCCGTCGCTCATAAGGATGATCTTTTCGAACCCGTCCATGCGTCGGGCCTGACGCACCATGTAATTGCCCTCGGGCTGAAACAGCGGGAAAAAGAGCAGTTCCGCCCCGGCGTTCTTCACAGCCGTCAGGACCGGCCCCATCTCCTGATCCCCCTTGTTGACCGACGTGGACAAAACGATTTTTCCGCCTTTGGCCTCGAAGGCGGTTTCAAACCCCCGGGTCAACCCCTGGGTGTAGATATCCCCGTCGTTAATGGCGGCAGCCCGTCGTACGCCGAGTTCCTGGAAGGCATAAATGGCCGCAGAGACGCCCGACGTCTCCTCGTTGGCGGTGGTCCGGAAATACCCGGGCTGCCAGTCAGGGGCGCGCCGGCCGTTAATGGCGGTCAGAAAAGGGGCGCTGTTGTTGCCGGATATCATGGTCAATCCGGCGTCGGACATCGCCTTGGATGCGGCGGCCGCCGCGCTGGAACAGGTGGTGCCCAGAATGGCGACCGTCCGGGGGTCGGCGATAATCCGCAATGCGGCATTGGCCCCGCCCTCGACCGTACAGCCGGTATCGACGATCTGGAGGGACACGGGGTGACCCGACACCTGCCCCTCCCGCTCGGCCAGCGCCAATTCGATGCCCCGGATCTGTTCCCGCCCCAGGGCCGCAACTTTCCCGGACAGGGCCTGCAAAACCCCGATCTGGATCGGGGCTTCCGGCGCAACCGTCACGCATCCGATGGAATCTTTGCACTCGAACGGCGGCGGCGTCCGGTTGCATCCCGCCCAGACGACGACGAACAGCAGCGCCGACAAGCCCCTTGAAACCCGAGAACCCGAACCGAGCATATTATTCTCCCATTAAGACCGCAGACAAAGCATCCTATGGCGCAGGATAGATAATTTTTTTTCCTTTTTCAACGTCCATTTATGACGCCGATCCATTGATTTGATCCGGGGAACTTGATAGAGGACATATTCAGCGCCACACGCATCTGGATGAAAACGGCGAATTTGGAGACCACGCAGGCATGAAGCGTCACACTGTGAGCATTGGGTCCACGTTGCTCAGAAACATGATGGCCATTGCGGCGACCTCTCTTGGATTATGGTGCCTCGTCTGGCTTCACGACGAATATGCGGCCGGCGGCATCGTGAACGGTCACGGGGGCGCCGTCGAAATCGACAGCGTCACCGGCGAGTGGCCCCGGGTGATGGTCTCGTTTCCTGCGCCGGCGCCGGCGCCCGAATCCCTTGCCGGTCAGACCTCTAATGAAAATCGGACGTCATGAAGAGACCTTATTTCCATGCCGCTCTGCCGGCGCTCCTGGCGGGCGCCGTTCTGATCAGCTTTTCCGGCGTCTGGGTCAAGGCGGCCCATGTGGCCCCGGCGGTCTCGGCCTTCTATCGGGTTTTCATCGGCGGTCTCGTCCTCCTGGCGCTGGCCGGTTACCGGGGCGAACTCAAAATTCCCGAGACGCGCCACTGGGCGCTGGGTCTCCTGTGCGGCCTTATGTTCGCCCTGGATCTGATCTTCTATCATCACAGCATCGGCTACATCGGGCCGGGCCTGGGAACCATCCTGCCCAATTTCCAGGTCTTTATTCTCGGCGGAGTCGGCATTCTCTTTTTGGGAGAGCGGGTTCGGCCGATCTATTTCCTCTCCGTTCCCCTGGCCTTTCTCGGCCTGTTCCTGATCGTGGGAATGGACTGGCGGGGTCTGGGTCCCACCTACAAAACCGGCGTGTATTTCGGACTCGCCGCAGGGGCGTGCTATGCCGGATTTCTCCTTTCGCTGCGAAAACTCCAGGCGGACCAGGCCGGGGCGTCTTTCTTCTATGTGATCACCATGGTGTCCTTTGCCACCGCCATTTTCCTGGCCGGAGAAGTTCTTCGCACCGGCGACGGTTTCCGTATCCCCGATCTCCAGAGTCTGCTCGCCCTGCTGGCCCTGGGACTTTTCAGCCAGGTCATCGGGTGGATCCTCATCACCAACGCCCTGCCCAAGATCCGGGCGTCCCTGTCCGGCCTCATTCTCCTGCTTCAACCGGCCCTGGCCTTTGTCTGGGATGTGCTGTTTTTCGACCGCCCGACCTCCCCCGTCAACTGGCTGGGGGTGTTCGCGGCGCTGGTCGCCATTTATCTCGGAGCGGCCCGGAAAAAGCCCAAACAGCGACCTTCCGTGTAACCTTTTGCAGCCGACCATCGACTTCATTCATGAAAGGGATCGGCTTCCCGGGAATTTACCGAGTTCATCACATTATCCAAGACAATGCAGGAGAAAAAAATGAAGGCGGAAAAACGGGAGCGCATGAAAGATCGGATGACGCGGCGAAAGGCCTGCATCGATTCCCGGATGTGGGAAGGCCCGGAGGATGACGGCGGCTGGAACGCCGACAACTAAGGTTGCCGGAGAGGCCGGGAACGCCATTGGATTTCCCGGCCCCCGACAGGTTCTTTTCCTTTGCCCACGAGACCATGCAGGTGACCGCCGCCAATGACCGCACGGAAGACGACGCCATCGTCGATCGGGTTCTCAACGGAGAGCCTGATGCTTTTTCGGGCATCATCTCCCGGTACGAGGCCCATGTGCTCCGGATATTGAAAAAGCACCTGCCCCCGGACGGGGTGGAGGAGATCGCCCAGGAAACCTTCATCCGGGCCTATCAGTCTCTTCCCTCCTACAAAGGCAAGGACAAACTCAAGGGGTGGCTTTCTTCCATCGCCGTGCGCGCCTGCTATGATTTCTGGCGGAAGCGATACCGCTCTCCGGAATTCCCCATGAGTTCCCTGAGCGAAGAGGGGCGGCATCATGTGGAATCGATCATGGCGGACCAGTCCGGGGAACGGTTCCGGGATGAAAGCCGGCGCAAAGACGCCGAGGCTTTGCTGGATTGGGCCCTGGACCGTCTGTCGCCGGCGGATCGGATGGTTCTGGAACTGGTCTATCTGGAAGGAAAATCGGTGAAAGAGGCCGCGAACCTGTTGGGATGGAGCGTGGCCAACGTGAAAGTTCGCTCCTTCCGGTCCCGTAAAAAACTTCAGAAACTGCTGACCGACCTGGCGGCGGAAAGGGGGTTGAGTTGAGATCTATAGACGATATCCGAAGGTCTCTTCAGACCGCTTATTTCGGTAAGGAAGCCCGGCCCACGATCGACGGATGGCAGGCGGAAACCCTGCGACGGATCCGGTTTATGGGTCCTTTGAACGCCGCTCAGGAGCAGTTGGCGCCGACCGAGCAAATGGTCTGGCGATTCGCCGGGGCCGCCTCCGCGCTGGCCCTGGCCACGGCCATCTATTACTTCGGCTATGAAACCGGTGTGGGATACGAACTGACCCGCATCTTCCTTGACGACCCCATCGGGTTGGGCCTGATCCAATCCTTCGGGCTATTGTAATTATCATGAAAAGAGTAAAAATCATCTCCGGCCTCCTTCTGGTCTTCCTGTCCGGCATCTGCGTCGGCGCTGTAGGGGGCTATGTCTATACCCATCACAAGATCGAAAGCCTTGTGAAAAGCGGGCCGCCCCCTGAAATGATGCCTCGCCTCATGCGGCGGCTGGCACGGGAACTGTCGCTGACCCCGTCGGAACAGGCTGAAATGGAACCGATCACCCGAGACATGATGGCCTCTCTTTCTGAACTCAGGCGACAGTACCATCCGGAACTGGAAAAAATCATGGAGGCCAACTTCCGGCGGATGAAGGAGAAACTTCCCCCTGAGAAAGGAGAGAAGCTCGAAGCGGTGCGGATGCGGTTGCGCCGTTGGGGCCATAAATCCGGTCCTCCCCGGCCCTCCCGGCGCGCCGGCGCCGAACGGGTCATCGGCCTGTTAAGGCAGGAACTCGGTCTGAGCCCGGAACAGATGCTGCGGGTGCGGTCTCTTTTCAGGGACCGTCTCCGTCAGGAACGAGCGTTTTCCCCCCGACGGTCCGACGCTGCCGAGGCCCCTTCCCTGCCCGGCGCCGATCACCGCCCCTTATGGCCGGAACTGGAAACCGATCTGCGGCCGATCCTGACGCCGGATCAGATGGTCGCCTTCCAGACACTGAAAGCCGACGGCCGGTTGGGGCCCGGCCGGGAAACCGACGCTTCGGAGGAACCGCCCTCAGCTCCCGAATAGCCCCGGCTCGCCAACAAAATTCATGGCCCTTCCTTGACTTTTAGGCGGCCTGCGGGTTATAGTTCAAGTGATTTTTTGCAACCCTTGAGCCGCTGATTATGGGAGGTCCATGGAACCGATTCTGAATGCTGCCCCGTTATCGCCCTGGGAACCCGGCATATTTGCCTTGTTCGTCTACGGGGCCGCGGTTCTCGTCATCATCGCAGTTCTTCTTTTCGTCTCCTCCTGGCTCGGGGAAAAAAAGCCTTCCACCGAAAAACTCCGGGCCTACGAAAGCGGCATCATTCCCACCGGAACCGCCCGCTTGCGGTATCCGGTCTCATTTTACCTGGTGGCCATTTTCTTTCTTATTTTTGACGTGGAGGGGGCCTACATCTTCTCCTGGGCCGTGGCCTGCAAACAGCTCGGCTGGGCCGGATGGTTTCAAATCCTGTTTTTCATCTTCGTACTGATCATGGGCCTGGTCTATATCTGGCGCAAGGGAGGACTCGAGTGGGGACCCCAGGCAAAATCCTGACCGACAATCCGACGCCGGACGGACTGGACCGGCTGACCCGGCCCGTGGACATCGTCCTCAACTGGGCCCGGGCCCGGAGCCTCTGGCCCATGTTCTTCGGGCTCTCCTGCTGTTTCGTGGAGGAGGCCACCGCCTTCACCTCCCGGTACGACATCGCCCGGTTCGGGGCCGAGGTGCTGCGTCCCTCCCCCCGTCAGGCGGACCTGCTCATCATCGCCGGCACCGTGTTCAAAAAGATCGCGCCGGTGGTCCTGCGGCTTTACGAACAGATGGCCGAGCCCCGATGGGTCATCTCCATGGGCTCGTGTTCCAACACCGGCGGCATGTACGATGTCTACAGCGTGGTCCAGGGGGTCAACCAGATCCTGCCGGTGGACGTGTACATCCCCGGTTGCCCGCCCCGGCCCGAAGCGGTCTTCCACGGGCTGGTGACGCTCCAGGAAAAGATCGCCGAAGAACGGCCGACCCGGTCGGTCTTCCACCTGGGCGGCGGCATTCAGGGGACCACGGCGCCCGTGCTGACGGACGGCGAGACCAAAAGCCGGGACCCCCGGGGGCCGGGCATGGAGGGCATTCCGGTCCGGGGAACGTCCACCACTCCGCCCGACTTCCAGGACAGTCCGTCGGACCGGATGTGGACGCCGCCCGCGGCGGTCATCACCCCCTCCGACGCCGACGAGGACCTGGCCCAGACGCTTTCCGAACGGTTCGGCGACGCGGTAAAGCGGATCACGCCGACATCGGACATGGCGACCTTCCAGGTGGCCGAAGACCGGGTCAAAGAGGTGCTCCGCTTCCTCAAAACCGAATCGGATCCCAAGTTCCGCCGCCTGGACGACCTGACCGCCGTCGACGAATCGGCCCGCCGGAACCGGGAGGACTATCCGGATTTCACCCTGGTTTACAGCCTCCTCTCCCTGGACGCGGCCCAACGGGTGCGGCTCAAGACGCCGCTCAAAGGCGATGCGCCCCGGGTCGCCAGCGTCACCGACATCTGGCCTTCGGCGAGCTGGTACGAGCGGGAGGTCTTTGACATGTTCGGCATCGGCTTTGCCGGCCATCCGAACCTGCGCCGCATTCTCATGCCCCATCACTGGGAGGGCCATCCCCTCCGGAAGGACTATCCGGGACGGGCCACGGAGATGCCCCCTTACACCTTGTCCGACGCCCGGAACCTCCAGCCCCTCGACGGCGGGATCTTTGTCAAACGCTCCGGCGGGCCGGAAGAGGAACTCGTCCTCAACATCGGTCCCCACCACGTCTCCACCCATGGCCTGCTCCGGTACATCGTCTCCCTGCGGGGCGAGGAGATCATCGACATGGACATGGAGATCGGCTACCACCACCGGGCCGTGGAAAAGATCGGCGAACGGCAGCACTGGCAGCAGTTCATCCCCTACACCGACCGGGTCGACTACCTGGCCGGCGCCGCCAACAACCTGCCCTACGTCATGGCCGTGGAAAAGCTGGCCGGCATCCCGGTTCCGGACCGGGCCCAATGCACCCGGGTGCTGCTGTCGGAACTCTTCCGGCTGAGCAACCACATGGTCTGGTTTTCCACCTTCGCCCACGACCTGGGGGCCATGGGGCCGAATTTTTATGTGTTCCGGGAACGGGAAATGATTCTCGACATCGTGGAACTCATGACCGGCGGCCGGTTGCATCCCTCCTGGTTCCGCTTCGGCGGCGTGGCCATGGACCTGCCCGAGGGGTGGAAGGAAGCGGTGGACAATTTCACAAAGATCTTTCCGGCCCGGCTAAAGGAGTACGAGGCCCTGATCACCAAAAACCCCATTTTCAAGGCCCGGACCCAGGGCGTGGGCCGCATCAGCCGGGACGAGGCCATCGAATGGGGCGTCACCGGTCCCAACCTCCGGTCCACCGGGGTGGACTGGGATCTTCGGAAGAAATTCCCCTATTCGGGGTACGAGGGCTACGATTTCGAAGTCCCCACCGCAACGGAGGGCGACTGCTACGCCCGATATGTCGTCCGGGTGGAGGAGATGCGCCAGAGCCTGAAGATCATTCAACAGGCCGCCGCCGACATGCCCGAAGGACGGTACAAGACCGACGATTACCGCTACATCGTCCCCGACCGGAAGGACATGCTCACGGACATCGAAACCCTGATCCACCATTTCATCAACGTCGCCCGGGGCCCCAAAATCCCCCGTGGAGAAGCCTACGCCGCCTGCGAAATCCCCCGGGGCGAGCAGGGATACTACGTGGTGAGCGACGGCCGGTCCGCCGCCTACCGCATGCGGGTCAGGGCCCCCGGTTTCCCCAACGTCCAGACCCTCCCCCTCATGGCCAGGGGATGGTCCATCTCGGACCTCATCGCCATTATCGGGTCGGTGGATTACATTTTGCCGGATATTGATCGGTAGACTTTTTGAAACCCATAGAGAGGCAAAAGAATTTAGGTTGTAATATCGACATGAAAAAGGAGAGTTTCCAAATTATCGGCCGTTATATTGTTGCCGACCCTAAGATATGCCATGGAAAACCAACCTTCAGGGGAACTCGCATCATGGTTTCCGATGTTCTTGAACAAGTTGCGGAGGGAATGGCATGGGAAAGCATTATAGAAGGATGGCACAATAGTATTTCCAAGGAAGCAATCGCGGAAGCTTTGCGATTGTCAAGTCAGGCATTTCTTTCGCATGTAAATGAGTTTTCTTTAGAACTGTCTGCATGAATATTCTCGATGAGAATATCTTGGAAAGCCAGCGTCAATTACTGCAACATTTTTTAAATTGAACATCAACTGGGATCGATATCTCGCAGACCATTCTCCAAGATTTGAATTCCATGTTGTGTTGTTAAATTACACTATGATCGAATTTAACATTTATTATTTGCACCATAGATAAGATACCGGGAGATGGCGTTTAGCGACTACAAATCGACTTCTCTCTTTAAGCCGAGATGGGCGCATGAAAAAAAATTTTAACGTAATCATCGAAAGAGATGAGGACGGTTACTTTGTTGCTTCCGTCCCTTCCTTGCGTGGATGCCACACGCAAGCAAAGTCCCTGGACGAACTGATGATCCGCATTCGGGAAGTCATTGAGCTTTGTTTAAAGGTGGAAGAAGAGCCTGCTGACATAGAATTTATTGGTGTGCAGCGGGTTTCGATTCCGGCATGAGCGATTTTCCATCCGTCAACGGACGCGAACTGATAGCGCTCTGGAAAAAGCGGGCTTCGAGATGATACGAATTAAAGGCAGTCATCATTTTCTTAAACATCCAGATGGGCGGCGTACGAGTGTGCCGGTGCATG
>JAABTD010000324.1 GCA_011390065.1 Desulfobacteraceae bacterium
TGGCGGGGGTGCTGGCGCCTTGGGGCGTCCCGACGGTCCCGGAGGGGGGAGACGAGGACGATGCGGCCTTTCGTCACCGGGAGTGGGATTTCCGGCTCCAGGACTACCTGCCCGATCATGTCCGCGTGCGCGAGCACCGGCTGGCCGATGCCGGAAGCGATTTCTATGCAGACACCCTTGTCCGTTATCCGGGAACGGTCCGGCGAATCCGGTACGCTTTTGAACTGCTCAGGCCCCAGGGACTGACCCTGTTGCGGCAATGGGTGGAAGGGGATGACTTCGACTACCGGGCCCTGCTGGATTTCGCGGTGGACCGAAAGGCGGGCCGTACCCCGTCGGACCGGCTCTACATCAAGCGGGTCAAGGGGCAGCGGGATGTGGCCGTGCTGTTGCTGGTGGACCTGTCCCGCTCCACGGCCAATGCGGCGTCCGGCGGCGAGGCGAGTGTGCTGGATGTGGAGAAATCCGCCATCGTGTTGTTCTGCGAGGCCCTTCGGGTGGTGGGGGACGCCTTTGCCGTGGCCGGGTTTTCCGGCACGGGGCGGCTCGGCGTCGACTATTACCGGATCAAAGATTTCGAGGACGACCTGAATGCGGCGGTCAAAGGCCGCATCGCCGCCATGACCCCCCGGCGCTCGACGCGGATGGGCGCCGCCATCCGTCATGGAACGGATCGGCTGGCGGCCGCCCCGGCCGCGGTCCGGATTCTGCTGGTGCTGGGGGACGGGTTTCCCAACGACGTCGACTACAAACGAGACTACGCCATCGAAGACACCCGGAAAGCCATCCTGGAAGCGTCCGCCCGGCGCATTCATACCCGGGCCATCACCGTCAATATCGCCCGGGAGGCCGGCCTGGACGATCTTTACGGCCCGCTCCATCACAACGTGATCTCCGATGTCCGGGAACTGCCCGACAAACTGTTGCGCATCTATAGCGCGCTGACCGAAACCTGAGCGTGAAGGAACGCCATGCCATGAATATTTACGACGACATCTATGAATGGGAAGGATGGGGCGGCCAGATGAAGTTGGGCAGCGGCAAGTGCCGGCTCCGCATCTTCGATCTCAAAAAAGGCCGGAAAAAAGGCGTGTCGCTGCTTTACCCCTTCATCGCCCTCGTCTCCGACGTGCCGGACAGCAAGATGTCGGTCCGAAGCTGCATCAGCCATATCGCCACCTGCGTGGCCCGGGATTTCAACCTCGACCCCCACCGAACCGTCTGGGTCGAATATTATCCTGCCAGAACCTACGGCGCACACAATGAATACACCATTCCGGAGAAATTCGAGCGGGTGGATCTCACCTGGAACGCAGACCTGGCGATCCAGCCCGGTTGGCGGCCCCTGAAGCCGGAGATGCACGAACTGGTGAAGGATATGGTGGAGGAAACGCCCTGACCGTGGAGACCCGTCCTTTGCTATTGATCGTGGATGACAGCCGGTTGAATCTTCAAATGCTGGCGGGAATCCTCGCTCCCGAAGACTACCACGTCGCAATGGTAAAAAGCGGGCAAAAAGCCCTGCGCTTCATTCAGCGGAAAACGCCTGACCTCATTCTGCTGGACATCATGATGCCCGACATGGACGGCCTCGAGATCTGTCGGCAATGCAAAGCAGACCAGGCGCTCCGGCATATCCCCGTTATTTTCATCAGCGCCCTCAAAGACACCGAGAGCAAGCTCAGGGGCTTCGAGGTCGGGGGCGTCGATTATATCACCAAACCCTTCCACGGCGCGGAAGTGAGGGCGCGGGTTCAAACCCACCTCCGCCTTCGGCAGCTTCAGCAGGGCCTGGAAGAGCGCGTGGAGGAAGAGGTGGCCCGTCGGCTGGAGCAAAAGCGCCTGCTGATCCAGAAATCGAAACTCGAATCCCTGGGCCGTCTGGCCGCCGGCATCGCCCACGAGATCAACCAGCCCCTGGCCGGCATCTCCATGGGGCTGGACAACATGGGGTTCAAAATCGAGGCCGGCAAAGCGACGCCGGATTACCTGGGCGGAAAAATCGACAATTTAAGAAAGGATATCGAGCGCATCAGCCACATTATCCGGCATGTCCGCCTTTTTTCCCGGGATCAGTCCCTGGTGGCCCTGGAAAATGTGGATGTCAACGGGGTCGTCTCGGACGCCCTCTCCATGCTGCAAACCCAATGCCGCCGACGCCGCATCCGGCTGCGGCTGAACCTGGCGGACGACGCCGGCCGGGTCCTGGGCAACCGCTACCGGCTGGAACAGGTGGTGTTGAACCTGCTGACCAACGCCAAGGATGCGGTGGAGGCCAAATCCGCGCCGGCCGGAGAGGCGGCGGATGAAAAAGAGATCCGGATCAGCACCTGCCGCCGCGGAGACCAGGTGACGCTGACGGTGGCCGACAACGGGGTCGGCATTCCCAATGATCAGGTCGACCGGATCTTCGATCCGTTTTTCACCACCAAGGATCCGGAAAAGGGAACGGGCCTGGGGCTGTCCATCAGCTACGGCATCGTCCAGGAAATGAAAGGCGACATCGTCGTGGAAAGCGCGCCGAACGGGGGCGCCGTTGCGTGCGTGCGCCTGCCCCGGATGCCCGACGGGGAGGGCTGACGCCATGGAACCGTTGAAAATTCTGGTGGTGGACGACGAGCCGCGCATCCGGGAGGAACTCGAGGAGTTCCTGACCGACATCGGCCACCGGGTTTTTCTGGCGGGAGGACCTGCGGAGGCGCTCCGCGCCATGGAGGCCCGGACGCCGGACATCCTGGTTCTGGACATCAAGCTGCCGGAGACCGACGGACTGACCCTGCTGGAGACCGTGAAGCCCCGCCGCCCGGATGTGGAGGTCATCATGATCACGGGCCACGGCGACATGGAAAGCGCCATCCGGGCCATGAGGCTGGGGGCGACCGACTATCTTCAAAAGCCCCTGCGGTTAAATGATGTCCGGGCGGCGGTGGAGCGGACCGGCAAATTCATCCGGTTGAGCCGCCGGCTCCAGGCGGTGGAAAGAAGCTACAGCCTCCTGTCGAGGGAAGTCAAAGAGGCCGGAGGGCATCGGTTGATCGGCCGGGGAAAGGCCATGCGCGGGCTCCTGGACCTGATGACCCGGGTGGCGGCGTCGGACGACACCAGCGTCCTCATCACGGGCGAGAGCGGCACGGGCAAGGAGCTGGTGGCCCGGGGCATCCACCGGCTCAGCGTGCGGCGGGACGGGTGTTTCTATCCGGTCAATGTCTCCGCCATCCCGGAATCGCTGTTCGAAAGCGAATTGTTCGGGCATGTCAAAGGGGCCTTTACCGGAGCGTCCACGGACCGGGCCGGCTGTTTCGAATACGCCCGGGGCGGCGTGCTTTTCCTGGATGAAATCTGCGATCTGGCCCCCGCCCTCCAGGCCCGGCTCCTGCGGGTGCTGGAAGAACGGCGGGTACGGCGTCTCGGCGCCCACGGGGAGAAGTCCGTGGATGTCCGGCTGATTTCAGCCACCAATCGCGACATCGACGAGATGACCGCCGCGGACCAGTTCCGGAGCGACCTCTACCACCGCCTGAACGCTTTCCGAATCCATGTCCCCCCTCTCCGGGAACGCCGCGAGGACATCCCACTTCTCATCGAATGCTTTGTCGGACTGTTCGCGAAAAAGCAAAAAAAGCAGATCCATGTCATCGATCCCCATGTATTCGGAGCGCTGGCCGGCCATCCATTTCCCGGCAATGTCCGGGAATTGAAAAACATGGTGGAGCGGGCCGTGATCCTGTGCGACGGCGACCGGTTGCTGCCGCGTCATTTTCAGACCGGGTCGGCGCCGGTCGATCCCTCCGCCGCCTCGGCCGCCGAAGGGTCCCTGGACCTGGAATCGACCGAGAAGCGGTTGATCCGGACGGCCCTGGACCGGACCGACGGCAACAAGGCCCAGGCCGCCCGCCTGCTCAACATCTCCTGGCAGTCCCTGAACCGGCGCATGAAAAAGTACCGGCTGTAGCGGCCGCGTCAGGCGGGACTGCACGGCTGTCCGGAATCGGATAGCGTGTGCGGAATCGGATAATGGCGGGGTAGGGTTTCGCGCAATGCGATCTACTGGTTTTCCTGTATTTTGCAGAAGGGCCCGGCGGCCATGATATCCGATTCCGTAGACCCTTTCTCTTCTTCTGAAAATCCTACCTTCTGAAATCAATAGAAATTCATGCTTGGCACGGCATCTGCATCAGCAAAGCTGTGGAAATTTTGTTTTACCAACGCAACCGGTTCATCCGGGACGAACTGAGGGAATTCCTCGACGAACTGGCGGGGCGTCCCCATTTCGCGGAAACCATCGACGCCGCCATCACGATTCTCAACACCCGCCCCATCGACGCGGCATTCATCGAAATTCAGGATTTTACGGATATCGGGCTTTTGAAATACATCAACCAATACCACTTGAGCCTGAAAACCGTGCTCGTGGTGGAAAATGAATTTGAAAAGGCGATATCGGTTATCAGGAAGGGGGATTACGGCCTGTTAAAGTGTCCCTTTGGTCTGAGAGACATAAAAGATTATCTGACGCAGGAAATACTTTGAATTATGGGTTGTTCGGCAAATCAAACCTGAAGGAGGGA
>JAABTD010000110.1 GCA_011390065.1 Desulfobacteraceae bacterium
CTTCAGGGCCTGGACCGCCGGATCGAGCTGATAGGGAACCGGGTCCATGGCCGCCTTGTGGCCGGTGTACAGGTTCCCGTCGGTGGGCGGCTTCCGCCTCAGCAGGCTTTCCATGTAGAGCAGCGACGCGCTGTACGTGCTGGAGTCGTCCCGGACCAGACGGGTGTCCACCGGATCGAGGACGTCGATCTTTTTTTCGATCTCGGTCAGAAAGATCGCCTCTTTGTCCCGAACCAGCTCGGAGATCCCCATCGCCGTCAGGGCCTGTCCGCCCGTGGACGTCCGGTCCACCCGCCGGACCAGCCATTCCGCATCCCGAACCACGATCCTCGCCCCCGGGGCGAAGGTATATTTTGTTTGCATCGATTGATCCGCCCTCTTTGAGCCATGTCAACACCAAGAGCACGGTACAAGACATGTCTGCATTTTTCAAGCCCTCGATGGACAATGCGCAAAGGGCTATGTCCGGGACGAGGCCGGCGCCATGCCCCTGCTCCAGCACCTCTTTTCAGATCCGGAACGGGACCGGACAGGTGTTTTTTTATTTTACAATCCACTCCTATTATGATAAAGTTTCTTTTGTGTCGAAAACTTTTTAATAATTAAAGACAAGATTCATGTATAAAAGAAACTTATATCAAAGCAAAATAGCTCCCCTGATCAACACGCCTGTCATCAAGGTCATTACCGGAATGCGGCGGGCCGGGAAAAGCTGTCTGTTGAAACTGATCATGGATGATCTGGCGGCGCATCCGGCTGACGCCGGCCGGATCGTGTACATCAACAAAGAATCTCTGGAATTTGATTTTATCAGGACCTACGAATCGCTGTACGCCTTTGTTAAGGAAAAATTCCAGCCTGTTGAAGGGCCGAAATACCTTTTTATCGACGAGATACAGGAAATCCACTTGTGGGAAAAAGCGGTCGCCTCTTTCTTTTCCGAAGGAGATGTCGATATCTACATTACGGGTTCCAATGCGGATCTGCTATCATCGGAAATCGCTACGCTGCTGTCCGGGCGGTATATCGAAATTCCGGTTTATACGCTCAGTTTCGATGAGTTTCTGACATTTCAAGAGAGCGATCAGCAAAACCTGAACAGCGCGTTTTCCGATTACCTGAAATACGGCGGATTCCCGGCGCTTCATCATTTTGTCATGAATGAAACGATTGTTTACCAATATATTTCCTCCATCTACGATACGATCCTGTTGAAAGATGTCATTCGCAGAAACAACATCCGGAATGTCAGGCTGCTTGAGGATATCACCCGGTATATTTTCGATAATATCGGAAATATTTTTTCGTCCAAAAAGGTTTCCGATTTTCTGAAAGCGCAGAAAATCAGCGTGGGTATCGAAACTGTGCAGAATTATATATCCTACCTGCATGATGCTTTTGCCGTGCATAAGGCGTCCCGCTACGATATCAAAGGTAAGCGCTTCCTTGAACTGCATGAAAAATACTACTTGGGCGATATCGGACTCCGACATGCGCTATTGGGATATCGGGAAGGCGACATATCAGGGGTGCTTGAAAATATCGTTTTCCTTGAACTCAAACGCCGGGGGTATGACGTGTATATCGGCAAATTGGGCGACATGGAAATCGATTTCATTGCCGAAAAGGCAAACCGTCGCTTCTATATCCAAGTCGTCTATCTGCTGGCCTCGGATCGCACCATCGACAGGGAATTTTCCTCTCTCCTTCAGATTCCGGATAATTACCCCAAGTACGTGATCAGTATGGACCCGTTTTTCGGTACTGATGTCAAGGGGGTAAAACGAATGCATATCATGGACTTTCTGCTCCAAACATCTCATTCGCGCCGAAGAACGCCGGGGGGCAACCTGGTTTGAACTGGCCCATGACCAGCTCATTGAGCCGGTGAAAAAGAACAACGCATCGCGGACGAACTCCGGAAAGGGTGCGACATCCTCTACCTGGTCTGCCACGGCGCGATGGTCGACGGCCGGCCCCGGCTCTTTCTCGAAAACGACGCCGGACAGGTCGTTCCCGCCGCCGGCAGTGAACTCGCCGTCCGCCTCAGGGAACTCGGCAGGTGGGCAAAACCTTTGCCGCCGAAACCCTTGGAAAAAACCACTTCAAAAGACTGGCTGTCGTTGATTTGGAGCGCAACCCCGACTGGCACGCGGTTTTCGACGGGAACCTGGACGCCAAGCGCATCCGCGCGGACCTGGAAATCCTCCTGAACCAGAAAATCATCCCCGGAGATACCCTAACGGAAAGGTGCATCCCATTGAAATCAAAAGCGGCCCGTCGGGCCGCCTGAAAAGCCTGCATTTATGCCTTCAAACCTATCCCAACTGCCTGGAAGGCATCGTTTTTTCAGAGGCGCCCTACGCCGAGCCGCCGGAACAGCGCCTGAAATTCATCCCGCTGTATTTCGCCGGGTCGGCGACCCGAGCCGCAACCGGAGGATAACATCCCGACGAGGAGTTCATCGGTTTCGATGGGTTCCGGATGAAAGAAGCGGGCCACATGCCCCGGAAGGCTTTCGGGGCGTTCGAGAAGCCGCTCGATCGCCGGCAGGGATCTGATGTCAATTGACGACTTGACGACGGGATTGATGGAAGGGCCTCAATCGATGTTGGCGTCATCCTCTTTTCCGTCGCTCAAAATCGCCGCGATATTCGAAGGCATGCAAATCGCCCTATCCTCCAGAACGACCCCTTCTCCAGAGGGCAACAGAAGGATCTTTTGCGAATAGCGGGACAAGGGGATCGTTTGCGCCACATTGGCGAAATTGACCACGACCAGCACGGATCCGCGGGCCATAATCAGCCATTGCGCCGCTTCATCGAAGTCCACGGTCGTTTGGTCCATGCGCCCGTCCTGAAGCGCGGGCAATCGTCGGCGGAGGGCGATGAGGGCTCGGAGCCATTCATATATCTCGGTATGCGGCGGCTTGTCGATTTCCACCCCATCCAGCCGGGATCGCAGGAACGCGTCTTCGGACTGGGGGTCTGGAATGGCGTCGGCTTCCCAGCCGAAAGCGGCGAATTCATCGCGCCGCCCGTGTTTCACGGCCTCGCCCAGTTCAGGGTCCTGATGATCGGTAAAATAAAGGAAGGGCGCCGAAGCGGCCCACTCTTCCCCCTGGAACAACATCGGTATGAATGGGGCCGTCATCACCAGGGCCGCGCCCAGTTTCAGGCGTTCCGGCGGAAGCAAATGGCCGATCCGTTCACCCAGTGCGCGGTTGCCCACTTGATCGTGGTTTTGAAGACAGCCCACGAACCGATGGCCGGACAGACCCGCGGCGGGCCGACCATGGCGGCGGCGGCGGTGGGGGGAGTAACATCCATCATATACAACTCCCCTGGCCAGCACTTTCGCCAGGTCCGCTATTGCCCCGTAATCCTGATAGTAGCCCTCCCGCTCGCCGGTCAAAACGGCGTGAAGGGCATGATGAAAATCTTCGTTCCACTGGGCGTCGAACCCATATCCCCCCAGTTCGGGGGACCGCACCACGCGGGGGTCGTTGAGATCGCTCTCGGCGATCAGAATCAGAGATCGCCCCAGGTGGGCTTCCAATTGTTTCACTTCAGCGGCGAGTTGCTCCAGAAAATGGATGGCCGAAGTGTCCACGATGGCATGCACGGCGTCGACGCGCAGGCCGTCCATATGATAATCCCTCAACCACATCAGCGCATTGTCGATAAAAAAACGCCGCACCTCGTCGCTGCCGGGTCCATCCAGGTTGACCGCTTGCCCCCAAGGCGTGGCGTAACGATCGGTGAAGTAAGGACCAAAACGTTCGAGATAGTTGCCGGCAGGCCCGAGGTGATTGTAGACCACATCGAGCAAAACCGCCAATCCTCGCTGGTGGCAGGCGTCCACCAGCCGTTTCAGCCCCTCGGGGCCGCCGTAGGCGTGATGGGGCGCATAGAGATCGACGCCGTCATAACCCCATCCGCGCGCGCCTGAAAACTCGGCCACCGGCATCAGCTCTAAATGGGTGACGCCCAGATCGACCAGATAGTCGACGCATTCGATGGCCGATTCAAAGTTGCCACCCGCCGTGAATGTGCCCACATGCATTTCATAGATGACGGCCGATCCCATCGGCGGCTGTCGCCATTGATCGTCGGACCAGGCAAAAGCGGCATGATCCACCCATCGCGACGGCCCATGCACCCCTTCCGGCTGCCACCCGGACCGCGGATCCGGAAAGGGACCCTCGCCGTCGATGCGGAACCCATAATCAACGCCGTGGACAATTAAAGGCGCTTCCGCGGACCACCAACCGGCCGGGGCCCGCAACATGTCCACAATCCGGTTTTGGCTTTCAATCGCCACCTGTCGGGCGTTCGGCGCCCATACGCGAATGTCGGTCATCTCCCCTGATGCTCCTCGTCCCGAATCAACAGTCCCAGGGGGAAGCGGGACAGCAGTCTCGAAAGCCTGACCGCGCCTCCCGGTTCATTTTCGCCGCTCAGAAGGTTTTGCCAGCGTCCGGCCGGCAATTCCAGCTCGGTATCGGCCCAGTCGCCGTTCAGTCTAACCGGCCACCTCGGCGCCACCACAATGGCGTCGGCCCCGCGCATGAACGCCATCACATGATCGGCCTTTTCACCCCTGGCGTGCAAAGGGCGGTATTCTCCTTCGGGGCCGAAGAGTTCAGGACGTTCGCGGCGCAGATGCAAGGCCTGACGGATCGTAAAAAGCTTGGGCAGGCCTTCATCCATCCGCGCCAGAATGTCGTCCGGCGAAAGGCGGACGATTTCCTCCGTCAGACGCCGGCGCAACGCAAAATCCACCGGGCGCCGGTTGTCGGGATCCACCAGGCTCAGGTCCCAAAGTTCGGTTCCCTGGTAGATATCCGGAACGCCCGGCGCCGTGAGTCTGATCAGCGTTTGCGACAGGCTGTTGATCCGGCCGGGGTGAACGACGGCGGCGACAAACTCTTGGAGATCGGCTATAAACGCATCGTCTTGCATCACCGCGGCAATAAAAAACCGCAAATCCTTCTCGTAGTCCTCGTTGGGGCGGGTCCACGAGGTATGCGTTTTGTCCTCCCTGGCCGCCTTTTCCATGTAGGCCGTCATGCGCGTCAAATCGATGGGCCAGGCGCCGACCAGCGTTTGATAGAACAAGTATTCGGCATTGCCGTCGAGATTGTCCGTCCGACGATGACGGCGGTTGCGGCCGGCCCACCGTTTCACCGTTTGGCCCCATAATTCGGGAATTTCCGAAAGCACCGACAACCGGGCGCGAACGTCCTCGCTCCTTTTGGCGTCATGGGTCGTGGAGGCGAGAAGCGCCAGTGGGCGTTCCGCCCGGGCAGCGGCGCAGGATTCGTGAAAGTGTTCGATGGAAAGTCCGAAGCGATCCGGATTGCCGCCGACCTCGTTGAGCGCAATCAGCCGGTGAAAACGATAAAATGCCGTATCTTCAACGCCTTTGGCCATTGCCGGGCCGGTCAGTTGTTGAAACCGCATGGCGAGTTCTCCTTCCAGCGAGCCGGGGATGCGGAGAAGCAGCAGATGTTTTAAAAACAGAAAAAGCTCCGGGTCCAGGTCGGCGCGTTGCGCGGCGGCCCTTTCTATGGCTTCGCCAACCCAACGTTCGTCCTGCCGGCCGACGACATTGCGGGCCGCGGAAACATAGGACCGGTAAACAGGGAAATAAACCGCGGTCTCGCAGAGGGCGTCGCGCAGCTCTTGTCGGGTGTAGTCCCGGTGTCGGCGATGGCGTTCGCAGATATCCACGAAAAGACTGGCAAGCCGGCTGATCTCGCTGCCAAAAAGCGTCTCGAGCGCCTGGCGCTTGCAGTCGCTGACTAAAGCGGCGAAATCGACCCGCTGTTGGGTAAAGTCTTCATAAATCCGGGTCATTTCGTCTTCGCCCCGGGGGTTTATGAAAAGCCCGCCCAAACGGTTCAGGAAATCGTATCCGGTGGTCCCGGCCACGGGCCAGTCCGACGGCAATTTTTCATCGGATTCGAGGATTTTTTCCGCAACGATCCAGGCGCCGGGGAACGCCTCGTTTAATCGGCGGAAATATTCGGCCGGGTCCCGCAGGCCGTCCGGATGATCGATGCGAAACCCCTGCACCCATCCTTTCTGAAACCACGCCATCGGCAGGGCATGGGCGGCGCGAAACACCTCGATATCCTCCACCCGCAATCCCGCCAGGTCCTTTATGTCGAAAAAACGCCGGTAGCCGAGATCCCGGTTCGCCGTGCGCCAAAAGGCCAGCCGGTAGTTCTGCTGTTCGATCAGAGAATCCACCGCATCAGGATCACGGTTCAGACGATCGACCTCAGCGGTTATGGCCGCCGCCGCTTCCGGCGTCTCCCGGCAAAGTCTTGCAAGCAGTTTCGAAAGAACGGTTTTGTCCCGGTGACGGCGCGACGCCGCCTGGCGAGCCGCGACGGCGGGCCGGGGCAGCCGGGCATGGCTTTCCGCAAGGAACGCGAGGGTTTCCGACCCGCATGATTCGGCCGCGCCGCTCAACACCCCCGCAATGCTGGAAGGATCCAGAGGAAAAACCTGGTCCTCATAGTGCAGCGTAAAAGCGCCCCCTTCGTGGGACAACCGCAGCCCGCCCTCCTCGAGAATGCGGCCATAATGATCCCCCAGAACCGGCAAGAGCACCTTGTTGGGCCAGCGCTCCTCGGATGCGGCCCAATCGACATCGAAATAGTCCGCATATCGGCTGGACGGCCCGTTTTCCAGCACATCCCACCACCAGGGATTCTGTCTGCCCGAAATGGCCATATGATTGGGCACCATATCCACCATTTGGCCGAGACCGGCGGCGTTCAGGGTCTCGCAAAGGCGGGCATGCGACCCGGCGCCGCCAAGTTCCTCGTTCACCCGGCTCGGATCGACAACATCGTAACCGTGGGCGCTGCCGGCGGCTGCCTGCAGGTACGGGGACGCATAAAGGTGACTGACGCCGAGGTCGGCCAGATAGGAAACGACGTCGGCGGCCTGGTCGAAGCCGAAGCCGGGCCGCAACTGCAGGCGATAGGTTGCGATCGGCTCAGGATTCATGGCGCAGCACGACCAGGCTTCGGGATTCAACGCTCATCGGATCCCCGGCCTCGAACATTTCTTCCGTTTCCACCCAACCGGCGGCGGTATCCAGTTCCTTCACCCAGCGCTCCCCCCATTCGGCGGACGGCAGCTTGAAATCCAGGGGTTCATGGTGCGCATTGAAAATAATGTAAAAATGATCGTCTTCGACCGGTTCGCCCCGGGGATTGGGATTCGGAATGGTTTCCCCGTTCAAAAAAACCCCCAGGGATTTGGCAAACCCCGTTTCCCAGTCCTCCTCGGCCATCTGCTCGCCTTCCAGGGTGAACCAGGCGATGTCTTCCACGTCGCTCCCATGAATGGAGAGGCCCTGGAACCACCGTCGCCGGCGAAAAACCGGGTGATCTTTCCGGTACCGGATGAGTCGCTGACAGAAGCCGAGCAGGTCTTCGTCGATATGCGCCCAATCGTACCATGAAATCTCGTTGTCCTGACAATAGGCGTTGTTGTTGCCGCCCTGGGTGCGGCCGGTTTCGTCTCCTCCCAGGAGCATGGGCACGCCCTGGGAAAGGAGCAATACGGCCAGAAAATTTCGCTTCTGGCGGTTTCTCAACCGACCGATCTCCGGGTCGTCCGCCGGCCCTTCCGCGCCGCAGTTCCAGGAGCGGTTGTGGCTTTCCCCGTCGTTGTTGTCCTCGCCGTTGGCCGCGTTATGCTTTTCGTTGTAGGAAACCAGATCGTTTAAAGTGAACCCGTCGTGAGCGGTGATGAAATTGATGCTGGCGTAGGGGAGGCGGGAGGTGTTTTCGTAAAGATCGGAACTGCCGGTGAACCGGGCCGCGAACTCGGCCAGGGTCTGGTCTTCGCCCCGCCAGAAGTCCCGCACGCAGTCGCGGTATTTGCCGTTCCACTCGGTCCAGACCGGCGGGAAATTGCCGACCTGATATCCCCCTTCGCCCACATCCCAGGGCTCGGCAATGAGTTTGACCTGGCTGATCACGGGATCCTGCTGGATGAGATCGAAAAACGCCGACAACCGGTCCACATCGTGCAGCTCCCTGGCCAGAGTGGACGCCAGGTCGAAGCGGAAGCCGTCCACATGCATCTCCAGCACCCAGTATCTCAGCGAGTCCATGAGAAGTTGCAGCACATGGGGATTGCGCATGTGCATGCTGTTGCCGGTGCCGGTATAATCCATGTAATAGCTTTGATCGTCGGTGAGGCGGTAGTAGTAGGCGTTGTCGATGCCCTTGAAACAGAGCATCGGGCCGAGATGATTCCCTTCGGCCGTGTGGTTGTAAACCACATCCAGAATCACCTCGATCCCGGCCTGATGAAAGGCCTTGACCATCTGCTTGAATTCGGCCACCGCGGCGCCGGGAAGCGCCTCGGACGCATACTCGCCGTGGGGGGCGAAAAAGCCGATGGAATTGTAGCCCCAGTAGTTTCGCAGGTCCCGGTCCACCAGATGTTTGTCGTGGATGAAGTAATGAATCGGCATCAACTCCACCGCCGTGACGCCTAGCGCTTTGAAATAATCCATGATCGCGGGTTGGGCCAGGCCCGCGTAAGTGCCCCGAAGTTCGGGCGGGACGTCCGGATGGTCGGCGGTGAGTCCTTTGACGTGGGTCTCGTAGATGATGGTTTCGTGCCAGGGGATTTGCAGGCGCCGGTCGCCCTTCCAATCGAAATGCGGCTGATGCACCACGCATCGCGGCATGAAGGGCGCGCTGTCGCTGTCGCTGCGCTCGTCGGGCCCCTCATCGAACCGGTAGGGAAAGACGGCTTCATCCCACCGGACCTGACCATCGATCGCCTTGGCGTAAGGGTCGATCAGCAGCTTGGCCGGATTGCAGCGGTGGCCGCCGGCCGGGTCCCATGGGCCGTGGACCCGGTAGCCGTACCGCTGCCCGGGCTGAATCGTCGGCAGATATCCGTGCCAGCAATATCCCGTCACCTCCGGCAGATCGACGCGCGTCTCCTGGTCGTCCTCGTCGAAAAGACAAAGTTCGACCCGTTCGGCGATCTCGGAAAACAGAGAAAAATTTGTGCCGGCGCCGTCGAAAACGGCGCCGAGCGGGTAAGGATGTCCCGGCCATATTTTCATTTGCGGTTTCCTCGCTGCCGCCGCAATGGCGGCGGAAAATTAATCATATAAAAAGTATTTGACCCATACCCGGTATCCATGGCGCACTGAATCCACGCCGGCCTGGCACGTTGCCACTTCAGCCAGCATGTTGGATCGCAATGACGCCGAACCCGCCGGACCGATGTCGGCGAGTGGATAATCGACGACCAGAAGTTGCAGTGTTTGGCCCGGCAAGAATGTCATTAAGGCTTCCATGAATTGTGATCGCCGCTCTGGCTTTTAACCGTTCCCCTCGTCGGGACATTTTTTTACCATGCCGCAATGCGCTCATATGTCGTCAGTCGCGATGCCGGCGCTTTTGTTTTCATCCTCAAGCGATTTTTTCGCGTCGGCGGCTTTGGCTCCGGCCTTGGCGGCTCGCCGGCGAGATTTCTCTACAGCAGCGACGGCGACATCCTTTTCGGACGTCAGCGTTGCTATCAGGTCCTCATCCTGATCGCTTGCAGGCCGGTCTAACGCCTGGTTCAATTTTTTTTCCGCATCCTCCGCGATCTTCTGCGCTTTCGCAGATTCCCGTTCCGCCGCTTCCGCCAATTTCTCTTTTTCCTCCAGAAGGTCTTTCGCCTCAGCCAGGTCAGCGGCGGCGCCTTCCTCCGGTTCAGCCCCTAAATCGATGTCTTCGGCCGCCAGCAGCATCGCTGTCGGCGGCAGTTGCTCCAGCAGGTTTTCTGCCCGTCCCTCGACCGGCAATCGAATCAAATTGCCCCGAAAGCGAAATGGTAAAAAAACCAGTGCAGATTGGCGGGACGCCGCAACCATCGCCGCTGCGTTTCTGTCCTCGACCAGTTCCAGCCCGGCTTCGATTCTTGCATCGGTCAGCACCTCGCGCATGGCGGCTTCCTGGTCATCTTCCGACGCGTCGTTGCGAAACGCCAATACACGGAGCATCGCCGTCTCCCAGGCATCCGAGCGGGTCATCAGGTAGGCGAAAAGCAACATCAGCCGCCCGGTGGCGTCATCGGTCCACCATATATCGATGCGGGACTCGCCCGCCTCTGCGCTCTGCAAACGGTCCCATTTCTCCGGATCCGCGTGCAGTATTGCAATGTTGCATCCCAACCGGAATACCGTTCTCAGTTGGCGACCGAACAGAAACTCTCTGAACCCGATCCCGGATTCGTTTTCTGAATCCAGCCAGTTCAAAAGGATCGTGATGGAAACCGCCTGCGCCAGAAACAAGACAAAGCCGATGGCCCCCCCGAACTCGACGCCGAGGGTCCTTGATATGAGATAATAGTCTCCGCCGCCTTTGACCTTGAGATTCGTGGCCACCGCCGACAGGGAAAAGCTGGTCAGCACCGAAATAACATTGGCCATGGCGATGATAACAAACGCCTTTGCGGCCCCGGCGGCGCCGACCACGTAGCCCAGACGTAAAAAAAGAATAATGCCGAGAATGGTCAGCGCACTTGGGGTGAAGACGCCGGCAAAAGTGCCCAGCTTGCCGGCCGACGGCTCTTTTGCATTCCCGGACGGCGCCGGATCCCTTTTTAGTGTCTTTGATTTCATACAACTATCCAGAATCAGAGGTAACAAGACACCCATCACGTCAAACGGCAAGGTCTGGACGCGCGTAAATTCCGCTTATTCTACGGCGGCAACCCCGTTTGATCAACATATTTTGAATGTGGATCGATCAATTTTTATGTTGGGGGTTTGAAGAGGGAAAGGTCCCTAACCCCGACGCCATCCTCCAGCTTGCTCCCCGGCCCCTCGCCCTTGACCAGGTAATCGGTGTTGCCTGACTTGTGGAAGGACGCCCGGCTATAATCCCCTCCGCCCCCCTTTAAAAAATGGGGGAGAATACTGCCTGCACCCTATGGCGATTTTCCACTCGATCCGGTATCCTCTTGATGATATGAACATCGCAATGGACCGCAACCACGGAGAAAGGCAAGCCGATGAGGGAAATCGTTGATTTCGTTTTGCGCTGGATGGACGCCCATCCCAATGTCCTGTGGGCCGCGGGGGCTTCTTCCCTGCTGATTTTTCTTGCCACCCTGATTGGACTGCCGTTCATCATCATCAAACTGCCCCAAGACTACCTTGTGAGCCAGAAAGACCAGTCTCTCCGGAAGTACGTCAGGGGCACGGTCCTGGACCTGCCTTACCTGATCGTGAAAAACCTCCTGGGCTGGATGCTGATCCTCGCCGGCCTGGCCATGCTGGTCCTGCCGGGTCAGGGCCTGCTCGCCATCGTCGTCGGCCTGTCGCTCATCAAATTTCCGGGCAAACAAAAGACGCTCCGAACCATCATCCATCAGCAAAGCATTCTCAATTCCGCCAACTGGATTCGGAGAAAGGCGGGCAAGGGGCCGTTGCAGAAGCCTGAATGAATGAATAAGGCACAAAGGCACAGAGGGACAAAGGCACAAAGTAAACAGAACGGCAGACCCTCGGCCTTTCCCTTTGTCCCTTTTCCCTTTGTCCCTTTGTCCCTCTTTTTTAAGGAATCATCAATGGAATCTCTCCTCACCATGACCTGGGTCGACCTGCTGGGGTTTCTGGCGGGCATTTTGACCACGTTCAGCGCCGCGCCCCAACTGCTGCATTCCTACCGGACCCGAAATGTGGCCGGCATCGATCTCAAATTCATGCTGATGCTGGTCTCCGGGCTGACCACCTGGGCGATCTACGGCATCATCATTGGATCGCTGCCCATCATTTTTTTCAACCTCGTCGGGGCCGGCCTGTGGCTGCCGATCATCATCATGAAAATCGGCGACCCGGGCAAAGGAGAGAACTAGTCCTGACGAAAAGACCCCGGCCAGGCCGGGGCGGCGATGCGCCCCGGCGTTCTGCGTTTACCAGGTCAATGTGATCACGTTCAACCCGGCCCCGGGCCGTCGGATCAGAAACCGGGCCTCGTCGCCGGATTTAAGGCCATCCAGTTCCCGCCTCAATTCGTCCACGGTCCGGGCCTCTTTCCGGTTGACCTCCAGAATGAGATCGCCCCGCTGGAAGCCGGCCTTGTCGGCTTTGCTGCCGGGCGACACCCGGCTGACCACGACGCCGGAGGCCATTTCAAACCCCAGCCGTTCGGCAAGCTGGGGCGTGAGATCGACAAGGTGCAACCCCAGATTGTCCGATTCGTCCTTCCGGGGAATGGCCGGTTCCCCGAGGACCACCTGTTCCCCTTCGGAGCGGCGGCCCAGGGTCAC
Organism: Desulfobacteraceae bacterium; assembly: GCA_011390065.1. Classification (GTDB taxonomy): domain Bacteria; phylum Desulfobacterota; class Desulfobacteria; order Desulfobacterales; family JAABSP01; genus JAABTD01. The sequence continues at coordinate 12,318 of JAABTD010000110.1, forward strand.
GGTCACGCTTTTTTCCCGGCCGTCCCGGACCACGGAGATCTTGGATTTTTTCCCCACGGGCAAACCTGCGATGACCGACGACAGGTCCCGGGCATCGGCCACCGGCTCGCCGTCCACAGCGGTGATGACGTCGCCGGGTTGAATGCCGGCTTTCGCTGCGGGCTGACCTTCATAGGCCTCGGTCACCAGCACCCCCTGGTCCAGGTCCACGTTGTAGTATTCCTTCAGCTCATCGGTCAGATTCTGGATGCCGACCCCGAGCCATCCGCGGCTCACCTGGCCGGTTTCTTTGATCTGTTCCACGATGAACCGGGCCAGATTGATGGGGATGGCGAACCCGATCCCCTGTCCGGACGCCACGATGGCGGTGTTGACGCCCACCACCCGGCCGGCCAGGTCCAGAAGCGGGCCGCCGGAATTGCCGGGGTTGATGGACGCGTCGGTCTGGATGAAGTCGTCATAAGGCCCCGCCCCGATCACCCGGCCTTTGGCGCTGACGATGCCGGCGGTCACGGTCTGTTCCAGGCCGAAGGGACTGCCGATGGCCACCACCCACTGACCTACCTTGAGGTTTTCGGAATCCCCCCAGGGCAGCGGTTCCAGGTCGCCGGAAGGATCGATTTTGATGAGGGCCAGATCGGTATGGGCGTCCCGGCCCACGATTTCGGCGTCAAACTCCTTTTCATTGGTCAACCGCACCTTGATCTCATCGGCGCCTTCCACCACGTGGTTGTTGGTGACGATAAACCCTTCCTTGTCGATGAGAAAGCCCGACCCCAGACTCCTCTGCCGAAATTCCCGGGAGGGAGCGTCCTCGTTGAACGGACCGAAAAACCGATGAAAGGGGTTCTCCCGGCCTTCCGGCTGTTGCGGACCGAAAGGGCCGAAAAAATGACGGAAAACCCGGCCGCCCTGCTCGGTGATTTTTACGGTCCGGATATTGACCACGCCGTTCCGGGCTTTTTCAGCCAGGCGGACAATGGTGTCCGATTCCATCTGGGCGGCGGCGGGGCCGCCCACGGCCAAAACCAGGGCCAGGGCCAGGCCCGCCGTCACGGCGATCCATTTGGTAAAACAATGCGATTTGCTCATGGGTTTCCTCCTTTAAAAATAATAGGTTATGGGTTATGTCACCACCAGCACCGGATTGTCGATCTCATCCACCAGATTGAGCAGCTCCTCCTCGCGTCCCTGCCATTTTTCGCCAGGCAGCACCAGGGGGCCGCGCGTGTTTTCCATTTGAACGGAATAAACCACGACCGCGGCCGCGGAGCTGATGAGGGGCCGGAACCGGGCGGTGAGCCCGGCCTTTTTCAACCATTGCTCCGCATCGCTCCGATAGTCTTCGGCCGCTTCCCGGGTGTCGGCCAGGAGAAACACCCGCATCGGCGTTTCCCTGTCGGTCATGAAATGAGCGGCCACATCCAGGGCCTTTCGCGCCGAACCCGTGCCGTCGTACACCGCCACCGCCGGATCGGCGTAAAAGGTCTGACGAAGGATCAGGGTCGATCCCCGCCGCCCGGAAATCACGGCCCGGACCGTGGAGCCCACCCGTCTCGGCCCGGACAGGGACCGGCCGACCCGTCCCAGAATAATCAGATCGTCTTCAGAAGCGGCGGCGATCAATTCCCGGGCCACCGACCCCTGACGCGTCTGAAAATCCCAGGCCAGCCCCCGCCGGCAGGCGATTTGCGCCAGTGCGCGCCGTATCCCTTCCGCCTGAACCCGCAACTGACGCTCCAGTTGCGGCCGGTCAAGGCGACGGGCGTAAGGGGAAAAAAAACAGACCTCCCGGATAAACGGCGACTCCACCGCCCGGAGCAGATCGGCGTCCTCCACAAAAACACCCACCAGCTCCGCCTCCAGGCGGACGGCCAGGCCGGCGGCCGCCTTCAACCCCTCCACGCTGGCGGGGGAGGCGTCCAGGGCCACCAGAATCCGTCGAATGGGCGTCCCGTTGCTCATCCCTCCTCCTTTTCATCTGCCTGGGCTTTCATCTTTCGGGCGAACGCCATCCGTTTCTCGGCCATTTCCTTTAATCGGGCCGTGACCTTGCCGTTGATGCTGTCTTCGGGATATTGGCCTTCCGCATCCGGCTCCCCGGCCGGAACCCCGGTGAGAATAGAGACGCCCTGGTCGATGGTCTCCACCGGATAAATATGGAACCGGCCGTCCCGGACCGCCTCGATCACCCGGCTTTTCAGCATCAGATGAGGGATGTTGGAAACCGGGATCAGGACCCCCTGGTCTCCGGTCAGACCCCGGGCGTTGCAGACATCGAAAAATCCCTCGATCTTTTCATTGACCCCGCCGATGGCCTGCACGCGGCCGTGCTGATTCACGGAACCGGTCACCGCAAAAGATTGTTTGACGGGCGCCTCGGAGATGGCCGACAGCAGGGCGTAAAGTTCAGCCGAAGAAGCGCTGTCCCCCTCCACGCCGCCGTAGGACTGCTCGAAGACCAGGCTGGCGGAAAGCGACAGGGGCTGGTCCGATGCATAGCGGCCGTGGAGGAACCCGGCCAGGATCAGCACCCCCTTGGAGTGGATGGGGCCGCCCATGGCCACCTCCCGCTCGATGTCCACCACATCGCCTTTGCCCAGGTGAACCCGTGCGGAGATCCGGGTGGGTTTTCCGAAAGCGAAATCCCCGAGTTGCAGCACTGACAGGCCGTTGACTTGCGCCACGGCTTCGCCTTCGGTGTCGATCAGGACGATGTTCCGCTGGATCTGCTCCTGCGAGGCTTCCCGGATCCGGTCCGATCGATAGTCCCTGGCGTCGATGGCTTTGTCCACTTCCGCGGCGCCCACGGCGCCGTTGCCGTTCTTGTCGGCCCAGTAGTCGGCCTCCCGCAGGAGATCGATCACCGAGCGCATGAGGGCGGAAAGCTTTTCCCCGTCTTCCACCATCCGGGAGCTGTGTTCGATGACCCGGGCCACGCCGGTGCGGTCGAAAGGACGGAGCTTTTCTTTGCGGGCCATGGTGGCCACCAGCCGGGAATAGGCCGCCTCGTTTTCGGCATTCCGGTCCATCCGGAAATCGAAATCCGCAGCGACCTTGAACAGCTCTGCAAACTCGGGATCATAGTGGCGGATCAGGAAATAAAACATGGGACTGCCCAGAAGAACCACCTTGACCTTCAGGGGGATCGGCTCGGGCTCCAGCGAAACGGTGGAGATGAAACTGTACATCTGCCCCAGGGACTCGATCCGGATTTCCCGCGTTTTCAGGGCCTGTTTCAACCCCTCCCAGGCAAAAGGCTGCTGGAGGACCTTGAGAATGTCGAGGATCAGATACCCCCCGTTGGCCCGGTGCAGAGCGCCCGGCCGGATCATG
>JAABTD010000111.1 GCA_011390065.1 Desulfobacteraceae bacterium
TCAAGGGCGGAGAATTGAGTGGTTTCGCCTTCAAGCTCGTTACGCCCAGAGATTTCTGCATTATATGGAGGGCTGAAAATGAATAAAAGTCTTACTCTTACACTCAGAATGCCCATCGATCTTAAAAAACGCCTTGAAAGAGAAGCCAAATATCAAGGGGTCTCACTTAATCAGCTAACAAATTATATGATTACTGTACAGCTTACACAGTTAGAAATGGTATCATCTCTTGATGAAAAATTGATCGGAAAATCCATTCCTGATTTGAAAAAGAAAGTCCTGTCTATTCTGGATAAAATACCGGAAAGAAATGTTCCTACTTGGGATTCTCTTGAATGAAAAATAGTTATAAATGGCAATGAAAAAGCGGCTATCGGGATAGGGAGAAGCCTTGGTTGATTTTCAGCCGGAAACGTCGTTCAATGAACGTCTTCGCCGATTGCATCACCCTTTCCGCGGCTTTCTTGCCGCGGACGTAGACGACAAAGTCGTCTGCGTACCGGACGAAGCGCAGACCGCGTTTCTCCAGCTCTTTGTTCCGCTGGACGAGCTTACCGCCCCCCAGTGACTTGCAGCGTTATGCCAACAATTCAAATTGGGAGCAATGATAATGCTGGGTGATGAAATGCCACAGGCGGTTGTCCAACCCTCCCGTAAAAAAATCCACGCCAAATACCGCAGCCAAGTGACCATGACGGCGAACCGACCCGCACCGGACGTATCCTGCCGGTGGGCGTCATGAAGGAAAAGCTGCCGGCGGCCCATCGGTCCGGGGCGTTGACCGCCGTCTTCCCGGAAAAAAATCGTCACGACATGGTCAACGTGCCGGAGGAGGTGAAAAACGATCTTCGGGTCGTGTTCGCCGATGAGTTCAGCGAGGTGATGGGGATTGCGTTGAAAGAGGGAATTTTGACATCCCGCCACGAGATGGTATAGTATCCTTTCCGGCGCCGGCATCCCGCGGCCCGAACCCCGAATCAATATCCGGAGGCGAAAACGACACCATGACGCACGAACCGAGACGCTCCATCCTCTGCCCCAACTGCCGGAAGCTCATCAGCGTTGATGAACCGCGGTGCCCCTACTGCGGCATCGGTCGACCGGGATCGGCCCTGAAGAACAACCCCTGGACGCGCGCCTTCCAGAACCCGGCGAACCTGGTCACCATCGTCATCGGCCTGAACGTGGCCATGTACGCGGCGTCCCTGCTCCTGTCGCCCGGCGGAATCCGGCTCTCTCCGGCCAACCCTTTCACCGCCTTGTCCCCCGGAACCGAGAGCCTGTTCATGCTGGGCGCCACGGGAACCGTTCCCATCGACGGCTACGGCCGGTGGTGGACCCTGCTGACGGCGGCCTACCTCCATGGGGGATTGCTCCACATCGTCTTCAACATGCTGGCGTTCCGGAACCTGTCGGAATTGATCCTCCAGGAATACGGCCCCTATCGGATGATCGTTCTGTTCACCCTCACCAGCGTCTGCGGGTTTGCGACCTCCTATCTGTTCGGGGTCCGATTGACCATCGGCGCATCGGCGGCCGTCTGCGGTTTTATCGGCGCCATCGTCTATTATGCCTGGCGCCGGGGCGGAACCTACGGCCAGGCGTTGTTGCGCCAGGTGGGCGGCTGGCTCATCGGGCTGCTCATCATCGGGATGATGCCGGGCATCAACAATTATGCCCATGGAGGGGGTCTGCTGGCGGGGTTTGCCCTGGGGTGGTTGCTGGGCTTCGGGGAACGGATCCGGGAGGGGCTGCTCCACAAGTCCCTGGCCGGCGCCTGCGCTCTGGTCACTGCTCTGGCGTTGCTTTACGCCGTGGTCGGCGGCATTTATTTGCGGTTGACGATGTGAGGGGATCGCGATCCGGTCCCGTTCGGCCTGCATCCGGTTCCGGGTCTCCCCACGGGCAGATCGAGCAATTCCGGAGTCCGCCGCTTTTCGGCAACGGCCATAGCCCGCCTCCAGAAGCTGACGCGTTTTTTGAGAAAGCGGCTGATGGTAATCGTTGAGGGTGTCCGTCAGACGTTCCAGCCGCTTTTCCCGCTCCTCCTCCAGAAAAGGCAGATCCGAATCGATGAACGCCCTCAACCGATCCATCGCTTCGTCCAGAAAAGAGGCCTCTCATTTTGTATCGGGGTTAATCGGTGGGTCGATGAAGGTGTGAAGAAGGGTCTGCCCCGTGTTCAAAGCTTTGGGCGTCGGTGCAGACCGGACATTTTTGCGGAACGTGGTTTCGGGATTTGGCTGCATATGGTATAGAAAAACGTTGAGAAAAGATGTTCTAACCGCACGGGAAATGATCCGCCATGGACGCAAAACCATCATACGAAGCATTGGAAAGAAGGGTCGCGGAATTGGAAAAAATGATCGCCGATCCTGCTTTTCTTGAAACAACCGCGGAAAAAGGTGTCGGCGGTCAAAATTTCGATCTGGCGGGCATCGTCGATATCGACGCCATCCAGTCCCTGATGGACGAATTTTTTCGTCTGACGAACATCGGCGTGGCGATCATGGATATGGCGGGCAACGTGCTTGTTGCAACGGGATGGCAGGACATCTGCGTCAAATTTCACCGCGTCCATCCCCAAACATTGAAAAATTGCCGGGAGAGCGATCTGAAGCTTTCCAACGGCGTGGCGCCCGGCACATTCAGGCTTTACCGGTGTAAAAACAACATGTGGGATATCGCGACGCCCATCCTGGTGGGAGGTCGAAAAGTCGGAAACCTGTATTTGGGGCAATTTTTATTTGAAGACGAGGCGCTGGATATCGAAACGTTTCGTTTGCAGGCCAGGACTTATGGTTTTGACGAGGACGCCTACATCGCCGCGCTGCGGCGCACGCCCCGGTGGCGTCGCGAAACGGTGGATACGGCGATGCGGTTTTACACGAAACTGGCCAGCCTGATATCGGAGACGGGTTACGCAAATGTCCTGCTCAAACGCGCGTTGGAAGAAAAAAACGGCCTCCTTGATTCGTTGAGCCGGAGCGAAGCAAGCTACCGCGAAATAGTCGAAAATCTGAACGACGTGCTCTATTCCGTCAGCCCGGACGGCGCGATTCTTTACGTCAGTCCGCCGATTCAATCAGTGCTGGGGTATTCCCCCGATGAACTGATGGGAAGGAACTTTTTTCAATTGATCCACCCGGACGATCTCGAGGACATTCAAAAGGCGTTTGGCGATGTTCTTCAGGGGCTTTACACTCCAGACGAATATCGAATGCTGACAAAGGCCGGCGATTATCGATGGGTCAGAACCTCCAGCCGTTCGGTTTCAGATGCACGGGGCGGCGCCGTCATTCAAGGGGTGCTGGCAGACGTCCATCAGCGGAAAAAAGCCGAACACGCATTGATCGAAAACGAAAGGCGGTTGAAAGAGTCCCAGAAGACCGCGCGCATCGGACATGTGGAGTATGATGTCGTCTCCGGGGAGATCGTCTGGGCGGACATCGTTTATGAATTATTTGAACGCGACCCGAAATCAGGTCCGCCTTCCTATGAGGAAGTGATGGCGCTCCATCATCCGGAAGACGCCGTTCAACTCGAACGGCGCATCCGGGCCGCCATTGAAAATGCGACGCCCTACAGCATCGACCTCCAAGTGAGCTTGCCGAGCGGTAAAAAAATGTTTTATCACGCCATCGGCAGGCCGCTGACAAACGACGCCGGCAGCGTGACAAACATTATCGGGACCGTGCAGGACGTGACGAAAAGAAAGCGCGCCGAAGAGTCGGTGCGCATCTCGGAGGAAAAATTTTCAAAGGCTTTCCATAGCGCCCCGGTGCTCATGACCATCAGCGAGGTGGACACCGGCCGGTATCTCGATGTCAACGACGCCTTTGCCCGGGTCACGGGGTACGGTCGGGAGACGGCGATCGGCAAACGGTCCGTCGAACTGGGGTTGATTTCGCCCCGGAACAGACGCCGATTGTCTCACCTTCTCCACCACCACGGGCGCGTTCAGGATTGGGAGCTGAATTTGACGCGTGCGGACGGATCGGACCTCATCTGTCTGTATGGGGCGGAAATCATCGAGGTGGGCCATAAAAAACGACTGTTTTCCATCGCCAGCGACATCACGGACCGCAAACGCGTGGAACATCAACTGCGGGAATCCAGGGAGCGATTCGAGAAGGTGTTCAACAGCCATGTGGACGCCATTTTCGTGCTGAACGCGGAGAGTCCACCGGCGGTCATCGAAAGCAACACGGCCGCATCGAAGATTTTCGGATATGAAATGGACGAGATGGTCGGCGACGCAACGGACAAACTTCATGTCGGCGCGTCCCATCTCGAGACCTTCGGGCGCGAACTCCGCGCCGCCATTCAGCAGGAAGGGCATTTGCACCATTTCGAATTTTCGATGAAGCGCAAGGACGGGACGATTTTTCCCACGGAACACACCGTGTTGGAACTCAAAAACGACGCCGGCAAGAGAACCGGTAGGGTGTCCATCGTCCGGGATCTCACCGAGCGAAATGCCATGGCCGCCAGGCTGCAACAGGCCCAGAAGATGGAGGCCATCGGCACGCTTGCGGGTGGCATCGCCCATGATTTCAACAATATCCTTTTTCCTGTTTTGGGTTACGCCGAGATGTTGCAAGACGAAATTCTCAAGGACAGCCGGCTCAAGTCCCATGTCGACGGCATCCTTATCGGTACGCTGAGAGCCCGGGATCTGGTCAAACAGATCCTCGCCTTCAGCCGCCAGGGCGAGCAGGAAATGAAGCCGATCCGGCTCCAGCCCATCGTCAAGGAAGTTCTGAAACTGCTCCGCGCCACCATTCCCACAAACATCGCGTTTCACTCAGACATCGATCCCGTCTGCGGCCCCGTCATGGCGGATCCGACTCAGATCCATCAAATCACCATGAACCTGGCCACCAACGCGTATCACGCCATGGAAGAAGAGGGCGGTCAAATGTCCATCCGCCTCGAGAAAGCGCCCATGGAACAGGACCCATTCCCCTTCAAAAATCAGGCAACCGGCGATTGCGCGCTTTTGACCGTGACCGATACGGGCATCGGCATCGAGAAGGATATCCTCGACAAGGTTTTCGACCCTTATTTTACCACCAAGGAAAAATACAAAGGCACCGGACTCGGCCTTTCCGTGGTTCAGGGCATTGTCGAAAACTGCGGGGGCGTTGTTCAAATTTTCAGCCAACCCGGCCGGGGGACCGAAGTGCGGGTCTGTTTGCCCCTGATCAAACAAAGCCAAAGCCCCGTGAGCCAACCCGCGGATGAGGCCCGCCCCATTCAAGGGGGCAACGAGCGGATTCTTCTGGTCGACGATGAGGCGATCATTGTCCGGATGATACAGCAGCTGCTCGAGCGCCTGGGGTATCGCGTGACGCCGCGAACGGGCAGCGTCGAGGCCCTCGAAGCGTTTAGAGCCCATCCGGATAAATTCGACCTGGTTTTCACCGACATGACCATGCCCAACATGACGGGCGACAAGCTGGCGATGGCCATCAAAAAGATCCGCCCTGAAATCCCCATCATCTTGTGCACCGGTTTCAGCAATCAGATTGACGATGAGAAGTGCAAAGAAATGGGCATCCAGGGATATGTCATGAAGCCCGTGGTCAAAAAAGATATGGACGAAATCATTCGCAAGGTTCTTGACGCGCCAAAGGGAAGGCCGGCCGATGCGTAAGGAAACGCTCATCACCGATCTTCAGCGGGAACTGAGCAGCAAGGACGGATTCCACGGCATTATCGGCGATTCCCCGGCCATGAAGGCGGTTTACGGGCTCATCATCCAGTCAATGCGAAGCTTGGATATGTCGTTCGTTTTAGGTTTTCCCCTTTCCGAATCCGCACCCGAAAACATTCCCCCTCCCGGCAGTTCTCCAACCGGCGGAGTTCCTCGAGACACGACAGGCCCGAACGGTCGAACTGTCCGAACGCCTCGGCGGCCCGCAGCTCATGGACGTTGTCCAGCCGGACGCAGACCGGGTTCGGCGCGGCGTCCCGGGTCATGGACCGCAACCGGACGACGGGACCCGCTTCCCCCGACCGGGCCCGCGTGTTCGGCTTCCATGTCGTTTACCTCCCGGGGGTCGCTTTGGACGGCGGATCCTGTTTGACGAGATCGGAAGAGCACAC